>JADYXR010000228.1 GCA_021772095.1 Candidatus Obscuribacter sp. | reverse complement strand
TCAGATCGCGGGAGGCGAAACAACAACTCCGGCGAATAAATCTCAGTGCATTTTAAGGTTGCCACCCAAGAACGTTCGCTTTTAAACCGCCGTCAACAAGCGAAGGGAAGACGGCTTTCGAATTCTTTCAATTCTTTTGTGCTAAGTAAACCGTTTTTGTTTATATCCACAGAAGCAAAATTTCGCTCGCCCTCGACGAAGTTCACATAGTTTTTGTAGAGATCTTTTCCGAGATGTTTGACGAGGAAGTCGTCTGCCGCATCTGGATTTAGTTCAGAGCCTATTGCTTTTATGTTCGGACTATCATCACGGGCATCAACCAGTTCTAATTGATTGAGGGAACCGTTGCCGTTCTGATCTATACGATTAAAGTTCTTGACGCTATCGACGAGGTTGTAATAATCCTTATAGAAATTCTCACCGAGCACCTCAGGAAGTAAGTTCCCTTCGACAGTTGTCTCTTGCGCAGTTTTAGCCCTATCGGCGTTATCCATTTTCGCTCCCAAAAGATGCTTTGGATTCACGATATCGCTTGGACGTTGCAATAACGTTGCTACTGTTCTAGACGTGCGTGTTTTCCGCAAGGACAGCAGGCGCAGCGAACGTCAGGTGAGCTAGTTCAAATTGCATTCGCCCGGTTTGCATACCCGTGGGTCAAAGTTTGAGAACCTGAACATTTACCAGAGCAATTACCGCGGCCGACCGCCCAAAGAAACTGTTGTTGCGGCTGAATCTAATCCTGAGACCACATCTGGATCGTTAGCTGATATTGGTGATGGTATCAAATCCTGCTTACTTATTGTATGTAGCTGTAACCCCGTGATGTAATGGTTCCGGTGCGATCCGCAACCTAATCCAGAACGTCAACTTCGTCATCCTCGAACCAGTCGCCATACTCGATTAGCTCCTCGCGCACTTCGAGGCTGCCATCGCGAATTCCACGGATGTTTTCGTATATCGCCTCAATCGGAATCATCAGTTTCCCGTTCGGAAGAGACTCCAGAACGAGATCGTCCGCTGTGCTAAGGATTGATTCATCGAAGTTGTCGTTTTTGTTTCGTCGATAAACATCGACTCGTTTGACGCGCTGATGAACGATAACGTATTCGATTAGTGTCGGGATGGTCATGTAATTGACGAGCTTTTCTCGGCGGTCTGTACTGCCTGTCGATCGTGATAACACTTCCACGATAAGGACTGGTTCATCCACGTAAACACTTTCGGGGTCACCTTGATCGCATGCCACCATCACATCTGGATAGTAAAAACAATTGGCAGCTTTTATTCTGACCTTGACCCCTTCCATGTAGGCCTGGCAAGGACTTCCTCTGAGGTGAGATCTGACAATGGTGACGATATTGACTCCGATGATATTGTGTCGTCGAGTTTCATCAGCCATCACGAATACCGTGCCGTCGACGTATTCATGTCTTACAGATGCCTTCGCCTCTGACTCCAGGTATTTGTCGGGCGGTATGTTAGCTAGTTCGTTCTTGGCCATAGCTCTTCCCTCGACGGCAGCAAATTCATTATAGCGGAGTGCGATATACTGGGAAGCCTGCAAAACTGGCTTCGAAAGAGCGTTTATTCGCGAAAGTCAATGATTCGTCAAGTCCAAGTACAACAGGACCTCATCGTCCTCTGGACAAGAAAAGTGATTACTGGTCAACGATAGACATTGACGAGGCGGATCTGGAGCTGATTACAAAAACTTCGACGCAATTACCAATCCAGCCAGCTCTGCCAATTCCACAGCCTGTTGGAACATGCTTTCAAACTGTACGCTATCAATCAACAGTCGATATTTGAGAGGCACCATATGCGGTGCTATGTAACGGGGAGCAACATCGTCGTTTCAGTTCGTCGTAAAGTTGGTAAATAAAGAGGAATGTGAAATCAAAGTGGTGTTGATGCAGAGCCGGCATATAGAAGCGCTCAACCTCTCGG
This sequence comes from Candidatus Obscuribacter sp., assembly GCA_021772095.1. GTDB lineage: Bacteria > Cyanobacteriota > Vampirovibrionia > Obscuribacterales > Obscuribacteraceae > JADYXR01. The sequence continues at coordinate 6,327 of JADYXR010000228.1, read as the reverse complement.
CGCAAAGTGGTGGCATGTTCGATGGCAATTTACTCACCACACTAGGAAGTGAACCGATTCAAGATGACGAAGAGCGCTTTTTCGTTTCATTACATCGCTAACAGTTTTTGATTCTGCACCTTCATTCGCCGCGGCAGAACCGAGAGAAAACGTCAACAGTAGTAAAACCGGTACCAAAAGCCAATTTAGAGTGTCTCTAGGGTTGAGTTTCATAAAATCTCTCCTTACTCCGGCGAAAAAATAATTGCAGTTGTGTTTAATCACGACAAGTTGATACCGACGATACAACGGAAACAGTATCTAGAAATCCGCAGCGATTATCTTTTTTCGACGGTCTCGAAGAAACTGTCGATATGCTCGCGCTGGTCGAACATAGCATTCGTCTGAATCTTCGAGGCATGAGTGATACTGAACGCCAGGCACTGAGCCAGGATTTAGAGCAGAAGACCGGACGAAATCTCGAGCAGACACTTGCCAAGAGCGCGATGTCAGCCGAATCGCGCACCATGCTGGTTAGCTTCAACTGGCACCAGTCCCCAGCAAAATGGCAATCTGGTCAGGTTCGTTGCCGTGATTTACATAAACGTGAACATGCACCGTTAAAGTTTCAACTCGTTCTTCCAAATAGGTTTCAAGGAACGAAACTGGAACGTTGTTGTCATGCTTTGCATTGGGACAGTCCCGCCTAGTTCGTAGCGGCCTCAGCAATGCTTTTTGACTCCGGTGTTCGATTACCTGAATTCTTCAAACTAGACGATCAGCTGCTAAGCTTCCTTCGCAGTTTGTAGTTAAGTCCGAATAATTATGCCGAACAAATCGCGGATGCCATCCGCCGATTGTTTCCGCCGATCCGCTTAGGACTTGGACTTCATGGTGACTCGAACGCCTAATCCAAGAACATCCTCATCGCGGTATAACATGGTGGCAGATCAATTCTTCTGGACGAAGTCGGTCTGAGTAAAACGAAAATTGCCGAGTTTGTTCTAAGTTACTCTTGAACATAAATACGTCGCCTATGTCGCTTTGGCAAGTGGTATTTCTGCTGAAATTGAGATGACGTCCCAGGGCACGAACGCTTGTTTTTTCTCGGTCATTTCAACAAGACCTAAGCGAGCCAATTCGGAAATATCCGTATGGACGTTTTTGTAATCACGTCTTAACTCTTTAGAGAGTTTCCTGATGCTGACTGGTCCTGTGGCTTTGATTGTTTGTATCAACTCCATGCGCTTTGGAGACAGCACCCTTAAAAGCATGGATAGGTTTTGCAAATACAGACGATCCACTGGTTCTTCGGGTGGAAGGTTTTTTTCAGCCCGTTCCCATGCAGCTATGAACTCTTCACCCTGTGCCTCGGGCGTGCTGATTCCCACTAGAATGTGTTTCTTGGTAGTCATAGTTCACCTGCCTGCATTTTTGCAACGTCCGCTAAGAAGTCTTCAATCAATTGCCTTACCGAAGTAAAAGTGTAGGGTTCTTCATGCTCTCTGAGATGTCTATGGTCTCTCTTGCCTTGCTCATTGTCGTAACGGACGAAACATGTCCCATCGCTCGCTCCGAAGTGAAGACGGTACTTGATCCCATGCGGTCTTTCATTCGTGGCGCCTGATAGTTTCCAAACCACCATCTCTTGAATGGTGCCGTCGTCGAAGGAAATTTTCGAGTAGAGAATTCGAGTAGCCTTCATATGGTTTAGCATACCATATGTGTGAGGGCGGGGCGCGAATGCACTCCGTCGCAATACCTGACTCTTGAAACATCAGCAAACCAGCGGCATGAGTATGTCGATGGACAAATGTTCGCGATGACTGGAGCTTCTGCTGCTCACAACGTCATCTCCTTGAATATAGCGATGTCGCTCAGGACCAAACTTCAGGGAACGGGATGCACCGTCTTTATGGCAGACATGAAAGTTCGGATCGAAGATCTAAATTGCTTCTGTTATCCAGACGTGCTGGTTGATTGCGAGACCTTTGATAGGAAGAGCGTTTATACAAACACCCCAGCTATAATATTCGAAGTACTTCTCGATCGACAGCCTCGACGGATCGACGCGAAAAGCTAGTCGCATTCGTAATTGGATTAATCGCGCGCTAAGCTGCAACGCACACTGGCAAATCGCTGCAGAAGTCGCTGCGCTTTTGCTGTTCCAATTTTTGTCATCGAACGATCGAGTATTGAGACACGGCCAGACGCAATTTGATTTGCGGAATCGTTTCAAAGTCGACACTTCAACGCTTTACTAAAAGTCCTTTCTCGTAATCACGTAACCGCAGACTGGTTGATTCTCGTTGAAGATGTAATGACTTCGGGAAACTTTCGCGTCCAGGATCCTTTCTATGAAGATCAGCTCCGCTAGACAAAACTGTCGATACTTTTTTGCGAGGCTATATATCGCACAATTTTGGTGGTACAGAAAAAAACTTCCATCCTTTTGTTTGAACCAATTGGTCATGTAGCCGCTGTCGTTGTAGTACTTCGCAATTGCCGCTACACGTTCTTCAAGTTCGAGTCCCGAGTATTGTCTGCTGTAAACTGCTATGAGCCGCTCATTATTAGCTAAAACCACATCGAGAACTCCACGATGGCCTGAGGCACCGCATATAGTATCAAGCAAATCATTTGCAAGTTCTTCGAATCCCGATGGAAAAAATTCTCTTGCTGTTTCCGTTGTGGAAAAGAATTGACTGGGTCTGCCTGTCTTACTCTGGTCAAGCCGTGTTTGAATTAAACCACTGGTTTTCAACTCCTCCAAGTGGCGACGAACAGCGGTATCCGTAACAAGCAGACGATCGCACAAATTTTGAACTGAGAGTTCTTCGTTTAATTTCAAAAGACGCAGAATTTCGTCGCGAATTTTTTCTCCGCGTTGGCGCTGATTCAGCTTTTGAGGTAATCGCTTTTGTCTCATGCTTAGCTATTATTCCACAGATTCGTGGAATAACATCTAGCGTTCTTGAGCATTGAGGATTATTCTGTATTCAGACAAAAGAAATTTGACCGGCACACCAGACATGGCGTGGCTGGGGGAGTACCTATGGATCTATACGCTTACACAATTGTTTCAGACGTGTGCGAAGGCATCGGTGATTGCATCGCGGTTTGCCCCGTCGAATGCATTAGTTGGGCCGAAGGAAAGACGAACGCAAAGGGAACAGCATTTGCATTCATTGATGGTGAGACTTGCATCTCATGCAGGGGCTGTTTAAACGCCTGTCCAATTGAGGGCGCAATCTTGGATGAATGGCACCCGGAACTCCAATTAGTTTAGAAGTGAATTATCCTAAGTTGAAAGTCCGGAAACTGGTCGAGTAATCTCCGCTAAACATCGGAGATTGCCCTGAAAATTGCATTTTCGCAGCGCCAAGAACTTACGTCAATATCACAAGAAGCTCTTTTTATCAGGCTTCTGCCTCTCCTGTAATTCGTAGAATTACCCTGTAACGATCGTTTGGCACTCCATAGAATGTAGCCGTTGGTTATCGGGTATCAGCAAATGGCAAAAACAACATCGAAGCCGCGCGAATTCTTGCGTATTGGAGTACCTGCATTCAGCCACAGGTATGGCGTTGAAGGCGTCGCCTTTACTCATGATGGTAAGTCAGTCTTGATCTCTGGTGGCAAAGAAACTCGGGTTGTGGATGTTCAGTCCGCTCAAACCATCACGACGTTGAAACAGGGAGGACCAATAAGTCTCCTCAAGAACGACACTCTTTTGATGGCCGGCCCGAGTCTGGCAAACAACGAAATGTTCGGATCAGTCACTGTTCAGGAGATCGCAACGAAAAAGAAACTGTTCAGTTTCGACTCGTGTACCTGTTCGGCAGTCGCGCCTGACGATAACCTCATGGCCTTTGGGAATTACAGAAAGATCACTCTGATGTCTCTGAATCCATTGAAGGAGCTGGCTACTGTAGATGTAGGATCGGAAGATCACGGAATGGTCGAATCACTCGCATTCTCCAATAACGGAAAATATTTGGCCAGCGGTGGTGTTCACGCTGGTGGCACTAAAGATGTGTTCATATGGACGGTCGATGGCGAAACGCTGACACTACTTCACAGCTTGCAGGTGGAGAGCGGCAGAGTGGACGCACTTGCATTTGCCTCTGATGACAAAACATTGTTGATCGGAAGTCTCAAACTAGTGGTTTGGAATTTCGAGGAAAACATCGTAAAAGAAATTCCGGTGCATCCTGCTGAGAATTCAGGCAACCTTCGTTGCCTGACGATTTCTGCAGATGGAAAACTTATTGCTGGTGGCAGTCAGGACGCCACGATCCGTGTTTGGAAGGCTGATGATTACTCGGAAATTGTTTGTTTACAGCCAGATGACAGATACTCCTGGATCGAAGCAGTAGCATTCTCACCTGACGGCAAAATTGTTGCCGGCGGAGGTGCGAATCAGAGAGTGTCACTGGTTGATACCGCATCTGGTGATGATGCCGAATTCGGGCCGAAACATAAGGACACAATTTTATTTCTCGCAGGTAACTCCGAACGGCTGTTTTCCTCAGGTCATGACCGTACTCTTCGCGCCTGGAATCTCAAGAGTGGTGTTCAAGAAGTAGTCGTAAATTCCGAGTTCGGACTGGCATTATCACCCGACGGAAAACAACTCATTCACGGAGGTCCCAAAGGTTCACTCATAATTCGGGAGACCATTGGTGACCTGCCGATTGTCAAAACACTTGAGCGACATACAGCGGCTGTGAGCGACATATGTTGGTCTACGGACGGCTCCTTGATAGTCTCAGGAGGTTGGGATGCCACCATACGAGAATGGTGTCCCGGAAAAGGCGAGATTCTCACAATTACCTCTGTTGATGAAGACGACCTCGATACGGACCACTCGAAACGCTCGAAAAAGTCGAAGAAGTCGAAAAACTCCAACTCGGATGACTCGGATGACTTAGCCGACTCCGATGCCTTGGCTGACTATGACCTTCCTGGTCATGATGAATATTGCACTGAGGACTGTGACATTCATAGAACTCCGGAGGTTAAGACCCTCGATAAAAAAGGGGGTGATCTGAAATCTGAAATCTGAATCAGAAGAAGAAGAAGAAGAAGACTTCACTGACGAAGGTGTCGTGAAGATAGGTCTATCGCACGACAATCGCTGGATTGCCTCGATTGCTTGTTTCGACCCGTATATTAACTTATGGCATGCGGAGACCGGCATGAGCGCCGGAGTCGTGACCGCATTTGAGGGACCAACCGGACTCTCGTTCGCGCGAAAAAGCCCTCGCTGTGCCGTGAGTAGCGCGGAGGATGCCACCGTCGTGTTGTATGACTTCAGCAGCAACAGCTTTGAAAACTTGCACGAGTTTGAGCATCCGAGCAATGAGGTTGCGCTTTCTGATAACGGCGAACTCCTCGCATCCAGCGGAGACGACGGTTCAATAATTGTCTGGAATGCATCGACAGGAGAAAAGCTGTTTGACATCGATCTCGGTGGCGCACAAATATTTGCGCTCGAATTTCTCTCAGACAACAAACTAGTAGCAGCCACCGAATTCGGTGCCATTTACGGATGGGAACTTTAGGTAACTCAAAAACGCTATCGACAATTTGCCGGATTTAGACTGGATAACATTGGGTACCTGAATGTGACAATCCAGGGCAGCAACAGAGGTGATTGAATTCCGGAATAAATTGCAGCGTGCCCAAATTCGCCAATCAAATCAACGAGGTTAGGTGGTAATTTATCTGCTTTGGAAAACTGTTTAGAAAGATGATGTTCTAGAGCTACTTGTTGTAATGCGTTGTTTGCTAAAGCGGCGTTAGCATTAGGCGAAATTGGGCGGTCGAAAAAATTTTCCATTGAATATAACTCCTGATGCGATTTGATTATTGATACTGATTGTGAATAAACTGTACCTTCTACCCCGTCAGCGATTGCGACCTTTTGGGTTTTGTTAGTGCGATCACCACTGTTAGCAGAAACCTTAATCGAATCTTTGCGCTTCAGAAATGCTGTGTGCCAGAAGTGAATATGTGCGTTTGTCACAAGCAGATCACGCAAACGCATCGGATATCATGTTACTTTTGACTTTCTGACTGCGTGTTTTGCACAGTGAGCTGTTCATGAGCTTTTCGCTCTCGATGATTTTTGCTTCGATGGAGTCCGTCACCGCTTTTTGAATCTTGCCCATGACAGTGATTCCAATCACCGCAGAGCAAAGGAATATCAGCACACCTACCTCGAGCTGAGTGCCGAACAGGCTCGACCAAAGGTGCGAAGAATCAAGTGGTATCAAACCAGTAAAATGCGAAAAGTCAAGAAACGAATTGAATGCAATCAGAAGAAGGGCGCCTGGCATGGCG
>JADYXR010000028.1 GCA_021772095.1 Candidatus Obscuribacter sp. | reverse complement strand
TTCTGATATCAACGGTGGGGCGCACCGGGCTCGCTTGATACTGGGCTAAATTGCCTCGGAGCAAGAATCTCACGTCCTTCAGGGCGGAGAGAACGTCAAGTTGCTTATGGCTTGCGCAAGACCTCGTCCCTGAGGGCGGAAAGAGCGGGTTCGGTTTGCCGAATTGTCCGCTCTTTCCGCTTACTCAAGAGGCGACGTCGCTAACCCTGGTTAGCTCAGGTCGCTCACCGAGGGACCGCTGTAGTGAGACAGCGGGCGGAAGAGCTTGTTGTCCTTCAGCTGTTCGCGAATGTGCTCGCTCCAGCCGATGATGCGACTGGTGCAGAAGGTCGAGCTGTAGAGCTGGCGCGGGATGCCGGCGTGCTCGAGGGCGACTGCTGTCCAGAATTCGACGTTCACGCGAAGCGCGCGAATGGACTTGCCCTCGCCAGCCTTCTTCTGCTGATGGGCGTCGAGAGCGGCGAGAACTTCTTTCTCGACTGCCAGAGCGAGCGCGATCCGCGGACCGTTCTGACGTTCCGAGACCTTACGCAGAGTGCGGGCGCGCGGGTCTTCGGTGCGATAGACGCGGTGTCCGAAACCCATGATGCGGCGCTTGCCGGCCAGCTGAGCGGCGACCCAGCCTTTGGCTGCTTCCGGCGTGCCGATGGCGTCGAGCATGTCGAGAACCGGACCAGGCGCGCCGCCGTGGAGCGGGCCGGACAGAGTGCCGACCGCTGCGGTGATCGCTGCACCGACGTCAGCACCGGTGGAGGCGCAGACACGGCCGGCGAAGGTGGAAGCGTTGAGACCATGATCCATGGTCAGGATAAGATAGGTCTCGACCGCCTGGCGGGCCGCGTCGTCGGGCTTGTGACCGAGAACGCCCCAGAGGTAGCGCTCGGCATAGCCGCTGTTGGCGGGCTTCTTCACCGGCGTGCGACCGGTGTGGATCACTTCGACGATCGCCGGAGCGAGAGCCGACAGCGAAAGCAGTTCGTGTTCGACTTCGGCGACGTCGCGGTTGAGCCAGGGCTTGTAGCCACGGTTCGAGGCGATCGCCGAGAGGATGCTGCGGAAGGCGGAGAGCGGTTCGCCCGCGCGCAGGCTCTTCATCAGCCGGATTTCTTTGGTGCTGGGGCGGCCGAGCAATTCGACCTTCGCCTTGAAGGCAGCCAGCTCGCCTGCATCCGGCAGATGGCCGTTATGCAGGAGGAACCAGACTTCCTCGATGGTCTTTTGTTCGGCCAGATCGACAGCGTTGAAGCCGGCGAAAACGAGCTTGCCGTTGATGCCGTCGACATCGCTCAAACGCGTGGCACAGGCGATCACGCCCTCGAGCCCGGTGGCGAAAACTGGAGTGGTGGTAGTGGTCATTTCGGGAGTTCCTTGGGAGTTCAGTGTAAACTGAATGAAGTTGATACCACTGACGGTGCGACGGATGTGTCGCACCGTCAGGGTTTCAAAAACTATTTACTTCGCATCAGGCTGTGCGTCGCTTGCCGGTGCCGAACCAGAGGTGGCGTCGGAGGGAGCGGGAACAACCGCAGGCAGGATCGTCACCGCGGGCGGTGTCGCAGCAGGAGCCGGAATAGTTGCCGGCAGGATGGTGACCGGAGCGGCGTCATCAGGTTTGACGGCGGTGCTCGCGGTAGGCGCTTTCACCTCGGCTGTGACGGCCGGGATTAGTGCGGCGTCGCCAGTTTTGACGGCAGCACTTGCAGCAGGCGCTGTGAGGTTGCTGGTTTTGCCAGCCCCATCTGCGGACGGCGCCGTGTCGTTTGCGCCGACAGTCGCGTCAACGGCTTTCGAAACGGCAGTCGCGTCGCCGGTTTTCGCAGCGCCAGTGTCCGCACTGGGCACCGCAGGCGGTGTCGCGGGCGGGTTTGGGTTCTCTTCGGCGAGGAAACCGTTGAGCACAGCCACCTGGCTGTTGATCGACTGGGCTGACGCGCGCAGAGCGTTGAGCTCCGCTTCGTTCAGTTCCAGATCGATCACGCGTTCGACACCACGCGCGCCCAGCATCACCGGCAGACCGATGAACACTGGCGGCAGACCGTAGCGTCCGAGGCTGAGCACGGAGCACGGCATGAGCTTGCGCTTGCCGTTGAGGAGCGACTCGACCATGGAGGCGGTCGCTGCACCGGGTGCGTACCAGGCGCTGCCGGTCTTAAGCAGCTCGACGATTTCGGCGCCACCATTCCTGGTGCGCAGACTCATGGCCGCGATGCGGGCTTCGTCGATCAGTTCCGTGACCGGAACGCCGTCGACAGTGCTGAAGCGCGGCATTGGCACCATCAGGTCACCGTGGCCGCCGAGCACCATGGCACGCACATCGACCGGCGAGACGTTCAGTTCGTCAGCGATGAACGCCTGGAAGCGCGCGCTGTCGAGAACGCCTGCCATGCCGATCACGCGACGAGCCGGGAGCTTCGTCACCTTCCAGACCAGATAAGCCATCACGTCGAGCGGATTGGAGACGACGACGAAAGTGGCTTGCGGCGAGTGCTTGAGGCTCTCGCGCGCGGCGTGTGCGACGATCTTCGCGTTGATCTTGAGCAGATCGTCGCGCGTCATGCCGGGCTTGCGAGGGCTGCCGGCGCAGATCACGACGACCTGCGAATTGGCTGTGTCCTCGTAGTTGGCGGTGCCGCTAACCTCCGACGAGTTACCCGTCAAGGCCAGCGCCTGCATCAGGTCGAGAGCCTTGCCTCTGGCGGCACCTTCGTTGATGTCGAGGAGAACGATATCAGCTGCGTCCTTGGACGCGAGATATTGAGCAACTGTGGCACCGACGTTTCCGGCGCCGATGATGGAGACTTTCTTCATGGATGGATCCTGGGTGTTGCGACGCTTACACGGTGTAGCCGAAGGAAGATTCGCTTTGCACTTAGCGTTGGAGCAAACACCAGCGTTTTTGCAACCGCCGGTTTTGGCGGGCTTATCGCTGGCACTGTCGATCACGGGCAGCTTGACGCCGTCCGATTTGGTAGTAGCCGTGCTGTCAGCAGAACCAGCGTCCGGAACGGAACTCGGCGTGCTGTCGACGGAACCTGCATCCGTTTCGACAACGGGCGTCTCGGCGGCGCGAGCGGCTAATTCTGCCTTGCGACGCTCGTGCACGAGGTTGAGTGCGGAGCCGGATTTGAACCAGTCGATCTGCTCAGCGTTCATCGTGTGGCGAGCGTTGAGGGTTTCGCTGCTGCCGTCCGCGTGCTTGACGATAACCGTGACAAGCGCATCAGGAGCCAGACTGGCGAGTCCGCTGATGGAAACCCGATCGGTCGCTTGAATCAGTTCGTAGTCGCTCGGCTTGTCGAAAGTGAGAGCCAGAACGCCCTGCTGCTTCAGATTGGTTTCGTGAATACGGGCGAAGCTGCGGGCGATCACGGCGCGGCAACCGAGGAAACGCGGCGACATGGCTGCGTGTTCGCGGCTGGAACCCTCACCGTAGTTCTGGTCGCCAATCACAACCCATCTGATGCCGCCGGCCTTATAGGCTCGCGCGATCGTGGTCAGGCGTTGGGTTTCGCTCGATACAACATTGAGCCCTTCGCCGGGTTTTGGCGCGAAGGCGTTGTTGGCGCCGAGGAACATGTTCTCGCTGATGCGGTCGATGTGACCGCGGTATTTGAGCCACGGACCGGCAGGCGAGATGTGGTCGGTCGTGCACTTGCCGGCTGCTTTGAGCAGAACAGGCATGCCGTCGAAATCCTTGCCGTCCCAGACCGCAAACGGCATCAGCACCTGCAGGCGATCGCTGTCGACCTTGATGGCGACAGACGGGCGACCAGCTTTGGCGGCTTCTTCGGCGTCGATGTAACCGAAGTCAACTTCGCTGAAACCCTTGATGGGCAGACCGGTTTGACCGGGCGGGTCGAGCTTGAACCTGGTGCCGTCGGCAGCCGTGAGGCTGTCTTCCAGCGGGTTGAACTCGAGGCTGCCGGACAGAGCGAAGGCAGTGACGATTTCGGGACTGGCGATGAAAGCTAGCGTGGCCGGGCTGCCGTCATTGCGACGGGGGAAGTTGCGATTGAACGAAGTGATGATCGAGTTGGCCTCGCCATCTTTGACGTCTTCGCGTTTCCACTGACCGATGCACGGACCGCAAGCATTGGCGAGCACGTTGGCGCCGATGCCTTCCAGGTCCGCGAGCTGTCCGTCGCGCGTGATGGTCTGATGGACCTGCTCGGAGCCAGGCGTCACCATGAAACCGACTGCTGACTTGACACCACGGGCAGTGGCTTGACGGGCAACGTCGGCCGCCCGAGACATGTCTTCGTAGCTCGAGTTGGTGCAGCTGCCGATCAGCGCATAACGCAGACTGGCTGGGTAACCATGCTTGGCGACGTCGGCTTTGAACTGCGAAATCGGACGCGCCAGATCGGGCGTGTGCGGTCCGACGATGTGCGGCTCCAGAGTATCGAGATCGATCTCGATCACCTGGTCGAAATACGCGGACGGATCGGCTTCCACTTCCGGATCGGCAGTCAGGAAGCGGCTGTTGGACTGAGCCAGATTAGCGATTTCTTCGCGTCCAGTCAGTTTCAAATACGCCAACATGTGGTCGTCGAGCGGGAAGACCGAAGTCGTGGCTCCCAGTTCGGCGCCCATGTTGGTGATCGTGGCTTTGCCGGTCGCGCTGATCGACTTGGTTCCTTCGCCGAAGTATTCGACGATCGAACCTGTGCCACCATCGACGGTGAGGATGCCGGCCAGCTTCAGGATGATGTCCTTGGGTGCTGCCCAGCCGTTCGACTTGCCGGTCAGCTTCACACCGATGAGCTTCGGCCAACGCAGACCCCAGGGTTCACCAGCCATGGTAAACGTGGCATCAGCACCGCCGACACCAATTGCCAGCATGCCGAGACCGCCGCCATTGGGCGTGTGCGAGTCGGTGCCGATCAAGAGCCCGCCCGGGAAGGCGTAGTTCTCGAGCACGACCTGGTGGATGATGCCGGAGCCCGGTTTCCAGAAACCGACACCGTATTTGGTGCTGGCGGTCTTGAGGAATTCGTAGACTTCGGAGTTGGTATCGAGTGCGTTGAGCAAGTCGATGCGAGCGCCGACACGCGCCTGAATCAGGTGATCGCAGTGCACGGTCGTCGGCACAAAAACCGTATCGAGATTGGCTTGCATGAACTGCAACAGCGCCATCTGCGCAGTCGCGTCCTGCATAGCCACCCGGTCGGGACGGAGAAAAACGTATGAACTTCCGCGCACGGGGTGCGGCTCGCCATCGTTCCAACGATCGAGGTGAGCGGTCAGAATCTTTTCTGCCAGCGTCAGTGGTCGTTGAAAACGTTCGCGGGCAATCCGGTATTTCTCCGGAAGCGCGCTAAACAGCGGAGTAATCTCCGCCAAAGTGGTCTGTCGTTTCGTCATTTGTTCACCATTCCAAGTGTTAACTGCCATGGAAAAACAACGCAAACTAACTGTTTGCGCTGCTCTTGCGAAAATACGACCGGTGGAACACCACTTGATCGAAACTTCGCTAAGTATCAAGAAGCTCGGGGAGAAAGAACGCAGGCTGTTGTTCGCTCACGACTGAGGTTTCGTCGTTTGCAAATCAATTGCCCGCATAATTGTTTTGAGCAGAGTTGGAACGACACGAACCTGAGTGCGAGCGTATTTGTCGGGCGAAGTGGAATTCGTTATCGGCAAATTGTGCTGCGTATCAAGTTCCGTCGTTAAGAGCCTGGACAAACAAGAGCCAGATGCCACGCGCGTTGAGATGAGGCTTGCTCATGGACATCAGGCAGGGCATCGTTTCGTTGCGACTATTGGGGTGGTGCTATGAGCGCATCGCCAGGCGTGGAACTACGGGCGCGGTAAAGCACTAAGTCGCATTGGTTTGTCGGTATCAAACAACTCTGATGAGTTTGATTATGCTCTTTGGAAGAAGAAAGTATTGACGAGATCTTTGTAACCCAAACAACCATGCGCTTTTATGCTTGATCATGAACAGAAGATGAAGACTTGGATAAAGTTCTATAGCCCCTTGGAAAGCTAGAATCCACAAGATTCTGGTCCAGTCTGTCGTTTAAGTTGCCAATTGGAAGTTGGACCCTCCGCTAGCGCAGCGAGCGCAGGTACATCGGGTGGATATTGTTTTGGCCGACTGGAGCAGATCAGGTCGGGGCGAGGATTCTTAGAGTTTTAACCGGGTGATATGACGGGCGAAAATTCGCAAAGGTTTGGAGAATTTTAGGCTTATGTTTGAGCATTTAAACAAAAATCTCCTGACTTAGGAAACGTCATTGTGGCTTACTGACATCGTACCTTCAATTCCAGTTATAGATTAAACCAAAGCTCGACATTACCGCCCTAGCCAGAGTCTCCCCTCCGATTTCAATCGGATTTCCTCTTTTATCGAGGAGGCTGTGGTCAGGTCGGTCGGTTTGTCTGTGCTCGAAACGAAGGTCATTTGCCCGGAACCTGGAAACAAGGAACACAAAACTCATGCGCAATTACAATCTCAAGCTCTCTGCCATGGCCGTCACGTCCATCGTCGCAGTGCTCGCCCTCGCCAATCACGCCATGCTACTCGCTGTCACCAGCGGTGTCATCGCGGTCTGTTTGTTGGTCAACCTGGTGTTCGCGCAACGCGAGATCGGCAAGTCCAACAGTGACGCCATCAGCCAGCACTACGACGCCTTCGTCAAAGCGCTCAACGCTGCCCAGACGTCGGCTGTTCGCAAGCTGCAGGGTGCCGATGACGCCACTGTCAACGCGGTTGTCGCCAAACTGATCGAGGCCGGCACCTACATGGGCTCCAATCCCGATTGGCGCAACACGCGGCGTATCGTCGGAGCCGGCGATATCCTCGAATGGTATGCCGACGGCAAAGCCGCAGCCGAAGCTGCTCTCGCTCTGGTGGACAGCTACGCCAAAACGCGCCAGTCCTGATCGTCTCGCCTTTTTAACTCGTCTGTCTGCGGCTGAACTTCCGTCGTAGGGCGGATTGAGCCCGAGTGCCGTCAGGTTAGCGCTGCGTTTTACGCACGTTTCCTGGCGGCACTCTAACTCGTCTTGCATAAGGAATTCACATGAAAACGCTTCTATTTAGCCCGGATTCGGAGTTCGGTCATGTTGTGGAAAATTCACCTCTGGGTGTGATTTACCGCGACGACGGCACTCTGGTCGATTCGCTTAACTTGCGTCCCTGTGTTGGCTGCAATGTCAAAATCGCTCGCGGTGAGCAAGATCCGTGCATCGCAAATCTGCCCGGCACCAGCCAGGCTTGTTGCGGTCATGGACTGGCCCTCTGCCCTCGGAAGCACACGCCCAACGGTTACGTCGGTCTGGAAGACGGGCGTACATTTCGTTTTCTCGGCACCGTCAGTGGTGACAGCATTCGCGCCGCCGTCGCCGCCGCCCTTCGTGGTGAGCTTCTGCCGGAGGGTTTCACCTTCGACCAGAACCGCATGTGGTGGGAGGGTCTCACGGAGGCGCAAGTCGCTTACGTCAGGCAGAACATGGTGCGCGGCCTTGGCGAACTGGTGACCGAAGCACAAGGCGGGTTGCCACCAGCCGAGGCTTTTCTCGCCGGACAAGCGATGTGGCACGAGGGGCTGGATCAGGACAAGAAGGACTTCGTCATGGAACGGCTGGGCGATAAAATCGCTGAGCTGGTTCAAGAGGCGCTGCGGGAGTGTCCTTCGCAGTAGCCCAACCAAGCGTCCTCTCGTTGCAGAACTCGCAAGCGGGCACCATTCATGGTGTCACTTGCGAGTTTTTGCTCCTCGGAGTTTTGTCTTATCGGATATAATACTAAAAAGTTTAGTAAAACGAAACCCAGGCACAAAGCACCAGGAGACGGAGGCAGGGAAATCCCTGTTCCGTACACGAGGTGCGATGTGGTCATCAGTCGTTCACGTCACGTTGACCGCGGAGTTTGCGACTGTTGATGGTTAATTGCTCATCGCCTTGCGAGAGAGCCCGACCCGACCTTTTTCGCGGTCGATGGTGCTGACTTCGACTTCGATGGTTTCGCCTGCAATCAGCTTCTCACGACGACCGCTAACGGTTGCCAGATCAACATTGTGCAAGAGTCCGTCGATGCAGTCGTTGAGGCACACGAAGGCGCCGTACTGCTCGAAGCGTGCCACCACACCGGTTATCACTTGTCCTTCGGTAATACCGCTTAAGAAGGATTCCGAACGCGCGGCGCGGATGCTGAGCGAGATTCGGCCAGCCTCAACGTTGCGGTTGATAACCTTGACGGTCACTTGATCGCCGCGTTGGAAGCGGGTGGACATGTCGACCTTGCGGTCGCCGCCGATTTCGCTGCGTGGAACCAAGCCGGTCAGTTCACTGCCGAGGTCAACCAGAAGACCGCTCTCGATAATGGCAACGATGCTGCCGCTAACGAGGTCGCCTGTGTTCAACTCTTCGAGGCGATTCTTGCGAATCACAGCCAGAGCGTTATTGTGGCTGAGCACCACAGCGCCGGTTCTGCCCGCAGAGGGGTCGACGCTCAACACTTGAACGGCAATTTCCGTGCCGACCAAAGAGTCGATGCGGCAACGTTGCGGAAGCTCCCGGCGAGGGATGAAGCACCTGACGCCGTCGACAAACGCGATCAAGCCGCCGACGCGGTCCGAAGCGGATGAACGACTGATGGCGCGGCGCGGGTCATTGTGCACCTGGGCGATAACGACGTCCTTGGACTCCGTCAGCGCGGAAAGGCGAGACCAGGTTTTTGCGCTCTTGAAGGACAGTTCGATTTCGCCGTCGGCGTCGCCATCCTGGTCGCTGACGTAGAATTCGTACGATTGGCCGACGACGAGTTCGCCCGGATTGGCGTCACGAACGATGCTGTCGCTTTTGAGACCGAGGCTGACGAGAAACCCGCCGCGAATGGCTGCCACAACTTCTCCGGTCACGATTGATCTGCGGGAAGGCGTGTTAGGCATGTCGAATTGAGCCATGAGATCGGCCATTGAGATGAAGCCGGTTGCGCTGCTGTCGGCAACTAGTGCCGTGTTGAATGTTTGTTGTTTCATGATGCTGTTCTCCTTTTAATTTTTTTGTTTATTTGTTAGAAAAACTGCACCCCACATTTCGAACTTCATTTAGACAAAAAGCGGAACAACCCCAACCGTCGGAAGACAGCTAGAGTTGTTGTGGAAATCTTTGGTTGGACTAACTAAAGATGTGCGTTTTGCTCAATGCAGTGGAGTTGTAAAGGTGTAAGCTGAACCTACGTTAAGCTGTATATCTAAAGCAACGTTGTGTTAAGCAAACTCGCCGTCGCAAAGGGGTGCTGGCTTGACGGACTTATAGGATTTTGGAGCCTGACCGTCAATATCGCTAATTGCGCTAACCGGAAAAAGCCCGAAAATATGGTGTTTTCGCCATCTATTCGAAAATAAGCCAATTTTTTCAAGGTCCGAGTGCGCGCGACTTGCGCTAACCCTTAACGCGCTGTCACCCGTCTGTCTCGACAGTGATTCAGGTTTGTTGCAAATCCAAGCGCTATGGCAGAACGACAAGCGCCGGGACAGACCTTCCACCGCAGGCGTCATATAGCCATAGGCGTCGATGACAGACCTTCCAGCGCCGTGACAAAACCTCAAATGCTGCGGATAGAATTTCAAGCGCTAGCGGTTGAAGTTTATTCGCTCTCAAACCAAACTCTGAAACCAAGCATCTATAATTCGGAATGAAGTAACGCGGATCGTCGCGTCTCTCCGAAAGGAGGGGTGAGGAAAGTCCGGGCACCACAGGGCTGGTTGCTGGGTAACGCCCAGTGCGCGTGAGCGTGAGGATAGTGCCACAGAAATGAAAACCGCCAGGCTTGCCTGGTAAGGGTGCAACGGTGCGGTAAGAGCGTCACCAGCAAGGTCGAGAGGCCTTGGCTAGGTAAACCCCGCTAAAGGTGCAAGGCTAAGGTATAGCTCGAGAGAACGGTGGCCCGCCGCCTTGAGCTGCCGATGCTGCTAGAGGGTTCGGGAAACCGGACTCCCAGAGAGATGACGATCGTAATACAGAACCCGGCTTACGCGTTGCTTCACCCCTCTCCTGTTCGATTAGCTTGAAGCGTGAGTGAACAATTGCTCTGCATTTGCGGAGCATCTTTTCATTCTATCTGCTCTCGTTAGAATCCTTGATTGTTTCCAGGAAGCGTTTGTCGATTTTATCGAGTTCCGCATGTTCCAGTAAATCGGGGCGGCGTTCAAACGTGCGCCGGAGCGCTTCCTGCCTGCGCCAGGCGGCAATCAGTTTGTGATTTCCGGAGCGCACCACTTCGGGAACGCTCATGCCGCGGAATTCGGGAGGCTTGGTGTACTGCGGACCTTCGAGCAGTCCGTCGGCGAATGATTCGGTTTGAACGGACAAATGTTTTCCGACTACGCCTGGAACGAGCCTGCCGACGGCGTCGATCACGATGAGGGCGGCCAACTCTCCGCCGGTGAGAACGTAGTCGCCCATCGACAATTCGCGGGTGGCGAGAGTTCGGATGCGCTCGTCGAAACCCTCATAGTGACCGCAGAGTATCGTGATATCGACTTCGGTTTCTGCTAGCTTGGCTGCGCTATTGTGTGCAAATCTTTCGCCCTGCGGCGACATCAATAAAACTGGGGAGTCCGGTAAACGCTCGATGGACTCGAAGGCGGCGAAGAATGGTTCAGGCTTTAAAACCATGCCGGCGCCGCCACCATAGGGAGTGTCATCGACCTTACGGTAGCTGTCGGTTGCGAAGTCTCGAGGATTGTAAGTCTTGACGGACAGTCGTTCTGCTTTGATTCCGCGACCGATGATACTGGTTTCGACATAAGTGGAAATCAGTTCGGGGAACAGGGTGATGACATGAAAATTCAGCATAGCTGCCTATTTTAGTGGACTGCGCGACAGGACGATCATACGGCACCGTTCGACCGAGGTCAGGGCCGAACGGCCTAAAGACTTAATATGAAATAGTTTCAGACAATGATTAAACTGATTTAAACAAGGGAATTTTGAAATAAGGGTTATGTCGTTTACTATGCTCGGTTGGCTGCTTCTTCAGGAGATCCAGCGTGGATTCAAGCTGGGAAAAACTAAAATTCGAGGCCGATCAGGCTGTTAGTTTAGGCAATTTCGCTAAGGCGACGTCGCTGTGGCAACAAGCGCTGGATCAGCTCGACTATGTCGATGACAAAGATCCGCGCGTTGCTTTGACGCTCGATCAGCTGGCTGAGTCGCTCTGCCAGCTCGGCAAACGAGCTCAAGCGATTCCAATCAGGCAGCAATTGGTGGTGATTCGCGAGGACGTTCTCGGCACCGACCACATTGAAGTGGCGAATTCACTCAATAGTTTGGCTGAACTCTATTATTCGTTAGGTAAATTCCCTGAAGCACAGCCGCTCTCCGAGCGCATCATGGACATTTACGAAAAAATCTTCGGCAGCGAACATCTTGGACTGGCGATGATTTCAACCTTCCTGGCGCTGATTTATCACGGACAGGAAGAGTACGAGAAGGCAGAAGAGTTTTACAAACGGGCGATCTCCATAAAGCAGAAAGTGCTTGGATACAACCATGCGGAAGTGGCTTTGTTGATGGAGAACTACTCGGGTCTGCTGTATGCGACTGACAGAAGCGAAGAAGCGGATCAGATGTACTCGAACGTCGGCACAGCGTCTGGTCTCTGGAGACTGGTGGCAGCGCAGGCAACTGAGCAGGCTACTCGTGGGAAGACTGGATTGAAGACTAGTTTCACGAAGAAACAGCCTTAAAACTTAGCGCGTGATCTTCATTGGCGTCAATCGAACGCGCACGTATCCGGATGAGATGCGTTTAGTTGAGATGCGCTCGTTCTGGACCTTCACAATCTTTTGTCGGCAACGAACGGCAACGGCGGTCGGTAATTCGCTATACGATATGAATTAGTAAAACTGAAACCAATGGCTAATGCGCGAAGAGGTTCGCTGGCAGTGTTCTAATCAGGTCTCGACATTTCCAAAGAGGAGTCCGGAGCGGACAAGCACTTCATCCGCTCCGAAAACACATGGCGAATAGAATGACGAGGCTGGTGCTTCGATGTTCCAGTTCGCGATCCTGACTGGCGCACGATCTCGATGTCCTTAATATTTTCAACCGTTAGCGGTTGAAAATACGCGACCCGATCGAGCGACCAGGAAGGGCAAGGACAGCGTCCCTACCCCTCCTGTCGTCGATGGGAGTTCCGGCAATACTTTGCTCAAAGGTCAGCGACCGTCAAGCAGGTTTTCGCCAAAATCCATTGTTCTATATCCGCTCAGTCGCCGCCGCCCAAATCGGTTTCGATGGTGAGCAGAACGGCGTTGCTGGTGCCGAAGTCTTTGGCTTGAAGCGCGCGGTCCGCGGATGCGAAGCGCGACTTAAGGTTGCCGTTCGTGTTCTCGAGCAGCGCCAGTGCGTGGCGGCAAAGAACGCGAGCCTTGTCCCAGTCGGACATCGTCTTGGGGAAGATGCGCGAAAGCAGATGGCGAGCGTTCGAGACTGCGGTGGCCGCCGACTTCAGACGCTGCTCCTCGCTCAGACCTTCCGGATTTTCGACCGAATCGCCGACAGAGAACGTCGAGATTGCCTTGATCAGGTTGTTGAGCGTGGTGAGGAAGTCGTCCAGCATGGTGGCGTCGGTGAGCACGTAGATGCTGGTTCTGTGCGGTGCGACGGCGGCCGAAAGCTGTTTGCCATAACCGCCGATTACCAGTGCCAGTGCTTGTCCAAGACCGCGATCGCCGCCGACAGCCATGTCCTTCATCAGGTTCGAGCAGCGCACAATCACTTGCACGTTCTGATCGAGCGCAGCGAAGATGGCACCACCGCGGAAAACAGCGGTTCGAGTGTCGACGGTCGCCTTCATGAGAATCACTGAAATCGTCGAGTTGACCTGTGTGCGCAAGTCGATTTCGTCGCTTGTACAGGTCGCCTGAACCGCTTGATTCACCCAGTCGCAGGCGATATCGAGACGGTCGGCTTTGACGGCAGAAAGAGCCGAAGAAATCATCGTAGACAAGCTGTCCTTGAGGGTCGGGGCCGGCTTATTGCTCATTTTCAAATTCTCCAGTTGCGGAACTGTTCGCGCGGTGAGGCACGAACTAGTGGTTGAGAAAGAGTGACGTTTGATGTGAAAAAGACGGTTGCAGCGTTGGTTGAGAGGAAGGAGTGGACGCTCAAGAAGCTAACAAACCGAGGATCTCGATTCCTACTGTTTTAAGCCTCACTAAGTACATGTAATCTCTGCCAGGTTATGTTTTAGCTCGTTTTATTTCTTGACTCAGGAGGTCAAAACATAGGACCGGTGAGTGTTGCCGGTCGTCCGACAAAACTGAGGCGATTCAAGCTCGTACAGCTGAGCTACCCTGGACTTTTACGCCTGTTTTTCTTCACAAAAGCTCGCGTGAACGGATATCTGCAAAGGTGGCTTGGTTCGACCGATTGGAACTCGTGCGGTTACCTGCAATCGGCGAGCAGTTCAAGCGCTCGCTGGCGCTGTGCATCGGCAGGCTCGGCAGTTTCTCCAGTGTTGTTTCTAATCGCAACATCAGGCTTGATGCCTTCGTTTTTCCGCTCGCGTTCAATTTCCGAACCGCCTTGCCCCATGCCGATGAACCGACCGCCTGGAGTGTAATAGTGCACGCAAGTCAGGTTGAGTGTCGTTCCGTTCGGCATCGCTAAACCTGCTTGGGCAATGCCTTTTCCGTACGATCGCGTTCCCACAATGCGAGCCCGTTGATTGTCCTGGAGTGCTGCAGAGAACATCTCGGTGGCACTGGCGCTGCCACCATTGATCAAAACGATAAGCGGGCGTCGCGCCGCTATCGGTCTCAGTCTCTGTTGTTTGCGTGTCCGTTCGATTTTTCCGTCGTCGTCCATAACGCTGATTTCAATGCCGTCCGGTTTCAAAGAATAAATTTCGCGATGATGCGCTGCCCCCGGGGTTCTTATGTTGAGAGTAACCAGTTGTCCTTCATCTAGAAACGCGCTGGCTAGCCTCAGGCATTCGTCAACGCTGCCGCCCGGATTGTCTCTCATGTCGAGTACGATCGCTTGTCTGTGAGCGGTTCTTTCTAAAACCTTCATGACGCGGTCGGCGGTGTTCTTCTTGAGAAAATCTCTGACGGCGATTACTGCAACGTTTGGTTGCGATGGCATTAGTTCAACGTTGGTCCGCTCTACGACTGCTGGAACCAGAGTGACGCGCACTTTGCGTTTGCCTCGTTGAACGATCACGTCGGTCGATTGATTCTCACGTTCGGCAGCAATACTCTTGAGTTCGGAAACGGTCATGTCGGCTGACTCTTTGCCGTCGATGCTGATGATTGTATCACCGGGTTTGATACCAGCTTTACGAGCTGGACTACCCGGCATCACTTCAACCACTGCCAAATACTTCGTACTAGCTGTTCCAAGCGTCACTGTAGCTAGCGAGACACCAAGACCGACAAACCTCTCGGCCTGCGATTCGGCGAATTGTTGCATCTCCGTCGGGCTGTGCAGAGCTGAAAATGGGTCGGCGAAAGTCGATAACATCTTGTTTGCATAAACAATCGCGTCGTCGTTGGTTTTGATTAGCTTATCGTAGCGATGTTCAAACCTGTCCCAATTCTTCAAAGTGGTTTTATCGAAATAGTTGTCTCTGGCAGCCTGCCAAACTCGGTGATAGAGCTCGACCGGCGTCGCGTACAGATAGTTGTACCAGAACAGCGCCACGTAAGCCGCTGCCACCACTGACGATACCAGAACAAATCGGGCTAGAAAATGCGGGCGACGAGGCGGAGTTTTTCTGAGCTTTTGAAAATTCGAAGACCTGTAATCCATCTGCATACTCCAGAACCTGGTTCTGTTGTAGCTTTTTAGATCTAAACTCCTATAGTGACTTAAGTCATGTCGGAAGAAACTATAGTCATCGATTCGAACTTTCAGAAGGCTGGTTGAAACTCGCTTAAGCTGGATCATTCATCCGAGCGAGCCACTGCTCCACGTTCTTCAAATGCCTGGACTTGGCGAGAACGTTTTCCTGAGTGCAAGGATAGAGCAATTCAAAACCGCGAAGTCGTTCGCTCAAGGCTTGCTCGGCCGATGTCACCGCATGGAAGTCCGGATTGCCCGGATCTTTGGGATTGTAGAAAACATCAGGTTTGTAGCCGTAGGCGAGCGAGCGAACATCGATGCGCAGCGACTTTGCCGAAAATCTGTCGACCGCGCGTTCGTAGTAATCGATCAACGATTCCACCTTTGCCGCCACGAGCATGGGAACGCAATCCGGGTCCAGAAGCGCTGTCGCTTCGTGTCCTTCCCCGCGATACCCCTTACTTTCCAGAAAAGCAATCAGTGCTGTCGCTTCTGGACGCACCTGTTTGCCGCCCGAGAGGCCCTTCTCGAGTTCATAGACTGTTTTAGGCGCCAGTTGCGCATAGCCAAGCGTTTCAAGGCTGGTGTTGGGAACATGTCTGCGCAACGCCGCCTGATCGCGCTTCAAATTCTTCCCCTTGTAATACTGCAGTTCGTTGAGAACCAACGCCTTCATGAGCACGACAGCCTCTTTGTAGGGCAGTGCCGCCTTCAGTTTTTCAAAGGCATGGTAGGCATTTTTCCAGGCTTTGGACGATGCCCGCGAACAGTTGGATAGATGGGTGAATTCCTTGCCTTGTAAGGGAAACAGCTCGCGGTCCGGTTTTGCAACCAGTCCTTTTGGAACTGAAGACACTGATGCGTCCAGTCCGTGTTCAGCGATCTGTTGCAGAGTGTCGGCATCTACCGCGTTTTCAGCCTGTTGCTGCTGCCACTCGCGAAATTTGCGTTCCATGTACTCACGGGAGTGGTCGAGCTGAAGGCCTTCGCTCAAATCGTGGGGTAACTCCGCCGATTCGATTGCCTGCAGTCCCTCGATGTAGGAAGGGCGAATCTGACCTTGACTGACTTTTCGGCTGGAAGCGAGAAGCTCGTTGCCATCAGTGATTTGAAAGGGCGAGATCAAATCCGAGTTCGGAATTTGGATGTCGACCATCGAATGAGAATCAGAACTGGTGCGCTTTTTTTTCTTTGGCGGAACGCTCGAACTTTTATCGTTTGGCGACGACTTCTTTTGATCGGGATCTTTTTTGTCCGGCATTTTTTGCGGCGCCCCTGGCGGTGGCAACACTGAGTGCTTCCTGTTCCAATATGCCCCGGGTGGATGCGTAACTTCAACCGCTAGCTGTTGAAAATATCGAGGTGTTCGTTCTGGCAGGCGAGTGGTGCGGGCCGGAATTTCAGCCGCTAACGGTCGAAAATACCTGAGCGACTGGCTTCTTCTTGTTTTATGCTTCTATATAGTAAGAAGCCAAGAAGCGCGCACTGAGAGGGTCTTCGAGGGATGGTGGTAACGATGTGTGAGAAAAACCACATTAA
>JADYXR010000227.1 GCA_021772095.1 Candidatus Obscuribacter sp. | reverse complement strand
CGACTTTGCAAAGTCGGAGCGCCTGCTTCGAGAGACAGTCGCCATGATGGGAAGCACGCATCCGGTCGCGATGTTGGCGATGAAAACTTTGGGCGGTATCGCAAGCGAGCAAAAACGATTTGACGACGCGCTTCAGGTGTCGCTCGACCTGCTTGATGCGCAAATCTCCACCTTTGGTGTCAATCATGCTGAAACATCGAGGACGGTCAACACTATCCTCGATATGTGCAAGGACCTGGGCAAAGATCAAATCGCTGAAGACATCGCAACGTTAGTGAAGAAGGCATCTGAAGTCGAGAAAACAAAAACGACCCAGAGTCTGCAACGTCTTCGTGGTGGCGTCGAAGATCCGGAGTTTAAGAAGAATTCGCCAGGTAATAAGATTGGTCGCTTTATCGATTCTGTTCTTGCGAAACTGTTCAAGAAGAGCTGACTATCATTGGCGTTGCGCTCGTGCACCGAATCACTGGAATAATGAACCCGCGCATCGGTGAACTGCGGGCAAGGTTCAGGTTAGCGGCTGTGCACACCGAATGAGACTCTGCCGGCGGACTGTCAATCTTCGAATTCGATACGATTCGGAAGGAAGACATCTTTAAATTTCGCAGTCTCCAAATCGGCTTCAGCATTGCCATCTTGTTTCATCTTATGGAAACAGTAAGCGCGCGCGAGATAGTATCCGGCAATATTGGGATTGTCTACAATCACGCCTTTAAGCTCTTGCATAGCGCTTCCCCACTTGCCGAGTTGAATCATCACCTTGGCTTTGCGGAATGCATATTCAGGATCGCTGTGGTGCGTTGCCAACGCCTGGCATGCGTTCGCATAGGCTTGGTGCGGATCTGCAGCATTTGAGAAATACGCTACGTTCAATTTCAAAACTTCAGTCGCCTTTGTCATGATCGCTTTCGGTTCAGACGGTGGTCTCGTCGTCGTCGTGGCAACCATGGCGACCTTTGGAGCTTCTACTACCGCCACTGCCGGTGTTGGTTTTGTGCTGTCAGGTTCTAAATCAAAAATCACTGATTCTGGAATTGGTCCGGCGGCTGATGGTTTCACAGCTAAAATGAGTTTCTCACCACTCCATTTGCTACGAATAACCGGTGTCTGCCGAATGCCCGGATAGTCCTGCCGCACTTCGTCTTGAACGGAGCTCGTCACCGATGAAAACGCTTCGTCGATGCTGGTTTCCTCTCCTTTAGAACGCAGACCATCGAGCAACTGTCTTGTGAAGACGCCATTTTTATAACGTTTCGATTCCCATGATTGTTGATCTGGTTCACTGGAGCAAATCACCATTTGTCCTGTGCCTATAGCCAGAGCGTCCGTGTCGAAGTTTCCGACGCGGTGGATGCCTTTAGCGGCGGTGCCACCACTGTGACAAGCGTCGAGCACGAGCAACACGCGCTTCGCGTCAACGCGTTCTTTGAGATCGCGCGTCATCGCTTGCATCTCGATGCCGGTGGCGAACAATTCGTTCGGTTCTGTGTCATATGCGACGATGAAGTTTTTGCCCATCTTGTCGAGCTGTGCCGGACTGCCGTGAGTAGAGAAGAATAAAACGATCATGTCGTCAGGGCGCGCAACACGACCGAGAAACATGTTGTCCAGTTCGGAAAGAATTCTGCGTCGCGTTGCTTTTTCATCGGTGATCAATCTGACGTGATCGGGCGCGAAGTTCGCTTCCTTGATCAAATAATCATAAAAATCTCTGGCGTCCTTGGCTGAATACTTAAGAGAAGGAACGTTTGGTTTTTCAAACTTGCTTATGCCGACAACGATTGCCCATTTGTCATGGACCGGCTGCGATGCTGCTTGTGCGACCGCGGATTGCGCTGTTGTTGGAGCGTCAGATGACTGAGCGTTCACCGGTTGGGTGAAACTGACCTGTGCTACCAAAAGCAGTGCAGCCATTATTGCGTTTATCGTCTGTTTCATACAAGCACACTCATGAAAAAATTCTCGGCGTGTTTCCTAATTACAATCTTCCACTCAGCGGGGTCAATTTGTCGCTTTTCCGACACAGGATCGTAATCCATTTTTTACGCCAGACAGCTGGCAATTAGGGGGATTCGATTGTTGTTCGGAAAAGCGCAGAGGGCTTGGTTTCATCGTCAGTATCAGAAACCGTGAGCAGATCCAAGTGGCCGTTTTGGACAGCAACGCTGACGCCTTCCAGTTTGTGCCGACCGCGAATATTATGTATGTGAGTGATTCGTCCCTTCTCGTCCAAGATTCCGACGGCAGATCCAAGTGACGCCCCGTCGTCATAGGCGTTGTCGGAATCTTCGGCGGTGGCAAGGAACAGTGTACGTTTATCGGGCAGTGAAACCGCATCAGTGAATTGCAGGGGAACTTGATCGACGCTTCCGATTTTGTATTCTTCAAACTCAATGTCATCGCCGGCGCTGATAACGTGCGAATCATGCAGATCTTTGAGGAACTGATCGACATTCATTTGGATAACTGCGCTTTTCGATTTTCCTTTCGAGCCTCTGTGAAACAGCCGAACGAATTTGCTATCAACAATTGATCCTTCGATATTCAACTCTTCAATTTTTCCAGCCAACTTTTCTCTAAGTTGTGTGAAATCAATAGGCAGCGGGTTTGCAGACGGTTTGCGATCTTTGTCCAGCGGTATCAAAAGACCTTTGATTCGTTTCTTCTTTGACATAGACGGCACCGCCAGTAGTGCGCCATGTGGTGCGTACTCGTACGGCTCGAGAAGTGTCAGTGATTCTAAATCCGGTTTTGCTTTTTTGCGTTCTTTATAATCCAGTGCTAACGCGCCTGGCAGGAGGCGATACCAGTTGCCCGGTTTGTCTCCTGGAAATTCGAAGACGGCTAGATGCAGTTCGTCATCGGCGACGGTATAAAGTCGATTATCTATTTTGACTAAACCGCTGGCAGCATAAACGTACGCCGGTCTGTTTTGTGCAGACGGTGCAATATCAAGAGTTCGAATTTTGGTGAGTTCTAGCATCGGCAAATTATACAGCCGGATCGAACATGAAGTTAGATCTACTTGATAGACTAGGCTTTGTCGACGGAGACGAATATGAAACCGCGCCTGAGTCTGTGGCAAATCTGGAACATGAATTTCGGATTTTTAGGCATCCAATTTGGTTGGGGCTTGCAGCTTGCCAATATGAGCGCGATTTACACGAAGCTCGGTGCAGATCCGGACAAAATTCCGATCCTCTGGTTGGCTGGTCCGATGACGGGACTGCTTGTGCAACCTTTCATCGGCGCGATGAGCGACAGAACGTGGAACAGGCTTGGCCGTCGGCGACCGTATTTCTTGACCGGTGCGATCCTGTCGAGTATTGCGCTGTGCTTGATGCCGGATTCTCCGTATTTGTGGTACGCCGCCAGTCTTTTGTGGATTCTTGATGCGTCCATCAATATAAGTATGGAACCGTTTCGCGCGTTCGTCGCCGACAAATTGAATCGCGAGCAGCGAACGTTCGGATTTATCATGCAAAGTTTTTTCATCGGCATTGGTGCCACCATGGCTAACGCCCTTCCGCGTATTTTCCGAGAAATGGGTGTGACGGGCGTCTCGGCCAATGGAATTCCGTTGACGGTACAATACTCATTTAGAATCGGCGCGGCCATGTTTCTAATTTGCGTGTTGTGGACTGTGTTCACTTCGAAAGAATATCCACCGGAAGACCTCGAAGAATTCAATCGAGAAAGGGCTAAACATAAGGGTTTGCCCGGACTGATTAAAGAGATTTGCGCAGAAATTCCTCAAGCTGTTCGTGACATGCCAAAGACGATGAAGCAACTTGCTTTCGTTCAGATCTTCACGTGGCTCGGTTTGTTTTGTATGTGGTTGTACTTCGGATTGATGTGCGCGTATCATGTTTTCAAAGCGCCAGATATGCGATCGGAACTGTTTGATCGCGGCGTGGAATGGGCGGGTTGGTGCTTCGCTGTTTATTCGATTGTTTGTTTTCTCGTCGCTTTTATTTTGCCGAAAATCGCAACTGCCACCAGTCGTAAAACAGTGCACTTTGTCTCGCTTTTGCTCGGTGGTCTGAGCTTGCTTTCCATCTATTGGATCACCGATGCGAACACTCTTCAGTGGGCGATGATCGGAGTTGGAATCGCGTGGGCGTCAATTCTATCGATGCCGTATGCCATCCTCTCCACAGCCTTACCGGCAAATCGCATGGGCGTTTATATGGGAGTTTTTAACTTCTTTATTGTGATACCAGAAATTCTCGCGTCGATATTATTGCAGCCGATCGTGAAACATGTGTTTCACAACAATCCGCTTTATGTCGTGATGATGGGCGGTGCGTCAATGGTGATTGCGGCATTCCTGGTGTTCGGCGTTGAAGATGTCGGCGGAAAAGAACTAGAGGAAGCGCAAGGCGCAGGTCATTGAGACCTATTTGTAACGGTCTGCTTGTTTTGAATACATCTTGAATGTTTAGAACACCGCTTGAATGTTTGGAACACCGAGTGTGCGGCGTTCCAACCTATCTGAGTGTAGCTCTGCCGCCACCGTTGAAGACGGTGTAGTCGAAGGTGAATGCGATGTCGACTTTGTCAGGTGCGCCTTTGGGAAGGTTGCCGAATGGACCGGCGTTTTTAATCGCGTCAGTGGCAGCCGTGTCAGCTAGCATCAGTCCTGATGATGTTTTCAATCGAACCGATGAAACTCTTCCTGAGCTGTTTAATTTGAACGCTACGATAATCTTTGCGCTTTCATTCCCGCGTGGAGGGAACCAGGCTTTTCGGATTTTCTTTTCCATCTCGGACAAATAAAGTCCGAAGTCCGCTTCATCAGCTTCTCCGCCGCCGCCGCCACCTTCTGATGGGGCACCGCCGGTGGAGGCAGACGGTTCGCCCGAGCCTTGTCCGCTGGCAGTATCGGCTGGTGGCGCAGCTGGTGCAGTCGGCGCAGCCGCGACTATAGGCGAATCTTTCACCACAGGTGGTGCTTCCGCTGGTTTTGCGACAGGTTTTTCTACGATCTTTTGAACTGGTTTCGGTTCTACCGGCTTCGGCGTTACCTTAGGCTGAGCCTTGGGTTTGGAAGGTTCCGGCATTGGACGTTCTTTTGGTGGAGGTGGCGGCTCTTCCAAAATTATGTCGATTACTGTGATTTGCTCGTCTGGTTTATTTGCAGCCACTGAGAAAGCGGTTGCCAGAAGAAGCAGCAGCACACAGCAGTGCATCAGGTACGAGCCGCCAAAGACGGGTGCGAATCGCACACCTTTAGCAGGCGGATACAGCGGATTGTTGGCACGGGTCGCGAATAAGTACGCGTCTTGCGCGACATAGAAAACGAACCAGGCGTAAAGAAATCCGAAGGTCAGAACCGCTGGATGGGTGACACTGAGCCCCAACGCCGCGCCGAGTTGTGTATTGAATGGAACGTGGAAATGAGTCGCCAGCTGTTGTATCAACGCTTGCATCGGACCGCCGAAGCATGCCGAAGCGACGAGGAACAGACTGACTGCGGAGGCCAAAAGAAAAATCAAGCCGCTCGAGGTTTGCCCGAGATAAAAGTGACCGAGCCCCGGCAGTAGCGATAAGCTCATTGCTCTGTTCGGATTTTTGCCCAATGGTTTGAATGCCTGTTCTGGGTAGGACGCGGCGTCTGTTTGGAGCTGACCATCGGGCGCAGACAATGTGTCTGCTGAATCCGGTCGAGGTGTGTCCAGAATTTTCATGGAAAGAGCGTTCGCGTAGGTCCCGTTGATATCCCCGTGAAGCCAGTAATTCTCGCATAGTTATAACGACTAGGAGATCTGAGCTTCCATTTCGACAAGGGCTTATAAACATTATCGTAGCAAAGAGTTTAGCATTGAATGCTAATCCAGTTATTGCGGTGCTTGGCAAGCGTTGCCAAACCCTTGCATGGATCGCAACTGGGAACAGGCTAACGGCGTGGATAAAAGTTTGATTAGCTAGCGTTACACTAGTCACGATGGGCACGAATGAACTTTTGAGATTCATTCAGTATATCGTTCTAGGACACTGGTGGCGCTTTTGCAGCTTCTTTCTCAGACGAACCGATCATAAGAGCGTAGTAGATCACCCCCGACACCGCGAGCCCTACGAACCAGGCATACTCGTACAAAATTTTGAGAGCCGGAATGAATGCTCCGATCCAGGCGAAAGCACAGCCGATCAACGTAGCTACGACCGCCTTCCAGTTCCAACCTTTCTTATAAGTGTAGGAGCCCTCTTCGACATAAAGGTCGGGAAGGTCGAGCCGGCGCTTACGGATCAGCCAGTAATCAACGATCAGGATGCCGGCAATCGAACCAAGACCGCCCGAGTAACCCTGCAACCAGGTGAAAATATACGCAGAGGCGTCAGAGAGCAAGCGCCAGGGCTGCATCATTATGCCGATTAAACCGGTGATCAAGCCACCTCTTTTGAAAGAGATGTATCGAGGAAAGGCATTGGCGAAATCATTAGCAGGTGAAACGACGTTGGCTGCTGTGTTGACGCAGAGTGATGCCAATACGATAGTGAACATCGCCAGAGTGACAATCCACTTCTCTTCGAAGTGAGCCACCAGTTTGACCGGATCCCAGAGCTCCGTCATCGGAATGCCCGGGAAAATAATAAAAGCGGCCGAGGTGATTAACACACCCATACCGGCATAGATTGTCATCGATAGAGGTAATGCCACCACTTGTCCGATGGTTTGTTCTTTTTGACTGCGGCCAAAACGAGTGAAGTCCGGCATGTTGAGCGACAAAGTTGCCCAGTAGCCAATCATCGCCGTAAGCGATGGAACGAAGACCGGCATGAACGAAGCGAAGTCGTTTAATTTAGGCGGCTGATTGAGAATGTGACCCAAACCGTTTGCTTTACTGACAGCCCAGCCAGCCAAAAGCGCCGTCATGATGAATACAAATGGTGCCGCCAGTCCCGCTAATTTTTTGACCTGGTCCATTCCGCGGTAGATAACCAGAATGTTCAGGGTCCAAAACAAAGCAAATGAGATCCAGGCAGACAGCGGGTATCCGCCGACATCGCTGTTCAGACTTGACCAACCAGGAATGATTTGTTTAAACAATAAATCAAGAGCTTGCCCACCAATCCAGGCTTGAATACCAAACCATCCGCATGCCACCAGAGCGCGCATGAGAGCCGGTAAGTTGGAACCATAGGTACCATAAGCCGCGCGCGCAAAAACTGGAAAAGGGATACCGTATTTGGTGCCAGGGTGTGAGTTTAAAAGAATAGGAATCAGAACAATAACGTTGCCGATAAAGATCGTGAGAAGCGCTTGCCACCAGCTCATTCCTTCGGCGATTAAACCGGACGCGAGCATATATGTCGTGATGCACGCCGACATACTCATCCATAGTGCGGCGAAATTGTATGAGGTCCAATTTCGGTCAGCTATAGGGACTGGCGCCAGATCATGGTTATAAAGAGGACTGGATTCGAGCAAAGCGGGGTCGACAATTTCGACTCGTCCGTCTTCGTAATGCTTCACTTCGTACATTTGTTGAGTCATGTGAACCTTGAAAACTAATTGTCGAATCAGCCATGTGGGGCGCCTTGTACAGGATACATGGTTAGATTACGTTTCAGATTGTTTGATGAATAAACTATCAATCAGTGCATATCCGGCGTTCGTTATATGATCGTCAGACTTCCTCCGCGTCGTTCGATGCCGTTGCGGAGAATCTACACGAAACTCGGCTCGGAGACTGCATGAACGTCGTATTCTTATCGCCTCACTTTCCGCCTAACTTCAGGCACTTCGTCACACAGTTGCAATTGCTTGGCGCAAATGTTCTTGGTCTGGCAGACGTGGCTTTCGACTCTGTGGACGCAGAAGTAAAAGAACAGCTCACCGAATACTTCAATGTGCTCGACATGCACAACTACGAGAACGTGCTCAAAGGCGTCGGATATTTTACGTACAAGTACGGAAAGATCGATCGCATCGATTCGCAAAATGAATATTGGCTCGAAACCGAAGCGCGATTGCGCTCCGACTTTAATGTGTTTGGCGTTAAGACCGAACAAATCGGAAGAATTAAACGCAAGACCGAGATGAAAGCAGTGTTTGAGAAGATCGGTTTAAAGCCTTCTCGCGGGCGGATTTGCCGAAATGAAAAAGAACTTCGTGCGTTGATCAAAGAAGTTGGTTTACCTGTGGTCGGCAAACCTGATATCGGAGTTGGTGCTGCCGCAACTTATAAAATTTCAGACGAAGCTTCCATCAAGCATTTCCTCGAAGATAAACCGCCTTGCGATTACATCATCGAAGAATTTCAATACGGACAAATCGTCACTTACGATGGATTAGTCGATCGCGAGGGCAAAATCGTATTCAATACTTCGCACCGATACAGCGGAGGAATCATGGATGTCGTCAACGATGATCTGCATGTCTACTACTGGAACGAACGCGAAATCGATCCACAAGTGAAAAAATTGGGACTGCAAATTCTCAAAGCGTTCGACGTCAAGGAAAGATTTTTCCATTTTGAATTTTTTGATAACGAAGGCGAGATTTCGCCACTAGAAGTAAACATGCGCCCGCCAGGCGGCTTGACGCTGGATATGTTCAACTT
Organism: Candidatus Obscuribacter sp.; assembly: GCA_021772095.1. Taxonomy (GTDB): domain Bacteria; phylum Cyanobacteriota; class Vampirovibrionia; order Obscuribacterales; family Obscuribacteraceae; genus JADYXR01. Next base: position 461 of record JADYXR010000227.1, on the reverse strand, counting down.
CGCTTATGATTTTGATTGTTACAAGCTCTGGGCCGAGTTGCTGGTCACTGGCGACTGCGAACGTTTTGACAAGCAACCTTATTATGTGATGTATGCGTCGCGCAAAGATCATATCAACTACAAACGATCTCACGAAGAAGTGCTCCACGAGCTGAAAGGCTTGCTGATCTATAACGAGCGTCTCGCCGATGTGTTTGCCCGCGCGATTGGAAATCATGGATACATTATGCGCCATGAAGAAATCGATCCGCTGCTGGAAGCGACTGCGTTGATTCACGAACTCGCGTAGAGCAACTAATTAATTAGCTGACTACGAACTAGCCGGCTAACGAACTTGCTGACTAACCAGCTGAGCAACTAAGCGGGCCTTGTCCCGAGTTTAGTTGAAAAGTTTGGTGATCCCCTCCAGGACTAGCCTGGTATGGTTTCGGTTGCAACACCAGAACCCAATTCAAGAGGAT
>JADYXR010000226.1 GCA_021772095.1 Candidatus Obscuribacter sp. | reverse complement strand
ATCTTTCTTCATTGGCGTATCTCCTTTCTTTGTCGTTATTGAAAGAATACGCCACCTTATTCAATTACTCAAAACACAACATCTGGCAAAAACTCTCTTTCTAGCTTATCTGACCAATTACAAACCACAACTCCTGGAGCCGCTCATAAAGCGCCGCTTTGCTCTATTCTGGCTCGGTATATTCCTGGTTTTGCCATCAATCGTTTTTCATGAGAACAAACATTTCCTGGTCACTTTCGGACTGACTATGAACACTCTGGGATTCGGCGCAATCCTGCTATCCCTGATGCACACTGCCGAATCAGATGGCTTGCCGGGTTGGCTACTGTTCAATCCACTCGCCCAAATGATCGCATCCATCGGCTATTTTTCCTACGGAATCTACGTGTGGCACATCGACTTTGCTCACATTCCAATTCGATTTTTCTATCCGCTGCTCGAAGGGATGCCTGTGGAATTGAGCTGGATTGGCGGCTCTCTCGTCTATATCTTGTTGGCAGTCCAAACTGGAGTATTGATGTCAAAGCTAATTGAAATTCCGATTCTAAATTTGCGAGATCGGCTCGTGCCGCGCACTGCGCACTTTGAACCTTTGATCAAAGACACCAACAGAACAGTCGATGACAATTCGGCAAGAGAAGTTTCGCTCACGCACTAAACCAATGACGACGAAATCGCAGCACGGCAGTCCAGCGATATTCAGCGACTCCTGGCGGACCCGGGTCTTGTACCGGTCGCAAATGGCCGTTGGCAGGTGATTCTTGATTTTGCTGAAATCAGCTTCACTGGCTACACTTTTACCATTTACTTCACCTTCTGCACGATACTAGGTGGTATAGGAGTAGGATAGCCGAGCGCCGAGCGAAAGAGATGGTATCGTATATAGTGCGCTCTGGTTCCGAAAATTTCCATGCCCACGAGAGTGGAGCAATTGACTTGCTCCACTCTCTATGACGATACCTGACACTGCGCGTAACGGCGTCAGTCCTTACTTTTGATCTCGCATCATTTTGGTGAAGAAATCCTGCGCCGGAGCGGTCGTCATATCGGTACCATAGCCGAGAGACAACCAGTGCGTCCGACCGCCAACCACATCGTCTGCAATTGCCTGCGTGATCAAATCCGCATTGCTGGGCGGTTCTGACCATGCCGGTAGAAACGGACAAACATCTCTCAACAGCGACGTGGTTAACGCCTCTGCCAGACTGCGACTTCGTCGCTCCTGATCGTCATCGATACTCATCATCAGGCTCCGATTCATTAGGGATTTCAGATCTACGGGATTAGCCCCATCTGGGGCTTGCTCTCTGACACTGTGTCAGGAAGCACTCGCACGCGGCGTTTCAGTTCCTGTGTCCTCGCAGAAAACTGACGGGCGGAAACGATTGATTGGCCATGTTCTTTTCCACGGAATTGACGGCGCTGCCACAGCCGAGGTTGCGGACAGGCGCGCAGAAAGTAAGTTTGGAAAGCAGAGCCTTTTGACACGGCGTCTCAACAATCCAATCAAGGATCGGCTAAACGCTTCTAGAATGGCAAGACTACTGCTTTTGAAGAAAACGACGTGACGGGGTGTGGCAAAACAGAAAACACCTGTTTCTACTAAACCTGATGAACCCAGTTCAAACAAATGCAGAACATTGTCACGAAATAAATGCTTAAGCTCGCACCGATAAACCCAGGAGGTAATTACCTGTGGACAGTTCGCCATACAAGGCTGACTATTTGGATATTACGCAGCAACCAATATGTGTTCACATCGTAGAGCAATTATGGATCAGCAAATATCAGTACATCGCCACCAAAGGAGAAATTTGCCGCCTTGCTCGTACCATTGTTTATATCGATGTTCGCACCTTGGACATGCAGAGTATTAACCGGCCCGACTGCCTTTACCAGCCCGCCGTCAACAGCCTTCTGCGAGCCAATCAACAGCACATTGCCGCCATTGTTTACCGTGTCAAGATTAACCGGCTCACCCACGAAGGGGACTGTGCCATTGACACCCAGTGATACCACTATGCTGCCAAGCCCAGGATCTTTTGCCGATGTCGAGATTTCTATGCCGGAACTCAAAACGAGCTTGCCTTTTATCGAGGTATTGCTCAGTACAATTCCAGTTATCGCTTCGATGTCTTCTTGAAGGGTGAGGGTTCCCGTTGTCGTCGATATGTTCAATGAGCCCAAATCTGCTCGTGCAAAGCCAATCGAAGCGGAGCCGGAAGCATTAAAATCAAGAAAGTCTGTACCTAAGAATTCGGCATAAATCGACTTGGTCGTTGTAGATAATATTCGCACATCTTCTGAGCCCGTTACGCTAAGGCTAGCTACAGTTTCGGGAAGAATGAATGGATCTCCTGGAGCGCCAATGTCGGCTGCTTCAAGGTTCAAGATTCGTGTTGAAATGCTTCCAAACTGCGCGTTGGTTATGTTCTTCTGACTATTGAGCCTTAGAGAGTCTTTCGCCTCGATTGATTCAATAAAATCAAAATCGTCCGCTAACAGAAGTACGTCAGGAGCAGTGATAAACGTTTGGGATTTAAGAGTTCTTTGCAATGCTCTAATATCAATCGCAGAAGACGCACTAACTTCAAGCTGTGTGGTTCCGGTGCCAGAGATTTGAAGAGTGACGAAATCGCCCTTCGTATGGGCTACGACAAGAGGAGCACTAACCGGTATCTGATCGACTGGAGTCAAAGAATCCACGACACCAATATTGCCGTTGCTCGCCAGTGCCACTAATACACCAGAGGTAATGGGATTAGGTGAACCTACGGTGCGAAATCCACCAAGGGCAACTACATCAACGATTGACTGTGCTGCCACATCACCTTCGAGAATAAATTCACCGCCGGCCCGAATCCTTACGTCGCGTCCTGCGACTAGCCCAACACCCAATTCCTCAATCCGGACATTAGCCGATTTGCTAAACTTTGCCGATGCATCCAATCGAGCGGTACTGGTGCGCTCACCAGATGCATTGTAAGTAATATCGGCTCCCTTAATTGATGATACGGGTTGCCCGGTAATAACGCGAATGTCCCCGGTAGAGTTTGCACCACCTGTAGTATCAAGGACGCCGGTCAAGATCGCATCAACAGAACTCTTCTTGCTACCATTAACACCTGCTATAAGCCTAATCTCTCCGTTTGTGCTAGTGCCTCGACCGCCAGTCTCAAGCGAAGCTCCACTGACGTCAATTGCTCCTGAGCCGGCATTCTTTCCTTGGAATGCGTACAGAAAAATGCCCGCTCCAGGATCGTTACCCACTAAATCAGTGCTTCTGGCAACGATTCTAGTGTTATCATCAAACAAAATGCTTCCACCAGTTTTCGAGCTCTTTCCAGACAAGGTAACCGAGCCACTGTCAGTCAGGGGCGGAATTGTCGTGCGGTTGCTGCCCCCCTCGTTCACAAAGTCTGCGCCGGCAATCAATGTTATAGGGAATCCCTGAGTGGCGTCTCCGGCTTCGATATCGATCGCCGGATCGCATATTATATTGCCGCTAGCGATAATGGTCAGCGCTTCTCCGACCAGAACATCGCCCAGTATTTCAATGTCGCCCTGCGTGTTAAAGTAAGTCGGATCCCCGGTCAAACAAATATCACCCAGAGAAAGTACATCCGTTGCCGCCTTGAGATGGGCGGCGGTTCCTGTTTGATTAACCACACCGGTGAGCTTACCCACGTCGACACTGATCAAACCATTTCCTGAATTGAGACTAAGCTCGCGACTCAACACATCTCCACCAAATAAACTGGAATCGTGAACACCAGTATATGTGTTGTCCCTGACAGCGACTGCACCATTTGCGGCTTCGATAGTTCCACCGGTATTGTTGATAACAAGCGGCGCTTCCAGAAAACCGCGCAAATTGACATTTCCATTTTCGGCGCGCACCAACCCGGAATTTCTTACGTTTGCCGCCTTAACATCAATACTTCCGGCAGCCGAAAGAGCGCCGTCATTGACTAGCGACCCGCCAGCGCTAACAGTAAGATTTGCAGCAGAGCTGATCGTTCCGTTGTTGAGCAGATTACCGTCAGCCTCTAGAATTAAATCCACGGCAGACTGGATCAATGCACCCTCGTGATTAGTTAAGTCGACAGCCCGAATTGCTCCACCTTTGCTGTCACCATTTCCATTAGAGGCATTAATGGTGCCAAAATTACTCAGGTCTCCATTCAATCTAAAATCAGAGTGCTTACCGAAATCAACGTGAGTGGTTACGTTCTCAGCAACCACCAGACTCGATGCACGCAATAAATCCCCTTGATCCGTGAGCGCCCCAAGATCTACCTCTCCGCCGACTGCACGTCCGGCATTGTCAATTGAAATTCTCTGTCCGCCACCTGTCAAAACTTGCTTTACTGCAAGGTACTCCGAAGCTGTCACCTGTTTTCCCGCGCTAAGCGATATGGTCTTAGAACCGGTAGAGATTTGAACCAACTGCCCGTCCGTGAACAGATTTTTTCCAAGTGTGATACTGCGATCGGTAGAAGTAAGATCAAGTTCTACACCACTTTTAAGCCTGACAATTCGCCCGCTGCTCAAGCTTTGAACAGACTGCTGACCAATCCGCTCAATAACCGGTGGTCGATCAAACCGCAGAACGCTGCTGTCTCGCCGGTCAGTTCTGCCGAATTTGAATGTTGTGTCGTTGATACGATTGACTGGAGTTTTGTACACAACATCGACACGGTCTCTATGCCGCTCAGATTGAAACAGTCTTCGTGCCGCATGCCGATCAAGTCCGCTTTTTTGCTGCCGAAATTCCCTGAACGAAACTCCCGCCTCATTCGATTCGCCAGCCTGTGCCAACTGATTCGAGAGCATGAGTAGGGTACTTCCAAGGACGACCGCTCTAATTTTAACGCGCAATTTGATACATCGGTTCATTGAACATTCTCCGCAGTAGACCCAGTGACCGCATAACCGCAAAAAAATTTAGCTTTCCCAAAAGAAAAACAATCAAACACTGTCAGCGAAATCCACTACTTCGCTTGAACTGGCATGAGCAGGTACTTGTACTGTTCGTCGCCAACGCCTTTGAGAATCAGCGGTTTCAGCGAGCCCGTCATTTCCAAACGAATTTCTTCGACTGAAAGTCTTTGAAGCACGTCGAGGATGTAGCGCACGTTGACTGCGACATCGAGACTCTGGCCTTCGAATTTCACCGGCACTTCTTCTTGTGCGCGACCAACGTCTGGTGTGTTGGCTGTGATTTGAAGCGTATCTTCTTCGAAGTGCATTTTTACGAGGTGCGTTCTTTCGTCTGACATAACCGACACGCGCTCGATTGCGCGGACCAGCTCTTCTCTATTGAAGTGTGCACAGTGTTTGTATTCTGTAGGAAACAGCTCGTGGTAGCGAGGATATTCACCTGAGATCAAACGTGTGGAGAGGAAGTGATTGTCAGTTTCGAACACGATTTGACCATCTGCCAATCCGATGCGAACTTCACCGGTCAGGATGCGATCGGAATTCTTCGCGTCGTCGGCGACACCTTTGCTGTTGTCCTGGTCCATGAGCTTGACGATTTCAGCGCATGCTTTGGCTGGAATGATCGCTTTCAACGTACCTGGTTTTTCCAGAGTAGCGGTTGACGATTTGCCTTCCGTTTCCTTATCACCTTCTGTCTTTCCAGTGGTAGCTACAAGGGCGGTGAGCGCTTCTTTTCTATGGGCTAGGCGGCTGCCATCAGTGGCGGTGCATTCGAAGTTTCCTTCGTCCAACAGGATGTACACACCACCCAGAATGCTGCTGGCATCATATCCAGCAGCGGCGAAGGCGGTTTGCGCAATCGATTTCTTCAATACTGTGGAAGGCATCAAAACCGAGCGTTCCGGACGCGTGTCTGAAACTTTTGGAAATTCGGTAGCGGGAAGACCGGTGATGTTGAATTTCGATCGTTTGCAAGTGACCGCGACATCACAGTTCTCAAGATTAATTTGAAAGGAAACCAATTCATTCGGCAACTTGGAGATGATCTCAAGAAGCTTTTTGCCGGGCAACGTAATTGCTCCAGCGGCGTGAACAACGGCTGGCACTTTGGTTTCTATACAGAGATCTAAATCTGTGGCTTGAAACTTGAGCGTTGATTCATCGATTGATTCGATAAGGACGTTACTCAGAATCGGCTGAACAACACGTGTTGCTAGCGCGCTTGTCACGTCTTTCAATGCACGGACCAAAGTGTCCTTCTGGACTGAAAAGTGCATAGCCTACCTCACCGCTTGAATGGAACTGCCAATATGGTACCGCTCTGGAGGCGGTTCGATCATTACCCATCTTTAGCAATTAGGCTGCTCTGAGTTTAGAAAATTTATTGAATAAGAAGTAATAGGGGGACCCCATTTCTGTAGGAAACCCTTGAAACATAGACTGTTACCCGATCTGCCCTGTAGAGAACTTGTAGTCTCGGCCGACAGAGAAATACAAAAGAATTTGCGACTTAGAAGTTACTTTCTATCGGCCTACAATCAACCAACAAGTTTTCTACAAACTGCGCACAGCGCCTACTTATACAGCGATTTGATCGCGATCTGATCAGTCTTGGATATAGATCAAGTATTGAAACAGAAACACTACTAGAACCGCTAACAGAGCCGTTTGGCGCGAAAAACAAAGCCATGCCTGCTCGCGAGAAATCAAGAGAAAGCCCTGTTCATGGCGTTTCTCAAGTACTTAATATCGGGAGATTCCGAGTGCAAAGTGAGCGCCAAGTCGATCCAGGACGCCATCTAAAATCGTCTGTTTGATTAAAGTTAATGCCGCTCACCGATAGTCAGCGACTAGACATCCATCGCCCTAGTATCGATTTGCATAATTTGGCATGGTTGTTGTTGATCTCTGATGCTTTTGGACTGCCGTTGCTAGGTCTCCACAGTACGCCTGCTTGCCTTGTACGGGAGTTCGCTGTACAATTTTCTACAAGAGGGTCCGATCATGGCAGTCAAAGACAAAAAAGAAGAGCGCATCGATGCCAGACTAACGGCAGAGGCAAAACAGCAAATTGACCACGCTGCTGCTTTGCAAGGACGCTCGACTTCTGATTTCATGGTTCAAGCGGCCCTTAAAGAAGCTTCCCTTGTAATTGAACAACAAAGAATCATTCGTTTGACGGTAGAGGAAAGCATAGCTTTAGCTCAGTTGATGACTAGTAAGCCAAAGATAAACGAAGCTTCTGTTGCCGCAATGCGCCGACACAAAAGGATCATAGGCAGCTAGGGTGCAAGAGGCGCCTGAGTTGTCCCTGGTCATTGTGCCGTGGACTAAAGAACATGACGCTTCGCAGTTCACTTCGAATCTCGAAAGCATAGAGAAATACATTCAAGAACATGTTCACAGAGATGTTTCAAGTTATACATCTTCTGTTTTTGTTCTGACCGAACCCTGTGACATGTTGATTCGAGGCTACTATTCGCTGTCTGTTGGCGGCGGTCAAATAGCGCATAAAGACGGCGGCAAGAATTATTCCAGAAGAAAAAGGAAAGGCTGTCGATGACGACAGCCTTTCCTTTTCTTTT
>JADYXR010000225.1 GCA_021772095.1 Candidatus Obscuribacter sp. | reverse complement strand
ATCCTCTTGAATTGGGTTCTGGTGTTGCAACCGAAACCATACCAGGCTAGTCCTGGAGGGGATCACCAAACTTTTCAACTAAACTCGGGACAAGGCCCTAAGGAACCTGCCGATCGTTATCAAACTCCGGCTGAAGTCAAGATCGCGATCCAACAAATTTCCAGCAAGCTAGCAGGCAACCCGTTCCAACAATTCTCCAAGAAGGCGTTTCCGAATGGATTTCGCGATGCACAGGGAAAGAAGAGTGCTGTCTTGGTTCTAACGGTGTTTCTTGCCGTTTCTGGATCCACTTTTCTGATGGCGAAACTCCTCAGTGGTAGCAACGGCCAGGCACCAGTTGTGGTGGCAACCCCTTTGAAGTGGAGCGCATACGATTTAAGAGGGCAACAGTTATTCGATCGGGGCTCGCACAGAGAAGCCGAGAAGCAATTTCTCCTGGCCGCCGCTAAGGCGAAGACCGAAGCACCAGGCAAGCGATCGCTTCACTTGTATACGAGTTTGCAGGAGCTGCGCATGATCTATCACGTGCTCGGCGACAAGGAAGGTACTGATCGAACAAATGCAGAACTGCTTGACGTCAGTGCGCCAACTTCAGGAGAAGGTCCGGCACATTTCTCCTGGGAAATTTTATTAGAACGAGCCTCAAAAGTCCGGCAGAACGATGAGTTAGATTCGATCATCTATGGCGCGACGGTATTGTTGATTAGCGGAGATGGACAAGCGCAGTCCGGGGATGCCAGGCAGATGCTTGCGAACATACGCAACAAAGTTGCCAGCAATAAATCCCGAATCGGCTTAGATCAACTAACGCTACTTGAGGCGTTTTGTTTAAGTAGAGAATCTCAATCGTTATCGAGCGATGCTTTTGACGCTATTTCGCGCCTGACGGAAGTGAACCCAAGTCAACTAGCGCCAGGTGTGGCCAATATCTTGGTGAATATGGGCCTGCAGGAACCCAAGTTTTCCGCACAAAAATTTGAGAAATTCTCGTCGCATGTGATCCAGGAGAGTGTGTCCTTTCGCGATCGACAGTTGGCTCAGATAGATTTGGCGAAAATTTATTTTGTGACAGGGCGAAAATCGGCTGCAATTTCAAGTATTGAAAAATGTCTAGCGGAACTAGAGAAGCGTATTCCGAGGTTACACTGGATCATCTTGCAAGCTTTATGTGCGCGAGCCAGTTTACACTCCGCCGGCGGAAACTATGCTGCTGCGATTCCGTTGTACATTCGCTCAATATCAATTGCGGAGTGCGTTCCCACGAAGCACCTGCGTAATCTCAGCACAGCGGATTTCTTCAGGTCTCTCCTGGCAGAAGCTTATATGCACAATTCTCAATTCTCGGATGCCGAACGTATCCTACTGACTCTGGTTGATAACAAAGATCGATTAAGGCCTGAACAACGTGCGCACTGGCTCCAACAGCTTGGACGGCTGTACAACCTCCAAAAGAAATACGTGAGCGCCGAAAAATGCTTATCGGAGTCCGTGGCGATTTTTGCCAAGGTCAAGGCACTTGATACTTTTTATTCCAATAAGTACCAGGTGGCCCTCAGTGAGCTGACTTATGCTCGAACGAAGAGTGGGGAAAAGGACTCTCAATAGCGCAATAGCGTTATGGTTGTCCAGCGGTGACGACGACACCACCCCCAAACGACATGGCACCTTTTTTTCCAGCACTTACAATTTCAATTTTTGTGTTATTGGATTCGAATATGTTTGCTGGTCCAAGGAATTCCATTTTCTTGGCACCACCTGCCCCGGCTAAATCCGGAGAGGTGCCTACTCCTAGTGCAAATTCGTAATCGAGCGATGTAATAGGAATAATGATTGAAGCTTTGTCTGTCACGCTTGGATTGGTGTTACGTCCAGCGTTTGCGACCCCAACCGAATTTATCTCGAACGCTGTCGAATCAAGCGTCAGATAGACGCCGTTAAACGTTGGTCCGCCTAGTTGCGTCGTTGTTATTGTCGCATTAGCGCCGACAGTGAACAGTGGTTTGAGTTTTTTCGTGGTTCCGTTTGTGATATCTATAACGTCAAATGCGGTGATTGCCTTGCCACTATCTATGGTGAGTGAGCCGCCGGTGTTTTCGAGGCGGACTAAGCCTGCCGTAGACGTAAGATTGTCTCCTACTGTCAGTGCGCTGTTTGTTCGTAATGCGAACTCATCTTTGGAGGACGACGCCTCCAATGTCAGATTAGTGGATGCGTTTCGTAGTATGTTAACGCTACCGCCGGAGGTGACAGTTAGAGCGCTGTTGCCGGAATCGAAATTGTTTCGTTTGAGTACTTTCTTTGTGAAGAGTTCATTAAACCCCTCGATAATGAATTCGTTTGAGAAGCCTGCTCCGACGTCTTCACCGGCAATCAACTGTATTTGGGCGTTGAAATTAGTAGTGACGAGAGTATCAGCATCTGACTGCTGAATGATGTTTTTGCCTGCGTTCATTATGACATTGCCTGCAACGATAGCTTTGCCGCCAGCCTGTCCGATTGATGCGGCTGGATTGATGACAGCACCGGCTGCTAACTGTCCGCTGCCGCTTAGTTTTCCTTCTGCATCATAGGTTACTGGGCCTCCAACTGCTATTGGTTGAGCAGTTATGATAGTCAAATCGCCACCGCCGCCGGTGCCACCTGTCGTGTCAATCTGTCCGATCTGGATGGCGGAGAAGATCCCAGGATTGTTGCCGCCGCCAACGATTACTACGTTTCCATTCTCACCTGCCCCGATTCCTCCCGTCATAATTGTTGTGTCGTTAACATCAATGCGACCACGGGCGGCGCCGTTTTGAAAGGCGTAGAGAAAAACGTTCCCACCATCGCCACTGCCACCGGTTAGTGGGCTAGAAACAATCGATGTTCCAGTTCCGAGAGCAATTGATCCACCTGTCCCAGATACTGTCCCATCAATGGTGACGGATGCACCGGTTCCTGGTGGAACTGTCGGATTTCCACCCACGCCCGAAGTGATCGTTGCTCCAGCAATCATTGTAATATCGAATCCGGAGGTCGCGCTGCGAGCTGCAATGCTTACCCCAGAGACGCTTGTAATGTCCCCCTCTGCAATGAGCGTTAGTGCTTCGCTGACGATTAGATCACCGGTTATTGTGATATCGCCTTTGTTAAAGAAGGTCGGGTCGCCGGTCAGGCAGTTTGAGCCTAGAATGAGATTCTGGGTGGCAGCTGTTACGTGTGCGGCCAGTCCCGTCTGTGAAACGGTTCCGGTCAGCTCATTTACATTGACATTGTTGGTGGCATTGCCGCCATTGATGTTCACTTCTTTGCTGAACAGATCGCCGCCGCTGATGTTGTTATTGAACGTGCCAGTGTAATCGGGAGTTCTAACATTGATCGCGCCATTGATTGCCGACAAGGTGCCTTGACTGTTATTGACATTGAGGGCTGCGATTGATGGTCCATCGATGTTAATGTTTCCTGCCGATGCAGTGATCTCGCTCGAGTTGTTGATGTTTGGCGCGGTCATATTTACCGAATCGCTGGCGGAGATCGAACCTTTGTTGTTGATCGAGTCTCCAGCAATTAAGCTGAGGTTGCCGCTTGACGAAAGCGTCCCGAAGTTTGTCAGATCGCCTTTAGCATCGAGGGTCAGATCTACTTTGCGAGCAAGGTGCGAATTTGCAAGACTGTCAGGCAGAATCGAAGTGATCGATGCCCCGACGTTGTTGGTGATATCATCTGCGCGGATTGCTCCAGCCCGCCCTGAGTTAGTGCTGGAAAGAGCGATAACCGTGCCGTAATTGTTTAAATCTCCGGTCAAGCGGAAATCTGACTTTTTCCCAAAGTCACCATATGTGGTGACACCAGACGAGACTGTTAAGCTCGAGGCTTTTAACGGATCGTTGCTGCCTGTGATTTCGGTGAGGTCGAGAGAGCCGCCGCTTGCGATGCCGGATTGATCGATAACCAGTTTCTGTCCAACGTTAGTTGATAGCGCTTGTTTGATAGCGACGTATTCGGCCGCAGTTGCTTTCGAACCTGCTGAGAATGTCTGCTGTTCAGTTCCAACTGTGATTTCTACTGAACCTGCCGATTTAAAAAGGTTTTCGCCAAGAATGATGTTTCGATCGGCTGAGGAAAGATCGAGATCGATGCCGCTGTTCAAGCGCACCATCTTCGTACCAATGTCTTGAGCGCCGACGCGGAGAAGTTTAGCCTCTTTATTTGTCAGCGGGTTTCTGACATTGATGTTGAAGTTTGTGTTCTGCCAATTATTCTTGTTGGTTTCTACAGCTTTAGGCGTGATCGGTACAGGTAGTGAGGCGCCGACTGCCGAGCGTCCGTTGTATGTCGTGCGGAAAAGTTGGCGTGCGTCGCGCCGTTCTAAGTGACTGTGCGAATCTCGAAAATCTCGGAATGATTCACGATTGTTCGCCGCTTCAGCGACCTGTGCTCCGCCTATCAAAAGCGAACCACAGAGCAGCACTGAAAAGCGTTGAACATCAGAGCCTCTGTGTTCTTTGACTGGTCTCCGAGTGAAATCAAATTTCATGAGTACCTACTATCTTTCTGAAGTCTTGCTAGACGGGGCGCCAACAATTGCAACTCAAATTCTACATGAACTATGGCGGGTCTTACCACAGATGTAATTAGGATTAGAAGTACTGTGTACCTGTTACCACTTATGGTTGTCAGCTGGTGTCGCTGAGGTGGCCTTGTCCCGAGTTTAGTTGAAAAGTTTGGTGATCCCCTCCAGGACTAGCCTGGTATGGTTTCGGTTGCAACACCAGAACCCAATTCAAGAGGAT
>JADYXR010000224.1 GCA_021772095.1 Candidatus Obscuribacter sp. | reverse complement strand
ATCCTCTTGAATTGGGTTCTGGTGTTGCAACCGAAACCATACCAGGCTAGTCCTGGAGGGGATCACCAAACTTTTCAACTAAACTCGGGACAAGGCCCTGTTCAAAACGTATAGTATTAAGTGGAAGTTGTTCAGGGGAACTATTTATGGCAGTCAAAGATTTGGAGCGTTTCGGCGCGGCTAGTGGGCTCGACCTCTCCACTATGAAGGATATCTCGCCCACTGGGTCAGTGCTCAGCATCTACACCATGCTGGTGCCCGGGTCCGAGGCTATGAGCACCTGGAAGACGCTGAAAAGTGCTGCGAATGAAACAGCTTATTGGCCGGTAATAGCAGGCAGTCCTGCTGAATTCAAAGCGCGAGACTTGCAATTGCTGCTGGAAAAACTGCACGATATACCAAAATTTATTCAGCAAGGTCAGGACTTAAACATCAGCGATTGGCTGGATAAAGCTATGTCGAAAGTCGACTTTCTGGAGCAAGTAGTCGATTCCGAAACTGGAATTGCTATGCATGCTGCGCTGGAAACCTACTCCAACGACGTTTCAATAGCAGGATTACAAAGATTCGAAGAGACGGCGAAAGGTCTCGGAGTCAATCCAGAGGGATGGCTCGGTGGTGAGTACACTTGTTTGCATTGCCCCGAGGTCCAGGTCAAACCGAATGCCGAAGACGATTTGATCGGGTACAAAAATATTCTTACGAATCAGCCTTACGATCAAGTTGTGATGCTTCTGGTGCCTACAAAGACACCATGGGAGGTGGCAGCCTTCCTCAACCTCGGCTACGGCAACCAGTTGCACGAACCCCATGAACACTTTGCTATCCACAAGTTCTGGAACGAAAATTACGGAGCAGAAATCATCACCTCCACCAATGACACCGTTGAGATGATAATTTCGCGTCCTCCGCAATCGGCTGAGGAAGCACAAACACTTGCGCAACAGCAATTTGTTTATGCGCCCGACATTGTCAATCACGGCACTGGAAAGACTTCAGCCCTGGCTTCGCAACTCCTGAACGGACGGAGCTGGTACTTCTGGTGGGACTAAACGTAAGAGCTGATCGACTTGCCGGATGGATGGTCATGTCCAGCAAGCCTTCCGCCCCCAATACAAAGCGTGACTAAGATGAATTCGCGGATTTAAATACTCGATAAGTCTCTGCGCAACAAATTATTCCCTGAGTCAAACACAGTATTCTCAGCGCCCAGAGCGGGCTGTCGACGAACAGACACAATGACACAGTCAAATACCACTGCGCTTCTTCGAACAAAAAGAATCGCATGTTTCTGTGAAAAAAATCGTTGCCCGCTAGCGTTTTCGATGTCTCAATCGATAACTCTGATTTTGCCAGGAAACGAAGATAAGGTTGGTAGCAGATAAACAATAGAGCGAGAAAACCTGTCACCGTGCTCGACATCGAATGCACATGCTCGGTTGACGCTACTGTGAGTGCAATAATGATCATTGGAAATTTCACGAAGTCAGACCACTTATCGAGAAAAGATCCAAACTCAGACGAAACACCTCGATATCGAGCCAGCTGTCCGTCCATGCAATCCAATATATATGCGACTTGCAACAAGATCGCTGCAGCTATATGAGCTCCATAAACTATCAAGCCAGCAGTCATTATTGTGAGAACAAACGATGCCATCGTCAGCCGATTGGGAGTCAGGAACTTCCAGTCTGCCACCACATGCAGTGCCGCGTTTGCGACCGGTGTCGCGAAAACGCGAGACCACCACTCTTCACGTGGCTTGAATGTTTCCTCTAATCGTTTCTTTCTTTCAGAATAAGTCACTTTCAGAAACCGTTATTTTTCCATAGGTTTTAGAAGTTCCGCGTGCTGTTCAAGATAGATTTGATTACCTCTTTGCCAGGCGCGCACCGAACCATAGTACAACTGGCTCAATGCGAAAATCCACAGCATTGGCAGAAGCTGGTTTATGACTAGCGCAAATGAAATCATGAAGACGAAAACGGCTTCGTTGAACAAGAAAAATTTACGCTGTTCACCGATGAACCACTGGAAATTCTTGAGAAAACCTGCTCCAGGACCAGCTTTTAGTGCTTCCTGTCCGCTGCTCGCGGCGTGTGAGGATGAATTCTCCAGATAGTTTTTGTCGTGTTCTATTTCGATAAAGATGGTCACGTATTTGACGTAAACGCGCAAATAATAAAAGCACACACCGGTAAATCCAAGTATCACTGGCGTCACACTTTGTGTTTGGTTAAAGCTGGCGTAGGACGCGGCCGCGAACCAAACAAACACTTTGACCTGGTCGGTGACCTTGTCGAAGTAGTTTCCGAAACGAGATGACGTGCCCCTGTACTTAGCCATCTGACCATCCATGCAATCAAGAACATGGCTAAAGTTGATCAAAAAAGCGGCGATGAAAAAATAGATCGGCTCTGCCGCCAGGATGCAAACGCCCGCTGCAAGCCCGGTCGCAAACGAGAGCGCCGTCAAACGGTTGGGCGTCAAAAATGGCCAGTCTACGACGACGAGATTGATCATTATTGCAATTGGTGAGGTTACAAACGACGACCACCACTCATCATTCTTGTTCTTTGTATCCCATAATTTTTGAAATTTTTCTTGCATACTGTTATTCGCTAAAACTAACTAGTCTGCGACAGCTCCCGCGAGTTCGCTCTGAGTATGCACTGCAGCCGCTCGTAATCTAAATGGTTATCGACTTCAGTCCAAAACCGACCGCCGACGTCCTTGTGATTGATCGTCAAACCTTCTTCGATGAACGAGTACAAAACACCTTCCCACCAATTGCGAAAGTCGCCGTTCTCGATCATTCGCTCGAGCCGTTTCCGGAAGGCTCTGATAAACGAACGATCTATCCGCACGATGCCAACGTACTCTCCATCAGTTTCCTGGTTGGTAAGCTTGTTGCCGGTACGAACGATCTTGCTGCCCGAGAATCCAAATCTGAAATCCGCAGTTTCAATTCGAGTGCAATCAGAAATCATCACTGCCGGCTTCACTTGCGCAAGCGCAATGTCGAGAATAGTCGGATCGTAATACAAATCGGCGTTGAGAAGAATGACATCGGTAGTCAGTTTCTCTCTAGCGAGCCACAGCGAAGCAATGCTATTCGTCACTTCGTAAAATGAATTGTGGAAGTAAGTCACCGGCTGTTTCAAATCCAATTTAATCGCATCAGATTTAAAGCCCGTCACCACGCTAATATCCGAAATCCCGCGACTCTTTAGAAGATCGACACTGCGACTAATAAGTGACTGCCCATCAGCCTTGATCAGGCACTTGGGGCGATTCTGGTTGAGGTCCAGAAGTCTTGAGCCGATGCCGGCCGCCATAATAATTGCTTTCATATGTGTTCCTCTAGTTTGTCATCGAGGTCGCTGGATTGCTGAGGCACTCGTCGAGTGCAGACAACAACGAACTCAAATCTTCGAGTGTCTGCGCGCCCATGTGCGCAACGCGAAACACTCTATGTCTGAGTTCGCCGGTATTCGGAGCGACGGTCATCTGATACGTCTTGTCGAGTTCGCTGACAATTTTTAGAGCATCGAATTTATCGCTGCTCAATGCTGTCATCGCGTTTGATTTTTGAACTGTCACCATCTGTAGTGGCAACGATTTTAGTCCGTCACGGAAGAAATCCGCGCGATCTTTGTGCTGTTGAATGATCTGTGGAAGGGTTTGTTCTTTGACATTTCGCAACCGCTCATGCAGTTGCCGCATCAGACAAATCGCCGGAGTGTATGGCAGTTGTCCACGCTCCTGGTTTCTGAAATAGTTTTCCAAATCGAAGTAGAGACTGCGGCATTTCTTCCCCACCAGTTTTTCGCGAGCGCGTTCTCCAACAGCAACGAATGAAAGACCTGGCGGCAGAGCCAAAGCTTTCTGTGAGGACAAAACAGCAACATCAACGTTCCATTCATCCATCAAAAACTGATCCGCGAGAATAGAACTGATTCCATCTACAACGTATAAAACTTTGTATTGACGTGTCAGTTTGCCAATGCGTTCTATATCTGACAAGAAACCTGTAGAAGTCTCATGAGCAGTGGCAAACAACGTGGAGAATCTTCCTTCCTTGAGTCGCATCTGCAGCTCATCCATGTCGAGCGACTGACCCGGTTCCAATCGAAATTCTTCATACGAGATTGAGTAAACATCGCACAAGTCGATCCATCTTTGACCGAAAGTGCCACAGTTTATAATCAACACTTTGCTCGCACTGTCGACGAAGTTGACCACTGTTGCTTCCATTGCGGCGGTTCCAGACGCGGAAAAAATCGCCACTTGTCCACTTGTTTGGAACACGTACTGCAAGTTCGCGAGAATTTCGAAAGTGAAATCTGAAAATTCTTGTGTTCGATTGTAAGGCGGCTGCTGCGCGCCGATCTGCAAGATGTGCTCGTCAATTGGAACAGGACCTGGTGTAAATAGCTTAGTGCGACCCATTCAAACTGCTCCAATCCCACTGGTGAACAGACAATTCTGTTCACTCGTAACAGTAGAATTTCATAGCAATCGGGTGATGCAAAAGATGATTCGCAACAGTTGGAAGAGTGCGTGAGTCTCTTCTTACGGCTCCAATAGTTCACTGCTTAGTACTTTTATTCTGCCAGATCGCGACAGTTAGTGTCAAATGTTCTAGTGTTCAATTATTTCACGAAGATTTCGGGCTGTCTGGGATCGTGAGTAGGAGCCATCTTTCGTGAGTGTTGTTGCGATTGTTAGACCTGTTCTGACCACATTGTTACGGTCCACTTCATGACTGTTCGTACGTGTTTTTATCATTCAGATGAAGCGTTTCAACTTCGTTTCAGCCGAAATTCGGAAAAACGGTAGCACCGCCTGTGGTGTCAAGAGGTGCTTGGGTCCGTTGAATGAGATTCTTCGCGACAGTGCGATCTGCAGAGCCAGTGAGCCTGAGCCAGTGAGCCTGAGCCGCCTGGCTCAGATTGGATGCTCTTTCTTCAATTTATTTCCAAATAATAGAATTGATTGCTTTCTCGGCCTCGGGCAAATGCGCCTTTTAAATCGAACCCGGAGCCGTATAAGAAATTTCCTGAAAAGCAGAACCGTTTCCGTTACCTACTCTGCGATCAGTTGCCAAACTCCAACGGACCGTTGGAAACTCCTGATAATTAAACGTTTCACCGCCCCCTGGCGCTAAAGTCTGCAGCGAAGTTTTGTTTTCGATGCCACCACTGACGGTGACCATTGCCGAACTCTTCCAGTTATAGATTGGCGCGTCAGTAGGTCCAGGTCGATATGTGGTGGCACTGACTCTATAACTTCCGGGAACAGTGTATGTGTGGCTGAGCAAGCCTTCCTTGCCTTGATTATCCATTGCAAAACTGTGCCTCATCTGCTGAGGTCCATCGCCCCGGTCGATGCTAAACCCTCGACCGCCAATACTCATGCGTCCGTTCCAGCTCCGCACCTTCTCCAAAAATTCGTCAGGACCATTAATCCTGACGTTAAGCGGCGCACTGCCCGCGGCTTGTGTCAACTGAAGCGGACGTCCACCATCAGGATTACCGTCCGGAAAATGCTCGCCCTGCGCGACACAAATCGGCGAGGTGACGGTCGCAGAAGCGATAAACAAAATGATAAGAGTACAAAACAGTTTCATTTTGATAAGCAAACCGGGATAATACTTTCATTGAATCATCCTTTCGAACAGAAATCTCAAGGTGCAGTTGGTGAAATCAGAAAAGTGGATGAAGCGGTGCCAAAGAAAATCGCGTCGCGCGTTTTGTCGGTTTCAACTTCTATTGTTTTTGGTTGCCTTTCAACTCGCTGGAATGGCGAGTCCTGGCTTGTGTGCCGATAAGCCGAAAAGCACGCCGCTCAAAGGCGAAGTTCGAACGGGCCGCAGCGAGTTCATTCCCGGTAACGAGAGGACAAAACGTGAAGATCCCTTTCTCGATGAGTCTGTTTCCGGTCCAGGTTCGGGCACTGCCACCGACCGCGGTGTTGTAGAGACGAGGACCAAATTACCGAATGCAAATGCGGCGGGTTCAAGTGCAAACGCAGGCGCTGCAAGCGTAAGCGCTGCAAGTGCAAAGGCAGCAAGTGCAAGAGCGGCAAGTGCAAGAGCGGCAAGTGTAAGCGCTGCAAGAGCGAGAGCTGAAAGTGCAAGAGCCGCAAGTGTGAGCGCGGCAACGGCCAGACCTGAAAGCGCAAGAGCAGCAAGTGCAAGAGCAGCAAGTGCAAGAGCAGCAAGTGCAAGAGCAGCAAGTGCAAGAGCAGCAAGCGCAAGAGCAGCAAGTGCAAGAGCCGGAAGTGCAAGAGCAGCAAGCGTGAGCGCTGCAAGGGCCAGACCTGAAAGTGCAAGAGCCGCAAGTGTAAGCGCAGCAAGTGGAAGAGCTGCAGGTGCAAGCGCAGCAAGTGCAAAAGCCGCAAGTGCAAGAGGGGCAGGTGCGCGTGCAGTTGCGAACAGTGATATAAACTTTCTAAAAGGCGCTGAAGCAGAGCAAAGAAACGACAATGCCAGTGCTCTCGAAAATTATGTCATCGCTCTAAATAATGATCCATCAAACCCGGATTTTATCGCAGCGGTTCGTCGGGTCGAAATGAAATTTAAACGCAGATATCCAGCCTTTCACGCGTACACTTCATACTTCACAGGTAAGCATGACGAGAGACTCTTACTGAACTACGGCGTCAGGCTTTATTCGCTTAGTTGCTTTCAACAAGCCGAAAATCTCTTCACCAAAGCAGTATCCCTTGATCCTTCCAATCCAAACGGTTATTTCAATTTGGGTGTGATTTACGAGCACAAGGGACAGCTCGCCAACGCGCTCACGAACTACCAAAAGTCGTTGGAGTTGTTCAAACTTCAGGGCAACGATTTAGTGATGTCTGTTCAACAGCAAGCCCAGATCGCTCGGGAGAGAAAGCGTAATAATCCAACCTTCAAATTGAGTCATGAGCGCCGTCGCTACAGCGGCATGGAAGATCCCAAAAACGGCCGCGAGTTGGCTCAAGTGGCCGTCAACAGCGTGTTGAGACAAATGAAAGGGATGCCCAGTGACATCCCAAAGTGGCCAATGCTAGACGTCACGCAACGCCCTGGCACCAAAAGTGCCACCACCCGGGGCACCGCTTCACGACACGTAGATACCTGCGATCACTGTTTGATACTTAGAAATGTCGAGATGTGGCCAAATTAAAAAGTATAACCACACCGACTCGATGTGACATCCCCACAGGCCTGGAGACTTCTTCTTCTTCTTCTTCTTCTTCTCGTCCACAGCTGCGGCAATGGTGTTTTATAAATTCTGTTCCTTTCTACGATGTTTGCGGTCATTTCTCATTTGACGTCCTCTCCGTCCTCGCACCTTCTATCATCGCCTTAAAGGACGGAGCTTTACGGTGCTTGTGGTAAGCTATTAGTCTCTGAGGATTGAAAATGACTCGCATCATTATCGTAGCTTTGGTGTTGATACTTGTAACTGCCGGTGGTGGCTATTGGTTTTGGACGACCACACCGCAATACTCGCTTGCACAAATCAAAGACTCAGCCGCAGAACATAATCTCTCCAAATTCCAGATGTACTTCAACATCGATCAAGTCGCCGATTCAATGGTTAAAGATTTGCTCGCCTCGCCGATTCGCAAGGTGCTCGGCGGCGAGCTCCTGGAGCGCTTCTTAACCAGTGGCATGGTAAGCGAAAGTACGGTTCAGCATGAAGTCGGATCCAGTATCGCGGGTGATATCAAAATTCTTGTGGAAACAGGCAGTTTTCCTGCGCCGACAGGAGGCGAGTCGAGCAAAGTCTCAATGGGATCGCTCGACGAAAGGCTCGGCATTAGCTCACTCTCGTTAAAAAAGATGGGAGACATAAAAGTCGACGGCGACACCGCGACAGTAACGATGACTCTGCACAATGAAAAGTTTAATACCGATATTGATATGCTCGGCGAGCTGCAAAAGAAAGATGGTTACTGGCAAGCGACTCGCATCATCAACATTGTTGATTGCTTCCAAAAACTTTTCGACCTGGAAGCCAAAACCATAAAATCCAGTCGCATACCAAACCCGTCCACAATTCGGATTACGAGACTAACCTCACCCGCGCACAGCTTCGAAACTGTCGGGTAAGCGAACATGCGTGAATACGAAGTCATCGATGGTCGCTATCGTGTCGACAAAAGAATCGGTCAGGGCGGCATGGGGCAAGTGTTTGAAGGACACGATCAAGTCTTGGACAAAACCGTCGCCATCAAAGTTCTCTTCCCCAACACTTCCGATTCCGTAATAAAACGATTCCACGCCGAGGCCGTCGCGCTCGGTCAATTGAAGCATCCGAACATACTATCCGTTCAGCACTTTGGTCAATCAAATGACGGCGTTTTGTATCTCGTCACCGACTTCATCCAGGGCGAAAGTCTTAATGACATAATCGAAAATCGTGGCGCGCAAACTTTTTTCGACGTGCTTCCGATCTTCGAAAGAATCTGCCGTGGTCTCCGATATGCGCATGCCAACAACGTTTTGCATCGAGATATCAAACCATCGAATGTCATGCTGGAATCAGATCGTTCCAGGGACGACTCTGTAAAATTAGTCGATTTCGGTTTGGCAAAGCAAGCCGACAAGGATTTCGAACTCACCAAGGCTGGCTCTGCAATGGGCACTCCGGGATACATGAGCCCCGAAGCTATTCATGGAAAAGAGGCCGATGAGCGTTCGGATATTTACCTGTGGTTCTACGGATCTGTCCATCGGTTTCATCACGATCAAACCGAGTGTAGGTCCCAACTAACGAAACTTTATTGTGCTCTCGTCTCACATCTCCGACAAAATCAACCCAACGATAGTCCACGGTAATGGGCGCACCACTAGTGGTGCGCCGGGAAATTGGCAGTGTGAAAGCTATGCGACCAGGGGCAGTCTCTTTGCCTTCCATCCCATACCACAGCGTACGCTCTTCTGTATAGAAGTCTCCAGAAATCTTGCCACCACTAGAACGAAGATCGATTTTATGTTTACCGCTAAAGCGCGGCAAATTATCAAGTTGAATTTCAATGTTCCACGTCCCCGAAACATCAGATATGTCCTTGCTAACGGCACCACTTTCGAATGTTATTAGATCGAGCTTTCTAAATAATTCTTCTGACATGGACGGCAACAAGCACACGTTAAGCGGATCGCCGGGCCGCTGACAATACTTTATGGGTGGAGGATTTCTTGCAACTAGTTCTTCGATGTCGGGTGGCAGCCATCTTGCGACATCGTCTATAGTCGGCGGTGGGTCAATGGCTCTAGCTTGTCCGAGCAAGATAATCGCCGCGACTAAAATGATTAATTTGAGTTGGCTGATTGCATATGCTCGCAATTGTGCCCAATCGATTTGATTGAGAATGGATGCTAACATCTGATTACAAGGCTCTCTCGTGGCAAGTTGAGTTCATGGCACCATCGTGGCTGCTCGGCATCGCTATTGTATGAGACTATAAAAAGTCTGTGTCGAGCCAGCATCAGTTAACGAAGTGAACGGATGTGTTCGAGCTCGATCGAACGAACTGCGATTTGTTCCTCGCAAGCAACGAATGCCATCCCCCTTGACGCTTAGTGATCTCTGGCACCACTATATAGTGGGCTGCCCCAGCGAAAATAGCGAGCAATCCGGTCAGTAGATGCGAAGGTCGTCGTCGTACTATCAATGTTTTTTTATATCAGTGCGGACACCAAATTGGGCTGCACCTCTGTTGACGTTGGTACTATGGGCAGTGCGCGATTTTGAGCAATGCCATTGATCGGCGTCAAGGCCTTTTGCCGGTTGACGACAGTCAAATCTGCCGCTTGACATAACTGTTACCTCCTTTAGTTTCTTAGTCTTCTGGTTCTTT
>JADYXR010000223.1 GCA_021772095.1 Candidatus Obscuribacter sp. | reverse complement strand
CCTTCTTTTGTTAATGATTCGCAGTTAAGATCGCGCTTATCAAGCGGCCAAAAACATGCGATTCACCGGCCAGATTAATGCGCTTTGCCGGCCAAAATTCATTGCGATTCGGTGGCCAAAAACTATGCGACTCGCCGGCCAGATTGATGCGATTTGCCGGCCAAAAACCATGCGAATATGCAATTAATTCGATTTCGAATCAGAAACCAGGACAAACAACTATGAGCAAAACAGTACAAAAAACAAGAAACTGTTTTGATGATAAAACCACATTCAAAATCGAGTAGCTAACCAATGGTGACATTAACGAACCGACTGAACCAAATTCGCATATACACCTGTTTCGACCAAAGTGATTTTAGTTTCGAGCATTATCGAAAGGATGCGACGCAAGTGATGCGGGCGCAAATTGATGAGCGGAAATCTACGGCAATCCGCGAGCGCGAGCTGAAGTTGCTAAAACTGAGATCGTGCAATTCCGCGTGGACTCAGACATCATACAGAAGCTCTACGAACATGCGGCCAAATCAAAAATGCCTGTTGGCACCATGGTCAGGCAGTGGGTGATGGATCGGCTGGCTGTCGAGGAGAGCGGAGAACAAAATGACATCGCGTCTCTTCACGCGAGATTTGATCGCTTCGAGGAGATTCTAATGAGGGTGAAACCCAATCAGAGTGATCCAAATCGACGCTAATAAGAGCTTAGCCTCGACAGGTCAGATTCTCAATTTCAGAAGCTGGATGGAAAGACGCTCTTGCATTGTTTCCGGCGCTTGAGAATGGGTTTGCACAAGCCCCGTCAATTCTTTAGAGCTTGGTCATTCCTCGCACATCGCTTCAGCGTCATGCTCGGCAATTTCGTCGCATGCTGCGATCAATTCTTCGATATACTCCCGAGATGAAAGACCGTGTGCGCTGGACAATCGATCAATCATAGTGGGGGTGAGTTCCTGCTCTCCGTGTTCGATGCGATATAAATGCCGTTCGGCGGGACCTCCGTTTTCCTTAATTGCCGCCTGCGTAATTCGATGTTTTGACATGACTTTACGAATCGCCCGCCCGAGGTAATCTCTGTAGTCTGACAACGCATTCATGTCTTTCTCATGCCTGAAATCTTTGTCGACCTTATAGCGCACAACATCCAGGTCCAGCGAGACATTGCGCCCCGGCCAAAACAAATGGTTTCCAGCTTCGTCGATTCGAAACTGTTTGCGCTGTCCTTTCGGTATTTCGGACAAGCCTGCAAAATCATCAAATCGGACGCGATAGTGTTTCAAATCACAGGACTGAACGACCAGCTCATCGTGTTCGACATACGCACCGGCAATGGTGCTACTAGCTCGTTTCTCGTACCATGAGTGCAGGACTCTGTTGATTTGCTCGGCTGCTGTCACTCTAAAAAGTTTTCCGAGTAATCCTGGTCTATTCAATTCCTGGATTTTGTCAAATAGTACATCCGCATTTGTATCCATGCGAATAAATACGACTTTGAGATTGCCCGAGTTGAGCGAGTCTTCGATAAGTCCATCTGCAAACTTATTCAAAGTGCTCGACTTGAGAACAAGAAATGTCTCGCGGCCCCTATCCTTGGCCGCGGCGATAATGCGAAATATAAAATGCTCAGGATTTTGGATTTCCTTTTGCACGATTTTTTCCGGATCGATCACCACTGGTTTTCTTTGTGACACCGTCATTTCTGTTGTTCTCTGCTTGGATGCAAGCGCCATCTTCAATTACCGGTTAGATATGTATTGTAGCAAAATCGGACATTTTGGGGCGTATTAATAATAAATGTCCGAATGGTAGCGGGGGGCTTAGGCCTGCGGAGCCTCATGAACCAGCATAAGGGACGCTGCTGCAGAATATGTTCAGTGAATTTCAGTAATGCCTCAGCTGTGCCACGAAAACGAGCCCTCTCTTTTGACCGATATTATTGACCTTCGGTTTGCGGAGTATTCAGCGAAGGCGTCGAGTCAATGCTGATTTGAGTGTTACTCGACCATTTGCGGATAGGCAATCATTTTGCATTTCCCTATGACGTGGTATATCCCTTGCAACCAGGTGAAATGGCATTAGGGAGCCGCAGTGTCACGACTCGATCGATTAGTCGCAATGGAAGATGAGATTCGCCGCGGTCGCTATCCGACGGTCGAGAAGTTCTGCGACATGTTCGAAGTGAAACCGCGCACGGTATACGCTGATATCCGTGAGTTGAAGGAACGTGTCGGTCTGGAAATTGCTTTTGATCGATTCAAAAACGGTTACTACAGCAAGAATCCTCAAAAGCAGTTGCCGAAGTTCGAGTTGACTGATGGCGAGGTCTTTGCGTTGACGCTCGGGAAGGAGATGCTCTCGCAATACACCGGGACAGTGTTTGAACCGATTCTTCGCAGCGCACTCGAAAAAATCTACGATCGTTTGCCGGATCGAGTAAGAGTTGATATCGATGATTTGCGATGCATGATTAAATTCAATGCCGGCTCCGTGATTCAGGTCAGTCGAAAATTGATGCTCGACTTCTATCACGCGTGCGAGCAGAATTTTTCGGTGGACATTCGATATTTCACGGCGCATCGAGGTGAGGTGACCGAGCGGAGGATTGATCCGTATCGCCTCCTGGAGAATCGCGGCACCTGGTATGTGGTGGCATACTGCCACTGGCGAAAAGATGTGAGACTTTTCGCGTTGCACCGTATACAGTACCATGCCATATCCAATGAGCACTTTGAACTTGGAAGAGATTCCGAGATAGAAGACTTTCTCAGTTCAGCATTCTTTCTAGAGCACACAGAACAAGAATACCGAGTGACAATCAAATTCGCTCCGCATAGCGCGCGCTATATTCGTGAAAGAGTTTGGCATCAGTCGCAAGAGTTGCATGAGCACGATGATGGCAGCTGCACGCTGTCGTTTAACGCGCCGAGTCTTGATGAGGTTAAACGTTGGGTGCTGATGTACGGCTCTGATGCAGAAGTATTGGAACCGCAGTTCTTCCGAGAACTGATTGCTTCAGATCTGGCGCAGGCAGCCAAACGGTATTCGACAAAGTAAGCAATTAATCATTAAATGTGCCGGTCGAAATTGCGATAAACGTGGCTGTTTAAGGGTTTGATATGTTTCGCATATGCGCGCGTCGTCTTGATCTTCTCAACGATCGAAAGTAATGATGGTAGAAGATAGAAATTCGAGGGCGAGCAATATGCAGCCGATATATCAATCTTGTGGATGCGGAAGCGGAACTAAATTCAAGTTCTGTTGTCTCAGAAAGCCTGCCGAAGATGTTCTGCAAGTCTCTAAAAAATTTCGGATCTTTGAATGCCTGATCGCGAATGAAGAGTGGCAGGAATTTGGAATGTCGACGGCGCTCGTCTCACGAAAAATTGTTGATGATAGATTGATCTGTGCCGTTTATTGCATTGATATGTATTGTCTTGGAGTGAAAGACACGTTCGCGCTTGTGAATATCACTATTGATGAGTATCTCGAGTTGCGAGGCAATTTTAAAAATCGATTCGAGATGACGATGATCGACTATGAGGATTGTCGAAGTCTTGTGCTTGGCGCGGTGGATTTTGCGCGAAGTTTAGGTTTTGAACCTAATGAAGACTGGCGTGATTCGCAGTTTGTCATCGAAGCTGAGCGAGCGTATGAGCCGAAATTTGAATTTGGAAAAGATGGCAAGCCACTTTATATACAGGGACCCAGTGATGATCCCGGCGAAATCATTAGCACCTTAAAAAGCGGCAATCACGATTTCGCCGTGGCCGCGCCGATGCGATAAATACAATACCACCAGACCATCAGGAACCCCGTAGATCTTAAGTCTTGCTTTGCCACTTCCGGCATTACATATGGTGCCATGCCATAGTCGGCGCCAATCGAAGCCAGAATGTCTTGCAGCTCTGTCACATAAAAAGAGCATAGCGATGTGGCGAAATAGTCTTCGACGGATCGTTCCGCTGATGACTTAACTCAGTCACTTGAGGTCAATGCAGTCTCTGGGATGAAGGCTCCAATCGGACATTTTTTGAAGTTCAGAACGCTTTCCGGTTGGATCTTTATCGCATACTACCAACGCATGATTGGAATGCTGTTGAATAAGTTCACCGTCGCGGTTGTTGTACGGATAGGGGTCATGCACAACCTCAAAACGGAAGTCTTCACGATTTTGCAAAACGCCAGCACTCAGGGACACGACGCCTACGAAATCCTTTCCTGTTTTATTTCTGAAGTCTATTAGCTCGTCCTTGAGATTCATTTTTTGAAAACCATCCCCCTCGACGTAAACAGAAAGTTCTTTATTGCCGAAGGCGGCAGAACTTGGCTTATCAACGTTTTCTTCGAATTGATCTCGAAGGACAAACATGTGCAAGGTGCACTCGTCCGAAATAGTCATGGGCTGTCCTGCTGTTGGCGAATGTTGTAATCGCCTCTGAGCGAAATCGTCCAGTATCTTTCGGCACTTTGAGGGAAGTAGCGACTGGTCTTGCGACATGACGGCTACCGAAACAAAATGGGCGACATCGCTAGAAATTCTCGCAGTTTTGCACACGGATAAGTGACTGACTCTCCCTGCAATGGAACATTATCGTCATTGTGCTGGAGGCTGTGCCAGTCACAGCGAAACGTTCCATCATCGTTTTCGTAGATCGATACTTCAAGCTGTTCCATCGGATAATTCTCTAACCAACTGAAGGTTATAAAATTGTCGGCCCCGGCTCTGACCATCGGCATTTTAGTTGCGTGTAGTTCGGACAGCACCGACCAAAGCCCTTCACCCTGCCTAATTAGAGCCTCAGAAGGCGGATCTGCGTCGTATCCATCCCAGCCCCTTTGTAAATTACGAAGCCGTTGAAACGGCACTGGCATCTGTACTGGCGCGGGAATAGCGCGCAGAAGTTTTGTAATTGAAGTCGCGGTGGTCTGTAAGTTCTTCATTAGATTTGTATCGAGTTGAACACGATTAGACTCAGAGTCCGCTTCTCGACGTGCTCCTGAACCTACCAGGACAACATCGGTCAGTGGCGAACAATCCGAATTCAGGATGGATTGAGTTGACGATTCATTCTCTGTTGGTGCGGCAAAAGTAACCATTACTGAAATAATTTCCTCATTCGATCGGTTATGCTGGCTTCAAAAATTTTGTTTTTAGCATGTCTGAATTGATCCAAAAGTTCCCAAAGAGCCTCTTCTTCAGTTGGTAATGCGTGCGAACGCGACAAGTCTATGTCTAATAGAATTGATACCACATTTGGAACAGTTGGGGCTATCATCCCTTGGGTTAGCACAGCCGTAGCCTTCAGCGATGGTTGAGGACATTGGAGTTGCATGAAGTAGCCAACGATTTGCGGCTCCATATCTGAAGATAGCTCAGGATAGGTCCGCAAATAATCTCGGAGATCCCGCACCGGTAAAGGGATGTCCAATTTGTTGAGGTAACGTACCGCAATTCTAGCTATCGACTTTGGGAGTGTCTGATTCTTGTAAATTTCCCAAAGCCTGTTCGCTTCGTCTCGAAATTCTTCCCAATTCGTATACGGATGGAGTCTGCTCAGCGTAAAGCCCGAAAGTTTAACCTGAAGCACTAGTTTCTCGGATTCGTCGGTTAGAACAAAGCCGTCATGCTGTTCCGAAGCTGTTGTTTTAACCGGTAGGGATGGGCCGAATTCCACAATACCTTCGAATACCCTGGAGTCTTTTCTCTTGGGATAGTCGCTTCGAACGGAGTTTGCTACTTCTTCAAGAAAGCTTAAATCCATCCCGGATCGTGCTTCGACCTGAATGTCAATTATGGCTTCCGTTATCGGCGCCTTTTCGTATTGGACCATGGATAAGTTCGTATGTGCCTTTATATATCTGTCTTGATTATCCACTATCATCGATCAATGTCAATCTTCCTTGAAATACTCCGAACGGGGGTGGTTTGTTCCTTTCTGCGCAAGAAAAGGGAAAAAGGACGCCAGAAAGATGCAGAACTACTAATTCGATCCGGCAACTTACAAGTCACCGTATATAGTGCCACCGAGAGACTCGGGTATAGTGCGCTAAAAATCGATCTAATAACGTCCACAGCACGTCCAGGTAATGTGACGCTCGACTCAGATTGTTGCTCGCGCCGGGCTTTGATGGAGTGTAACTGTGGATGCTCATTAAACAAGTCCGGCGGCATCGGAATTCTGTCCTTCCGGAATGTAGTAATCGCCAGGACGTGACTGCTGAGGCTGTTTCTAAGGGGCGCATTCTTCAATCAGCCCTTTGATTGCGTCCTCGACAAGCACCTGGTCTTCAATGTGTTTGCGCATTTGTGGTGCGAGTATCTTTGCCATCCACTTTGTCGCACCTTCGGTACCATGCCACATGTAGCCGCTGTCCATTACGTAAGCGACAGCTTTGCGATCGTCCCCGAAACCAATAGCTGATGGTGGTTTCTTCGGCATTTCAACAACTTCAGATAGAAATATTGGGACGTAAATACGCCTCCAGCTCCCGTAGATTTGAATGATTTCTCATGGAATTTGGAGTTCGCCGGAGCGGTGCACGATTTCCGTTGTGGTATCACAACTCACTGGTATCGAATTCGGTGGCAGGCAAAACGGCATCTTTACTTGTGGATGCTCATTAAGCAGAACCGGAGGTGGCGGAATTCGGACCTTCCGGAATGTAGTAATCTCCAGGATTTTTTATGCCTGTAATTTCCAACAGTTGATGGTAACCGTCCTGGTCGGGCTGTACGACTTGGTGTAACGGAGGATAATGAACATCCGAACCGTGAGAAGAATATTTGATGTCGATGCGTACGCTTCGATCTTCGAGCATTTTTACCATTGAAAAATCTTCTAGTGGAATTTTGAAGTTACTCACCTGCACCTCTGCCTATTAGAGTTCTCAACCATTCAATTCTTCGATCCGGCCTGTTCCAATTGGTTTCCTCAAGATGAGTTTGGACACCCCCAAAGTACCTCAGCAAAAGCTCCTGTTGAATTGGTGGTAATCCGCTGCCGCCGGATGATTCAGCAAATAGATCGCATAGTACTTCTTCTTGCCCATCTTGTAACAAAGAAAGTCTTCTATCTTCAGGTGTGTTCTCATCGACGCGCACATATCTTTGAAAAGCGAGCAATTCAGTTTCATGATCGGTCAGCGTTCCTTTTGCCAAGTTTTTCTGTTGAACTTTATCTAAGTCCAACCGCAATTGATCTTGACCGTGCAGCAAATTGCGACGAACGCTTGCTCTACTGGAAAATTGCTTGGATTGCTGTGAGTTTCATCGAGACGCTCTGCGCGAAATTCGGCAGCAGCCTTTAATGTATTTTCCGGCGTATGAATTTCACGCGACTCTTTGTCAGGATAGTTCGGAATCTTGAACGCTCCACCATCGTAGTCTTTGTCACGGGCGGGAATCTCGTCTGTCGTAGTTTCGGGCTTGGAAGCGGTGCTGAGATGTGGGTCGATCGCTTCCTTTGATTGGATGCCATCGGATGTTAAAACTGCATCGCCGAAATCAATCCCAAATGGGTCTATCTGAGATTCCAACTCTTGCGCCTGTTCCCGCGTCATGCCGGGCTGTAGCGTTGGCATTTTGCGAACAGACTTGAATCGGTTGGTTCTTGCTTCTTCGGCCTTTTCAACGTCAGTGTGCGTGACGACCGCGTCAGTCTTCAGATTTTCGGATCGAGAAACTTTATCGACACGAGTTATCTGCTTTTCGGAATCTTCGGTGTACATGATTTTTTCTGCCAGAGGTGCAGTTCGGAGTAACCTTGGTACACGACGAAAGTGACCGTCAATTACATACCACGAACCACGTGCAATCACTCGACGTCTGCTTAGCCGATTAATCGCGTTCCACTGCCAATTTCGTATCCCAGTGTCCGAGCTTCCAATTTCTGCCCCTTGAACGGACCTTCATGTGGTGCCAAGTCATTTGATTTGGCGAGACCGACGTGTCGATTGCTACTCCACCCGTTTTGCTCTTTGGGAAACCACCGACATATTGCGGAAATGAGAGTTCGGCCCATTCCAGTGTGAAGGTGTCATCGTCATTGAAGCTGTAACGGAACTCCTGAAAGATGCTGTACGGAAGCCACTTTCCATGCAGCTGGCAGCCTATTACTTTCCATTCGCCGACGAGTTCTTTTAGCATTAGTTTAGCCTCCGACCGCTAGGACTTTAATTGAAGTGTTCACTCTGAAACGCGTGTCGGCACCGCACTATTGTTCAGTTGTCTCTTTGACAATCCGAGCCAGGTCGTTGCTCATCAAAACAGCGATTTATGTTCCTATTGTGAGTGTTTCCCTGTAGTCCTCAGGCACTAATATTAATAGATCGTCGGTAAGCTATTATTTGCGGTTTTTGACTTTAGAGGGTCTAATATGATCTCTAGTTGTAATATTGCATTAAAGGATCGAATATGATACGCTATTTATATAAATTGGGTTTTGTAGTTTATCAATGATCTATTATGCTAACCAACTTGCCTGGACCCAATATTCTAAAGGAGCTCGGTGGACGAGTAGCTCGGCATAGGCTAAACAAGAACCTAACTCAAGAAGAATTAGCCAGGCAGGCAGGTATCGGTTCCGCGACGTTGAAGAGAATTGAGCACGGCAGTGCTTCGACACAGCTCGGAAATTTCATCAATATTCTTCGTGCCCTTGGGCTTTATCAGAACTTGGAATTGTTAGTTCCCGACGTTCCACCAAGCCCTGTTCAGTTGGCGAACATCCCAAAAAAGAACTTACGACAAAGAGCGCGAAGCAAGCGCAAACCTTCGATGAATGCGGACACCCCCACATGGACATGGGCTGATGATCACCACAGCTAAGGTCAATCTATGGGGACGTCAAATCGGAGCAGTATCGTGGGATGTCCGCAAAGAATATGCATTTTTTGAATACACTGGCAAGTTTCAAAAAAGTGGAATTGAAGTTTCTCCGCTCATGATGCCGCTCTCGGATACGATTTATTCTTTTGCTGCGCTGCCAAAACAAACCTTCCATGGGCTGCCTGGATTGCTAGCAGATTCGCTGCCCGACAAATATGGCAACGCACTTATCGACACGTGGCTTGCTACTCAAGGCAGAATTCCAGCCAGCTTCACTCCTGTCGAGCGCCTTTGCTACATTGGACAAAGAGGTATGGGTGCATTGGAATTTGCGCCAGCGATTTTGCGTTCGAGCAAATCGAAAAAGCTTGATCTTGCAGCATTGGTAGACTTGGCTAGTAAAATATTGACTCATAGAGAAGCTTTTTCAGCATCGTTGTCTGGTACGGAAGCGGAAACTATGCAGGATATTCTCCGCGTTGGAACATCGGCGGGGGGAGCCAGAGCCAAGGCTCTGATCGCATGGAATCGAACTACGAACGAAGTTCGATCTGGGCAAGTTACGGCGGACCCAGGATTTACTTACTGGTTGTTGAAATTTGACGGCGTGTCTAACAATAAGGACAAAGAGCTAGCCGATCCGAAAGGATTTGGTCTCATTGAGTACGCGTACTACTTAATGGCTTCAGATGCCGGGATAGAAATGACTGAGAGCAGAATTCTACCCGAAAACGGTCGCCATCATTTCATGACCAAGAGATTTGATCGCACCGATGATGGTGGCAAACTTCATATGCAATCATTATGTGGTATGAAACACTTTGACTTTAATCAACCAGATTTTTATTCGTACGAACAAGCGCTTCAAGTAATTTCGCAGCTAGGTCTGGGAGCTCCTAGCCTGGAACAGCAATTCAGGCGTGTATGTTTCAATATTGTTGCTCGTAATCAAGATGACCATGTCAAAAACATTGCCTTTTTAATGGACAAATCTGGCATGTGGTCTTTGTCTCCCGCGTTTGATCTTTCATACAGTTACAATCCAACTGGTGATTGGACGTCTCAGCATCAACTGTCAATGAATGGAAAGAGAGATAACTTTGTTGTTGTTGATTTTGTTGCCTGCGGAGAAAAAGCAATCCTCAGGCGCGCGCGAGCTTTAGAGATCCTCGATGAAGTAGTGACGTCGGTGCAAAAATGGCCGACATTTGCTGAAAAAGCAGGAGTTGGCGAGGACAGAGTGTTATCCATTCAAAAAACTCATCGCCTTTTGTAGACCTCCTGGAACTGATTCTGCACCGGCTGTGTCCATCAAGACGTATTGTTCGGAGTCTCGATAGCTTTTTTCTGCAGCTCATTTCTATAATAAGCGTCTATTTTTTTCTGGTGCATGATGCTATTGGACTGACAACGAGCCTTCCCTTGCAAGTCGTAATGGAATAATTTCTCATGAGTGGTGTTGTTAACTCCGACGGCCCGGCCACACGGCCTTGTCCCGAGTTTAGTTGAAAAGTTTGGTGATCCCCTCCAGGACTAGCCTGGTATGGTTTCGGTTGCAACACCAGAACCCAATTCAAGAGGAT
>JADYXR010000222.1 GCA_021772095.1 Candidatus Obscuribacter sp. | reverse complement strand
ATTCACAGCACTCGGTGAGCGGCTCAAGCGAGCAATCGCAATCAAGAAGTCGCTTAACGGCGTGCACACCGAGATCACCACGTCGACCACCAAGGTGGCCGGCAGGCGCAATCTGGCAGCGGCGTATCAGTACCCGATCGCCGCCAACGAAACGCGAGCCCAGGAACTGCGGTCGGCCAACTTCTTGCTCGATGAGGAAGGTGCCAATCCGGACACCATTCTTGCCGACGCGCAGAAGAGCTGGGACAGCGCCACTGCACTTGTCTTTGCTGCCAAACTCGACGAGGCTGACGCCGCCAAGAGCAAGGCCAGTGGGTTCGCCGCTCAGGCAAGCAAGCTGGTCGATACGATCGTCGCCGCCAAGGCTCTGGTGGAATCGAACGTGCCTCCGGCACGCACTACGCTTGCCAGCCTCAACAAAGAACTTCCGGATGCCGACACGGCAGTCGTGGAGCTCAACGCCGACTTCTTGCCCGCCAACGTCGGCACGCATCCGACCAGGGTCAAGAATGCGCACGGCACAGCCGGCGCCACCATCGCACGGCAAATGGGCACCACTCACGGTGCCATTTGCATGTTCTTGCTTCACCTCCATGCTACTACAGCATCTCATAAGATTCAAACCGAATCCTGTGAGGCACACCGAATGTCGGTATGCACCCCAGCTCGATTCAACGTCAGTTCTGACGCTTCGCTCCCCAACACAGACGACTCAAACACCAAGCTCGTCTCGTGTCGACGACACTAACCGCGTTTAGTCTCCGCTTCGTCCACGACCATCGCGAGACGCTGACCATGGCGATGGCGCCGAAATGCCCAAAGCGAAGCCGAACCCGACCATCCAACAACAGCTACTGTTTCACTACCCACCGCAACCAACGCATCGCCTCAGCCACTGCCTGTGCCGATGCGGGACAACCGCGCGGAAACTGGGGGCGATTGCCGTCGAACATCTCCGACAGCGATCCCAAACAATCCTCGCTGTAACTGTGATCGAAAAGCGGCTGCCAGACCAATCGAATGCGATTCACGGTATCCGGATTATGCCCCTGCACGTTCAAAAGCGCATCGCAATACTGTCCAATCAACCACGGATACGCCATGCCTTGATGCCTGGAAAGGTCACGATGGTACTGGTCGGGATGAGCCAAGCCGCATCCAAAGACGCCCTGGTAGCTTGCATCGCCAGGCGCGAGCGTTCTTACTCCCATCGGTGTGAGCAATTCTTCCTCCACCATCCGTAGTACCGCTTTGCTCTGGTCTTCGGTCAACGCGCCATAGGGCAAGGACACTGCTATGAGCTGATTACTACGAAAGCTATCGTCATTACGCCTGGATGGACTGACGCCTTCTTCGATTACATCAAACAAGCACTTTCGTTCCTCATTCCAAAACTTTTGCATTGATTCTTTGGCTTGAGCAGCTAGCTTTTTAATCCTCTCGGCATCTTCATGAGTGACTGAATCGGCAAAAAACACGATCGTTTCCAGGAAGTTATACCAGAGAGCGCACAGTTCGATTGCCTTTCCGGGACGCTGCGTAATCGGCATGCCCTCGACCTTCGCGTCCATCCACGTGAAGGCTCGATCAGGAGCAGCGCAACGCAGAAGTCCATCAACAGGATCGACAGCGATACCATCATTGGTACCACTGATAAAGTGATCCACGACAGAAATCATTTGCGGCAACTGATCTTTGATTAAGTCCAGGTCCCGAGTCACACGGAAATATTTATGCAGAGCCCAGCCCCACCACAACGCCACGTCGGCAGCTTCATAGCCGAACTTCGAATCGTTTTTATAATGGTTGCGGTCAAGCGCTAAATTCGGCATGATACCGTTGACGATACCAGCGGCCTGATGTGTCAGTATCTCTTTAGCAGCATCAAACCGCCGAGTCGAGACTGTCAAACCTGGCAAAGAAATCATCGCGGCTCGACCGCCGACGTTGTACCAGGGGAAGCCTTCGATTACCGACTGCAATCCTCGATCTTTGCTGGTGGTGGTAAGAAACTGATCGCAAGCCAACAACATCATGTCAGAACGTTGTGAATTATCGAGATTAGCGCGATCAATTAGCGACTTTTGCCGACCGATGATCTCATTTAAAACAGGCTCACAATTTGGCGATTGAATTGGCTTGTCATAGCTCGCCCCAATGCACAAGCCACTCTCGGCAGTAATTCTTGCGTTGACTGAACCGACATAATACAAATCTTCGGTACTCGGCAAACCTCTAATCGACTCGACCGGCCAATTAAAATCCCACCACCATTGTTTCTGCGGCTCATACTTTCCGCCGCTCCACGTCAAACAAAGCCGACTGTTTTCATCCAAAATAATCACTGATTGATTGGGCGAAACAAACTGCGCATAGGTTTTATCAGCGGAGCCATGCAGCTCGCCATGCATGTTTCGGAAGCCGACCAGAAATTTGCAGGTAAGCTCCACGACGTCATCGCTGGAATCATCTTCGGGCAACCAATAGTAGCCGAGATGAACTTCCTCGGTTCCATAACCATGCACTAACTGCTTAACCAGATGGTTGCCGTCAATCTCGAAAACCCAGGTCGGGCAGGGCATCGACGTGAAGCTCTCAATAAACTTGTACCCCGTCGGCGATACCACTCCGGACTCCCAATGATTAGTCGAGAGTTCAAAATCGCGCCCATTGATCGTGAGAACTTCCTCCACCCGAGACAAAATCACATGCCGATCGCTTGGTGGTGGCACAGCAGAAACCAAAACAGCATGATACCGCCGGCGGTTCGCACCCGAAATCGTGCCCATCGAAAAACCGCCGAGTCCATTGGTGACAAGCCACTCCCGCCCGTCCGGTTTTTCACGCGAAGGATAAACGACAGGAACCTCATATTTGAGTTCCGGATAGCGCGATTTCAACCAGCTAATTAAGCCGAAAGTCATGTACTGCCTTGCATCTCCTCGTTTCCAACCAAAAGTGTCAGCTCCAGGCATTATGCCTTCGGTCACTCAATTCAAACCACTTACAGAGACTAAACCAGAGGATTGGATTAATGAACGAACCAGCTGCCAGCAGCAAGCAGTTTTCGCCTGCATAACGCTCATCATTTTGATCACACTACGGCAAATTCCGTTCACTTTCGTTTCAACGTACGCGACGAATGTCCTCAGAACGCCGCCAGCCCGAAGGTTTCAAACTTTGACTATACGCGTCCAGTTTTCTCGCTTCATCATCGCGCTGCAAAACCTTGAGCAGATCGCTGTAATTCCCGAGGATGACTGCAATATCCGGATGTTCTTCACCGAGCACTCGCCCTTTAATTTCCAGAGCTTGCCTGTAAAACGGTTCTGCATCAGCATGCTTGCCCCAGGCGTGATAGAGCATCGCCATATTGTTCGCCACTATGCCAACGTCAAAATGGCTTGGACCTAAACGCTTTTCATACAATCGCAGCAAACGTCGCAGTATCGGCGCGGCCAGTTCAAATTTATGCTGATACCAGAACACCTCCGCGAGGTTCTCCAGCGCCAGCGTCAGACGCGCCGACTCATCTTCGCTCTCAGCCAATTCCAAGGCAGCCAGCCACTGTTTCTCCGACTCAGCATAATCGCCAGAAGTCGAAGCCGCCTCCGCAGCTATTCGATAGACATCGAATTCCGGACTGCGACCAGCCATGCTATCTCCCGGTTTCTGTATCACGATTGTAGCAAGGGATCTTAGACCACGCACCACTTATTTTCAGAACGCGTCGGGTTCCATTTTCTCGCGCGAAGAGTTGCTTGAGATCAGTCCCAAACAGTCCAAAACGTTAGTTGATTTCTCCAGGAATTAAAACCCTGAATGTTGTACTACTTTCATACATACGATTACGTTTAGTAAAACACATCCTGAAGCAAAAGGAGTAACACGGCAACCGCCCGGGCTGCGCAAACCGGTTTCCCGGTATTGCGAGCCCGAACAGCGGCCGTGGATCCTTTTGTCGTCATTTTGTGACGGTGCTCCTCGTTAGAGGTGTACGACGTGGTTAGTTACCGCGCGGAATTTGAATGCTCGGCATCGGCATCCAGCCGCCCTTACCATTCTTTGCGGTCTTGTCCCACTTGTGGCGAATTCCGTTGAACTCGATGCGGAAGTAATACCCGAACGAACGAGCAGCCTTCCCGCACGCGAAGAAAGAGTCCGCGAACCAATCAAGGGTCACGATTTCTTCGATTCTGGCAATCCGCTCGTCGACCCGCAGCTTCAGGACGATGTCGCCCGTACGCTTGGTCTCGTCGTGGAAATCCAGGTCCAACTCTGCATGCTTGATCGCGAAGTTCACTCGGTCATGCGGCGCGTTGCCCCACCAGTTGATGCGGGCTGCAGACCACTTGCCGAAGCGAATCAGACTAGCCGCACGAAGAGCAAAAGCCTTGTCCGGACGGACGCGACCTTCATCTCCGATGCACTTATCCGCAATCACCACGATGGCATGTTCAGGAGATTTGATTCCCTGTTTGATAACCTTGCCGGCGCGGTGAAGCGCAATAATGCGGCAAATCCGCTGACGGAGGTCAGCAGGAACGCCGCGGCTTTCGAGATACTTCTTAGCCAACCTGGCGCCTTCGATGTCGTGCGTGTCCAGGTTAATGGAACGTCCGATATCGTGCAGCCAAGCCGCGCATGGGATAACGAATTCGCGAGTCACTTCATCGATCATGCCAGGGAACACCTGGTCGAACTTCGAAGTCAGCTGCAAAGCCAAGTCGCGAACCTCGTCTCCGTGGACAAAGTCGTGTCGTGTCTGTCCTTTTGAATTTTTGTCGCCCTTCTCGTACACAGCGAGGAGCTCAGGGTCGCGATACATGCGATCCCGAATTGTGGCGAGCTCCTTAATGTCCATAGTTTAGATTCTCCTCAATTTTGTTCAGCGCCCGAACCCGGGTGCTGACGTTGTTAAAAAACTTGAAACGATGTTCTGTTCGCTCGATATCAGGGCAGTGACACAACCGACGGCAATATGCTGGTGATATTTGCTATGCGGTTTGCTTGGGTGCAGCGGTGTCTGTGGTTTCCTGGTTGATTTTGCGATTGGTGAACGACTCACCCTAACAATCCGTTAGTAGAAATGGCAATAATCAAAGAACTAAGTGAGAAGCTCTCATGTTAAAAGCTTAGATATTCATTTGTGATGATTAGCGCAGCAAGCGCTCGCAGTTTTCAACCCAACGTCAAGACGGTAGCTGCGCGAGCTGACGAAGCCCCTGCTCACTAGCTGTCGGCAGCGGAATTCCAGTCAAAAATTTCAGACAAAAAATTAGGTGATACCTGAGTCGGTATCACCTTTCAATTGCTCGCAGAACCGGTGCTGCCCTCGGTAGGTATCATCCCTGATTCCTCTGCCTGGAGTATCTGCGTTATTTGGTTTTCGGTCACGGTCGGTAAAAGATATCTAGCGCACTTGCTTCATAACAATACCTCGAAAGTTTTGTCCTCCCTATGTGTATTTACGCAGAATCGCAAATTTTTACGCAGGCGGCTCATAAGGTGGCCGTTGAGGATCATGTTGCCCGCCTTCCTCAGTCGTACTCGGAGGCGCACCGCCACCAGCATTGTTGATGTCTTCTTCGTAGAATTCGTCGTAATCATCGCCATGTGCGGCTGCGCCTTGACCGCCAGCTGGGGTGCCCATGTCGGCTGCGCCACCCACACCGAAATGCATTTCTTCCGGAGGTTTCGCTGCTGGCGCTTCTTGGGCAGTTTCACTGGCCGGCATGAATTGTTCGGCAATCCCTGCAGTTTCACTGGGCGACATGAGTTGATCGGCAATGCCTGCGGTTTCGCCCGACGGCATAGCTTGATCCTCGGCAACGCCACCGGTTGCACCACGATCTTCATTGAGCAAAACGGTTAAATGAGCCACCAAACGTTCAGCCTGGCTTCTGCCCAATTCGTCCCAATGCGGAACGCCAAATGTTTTTTCCGAGTATTCATCTGCTTCTTCATCGGTCCAGCCGATCAAGTCGAGCGCGCGGCCGAGGACAGTAAGGTAATTTTGATCGGTTACTTCGCCGAGACTGACTGCCTCCACCGCTGGTGGCGGTGCCACAACGGGCGGACTGCCAGGCTCATAATTGGGCGGCGGAATCACGGCAGCTTTCATTTCAGGACCAAGATTGATCTCTTGAGCGGGCATCATTGGACGCGCCTCTTCTTTGATCATCTCCGGCGGTTCCATTGGTTGCCACGGCGAGTCGCTCTCACCGGACAGTTCCTGTTTCAACGACAACGAAATGACGAGCTGTCTGAGTTCATCGATTTGTCTGGAAATTTCTATAAAACGGCGTTCGCAGAATGTTCTCATTCCGATCAGCGATTCGAGCACCACTTCCGGATTGCCCGGCGGTGTCGGCATACCAATCAGCTTAGGGGTAATCAGACCTTCAGCTTCGATTTGCGGTCGAATCTGAGAAGTCGGCCAACCTTGTTCCACCAGCTCCTTAATACGCTCGAGGATCGTCATATCTTCGGGGCGATACTGACGCTGCTGACCGCGACCGCGTTTGATCTCAAGGCCGAACATCAGCTCCCAACGGCGTAATTGGTGAACAGACAGACCAAGCCTGGCTGCTACCGTGTTGATAGACATCATGTTGTCTTGAGATGCCATATTCACTCCTGATCCTCGGAACGGAAAACCCACTATCCACAAGCTTACACGAACTAGCGTAGCTAGGCTAGCTACGTCACTTCGTACCCGCTATACGCGAATTTCACACCCATTTTTTTATCGGCCCTATTTGTTTTGACCCGTCCTTTTTCGAGACTCATTCAGCCCCAAAAGTGCATTTGGGGAACTGGAGTTCCCATCGAGGAAAACAAGGTGCAACCAAGTGCTCAAAAACGGCGATTTTTAGGGGAACTCGGGTTCACCTTGACTGCCCGACGCCCATATTACTGTTACTATCAATGATAATAGCCAAAGTTTGAACAGGAAGAAGGCAGAATACCAATGCTGGTACCCACCTTCCCCTGCCTCCCATGCCTGACGCGACCTGCTCAACTGACAGCCCGACGGCAAAGCCGACAAGCCATCAGCGAAGTCAGGTCACGTCAAACTTCAGCGGAGAGATCCACATTCGCCGTTAGCGGGCGCGAATCAGACGACCGGACTCGTCGCGGTAGACGTAGCCACCGTAGTTGGAGTCGTAGTAGGCGGTGCGATAAACGATGCGGCCCGTATAGACCAGCTGACCGTAGCGGTCTACGCAGGTCTCGCGCACGGTGATGGTGATGGTCGACGGCTGATTGCAGCGATAGTCGTAGCCGCACGGGTCACGGTAGACGGGCGCCGGATTGCGGTAATCGGGACGACGATAGTCGGGACGATAGACCGGACCACGACGGTCCCAGCCACCGCGATCCCAGCCGCCACGACCACGATCCCAGCCGCCGCGATTGCCGGAGTGGATGCCGATGCCGAAGCCGCCGCCGTTGATGTGAACGTCGACGCTGGTGTTGCCGCGATGACGGTTGTGAGAGTTCTGCGCGTGAGCGGTTGTGCCTACGAACAGTGTTGCCACGAGGGCAGTCAGAACGATTGCAAACTTTCTCATGATGGTTTCCTTTTGTGGCGACCGCCTATAGAGTGGCCACCCGAACAAAACGTTCGAGCAGGAGACTCCATAAACTGACGCCGGTTTGTACAGGCTTACTTGCCTAGAACAGCTCCAGAGCCTGCGTTTCCGAAGCTGATTTGAACAAAAAAACCTGCTATCAACTAACCCGTGCTTCACCCAACTGCTCAAGTTTCAGTCTCGAAGACGTGAAGTCGCGCGTGCTAGGTTGGTTTGGGTTGTTGAATAGCCTGGTTACAGTGAAGCGAGAAATAGTGATATGACGCTAGCAAAGGGAAACCGGCAGAGACAAGCCAAACCTAAGATTGATAAGCAATTCAGTGATAAAACTACGCAAAATTTTCGCATGATATTAGCTCTTTACAATTAGCAGAAAGGCAATCACATCGTGCAAGTTTTCGTTCTATTTAGATGAGGTCAAAACGGTTTGATGCTCGGCCAGGGTTGACACCTGGACTGCTCGGTCGGCGAGGGCCCACACCGTTCAGAAGTTTGCGCGAGGTTCGGCACCGCCCGAGTGCAGCTGCCTAAACCCGTGGAAGTCGCACTGCGACACTGGAAAGGTCCCAATGTGCCAGGGGCGATGGTCCCGTGCCACCAGTGGAAGAGGTCCCAGTGCGCCAGGTGCGCCGGTCCCGGGCACCACTGGTACGGGACCTCTCAGCAGGGCTATGGTCACGGGCACCAATGGAACGCGGGTCCTTTCCGCAGCGCAATGGTCCCGGGCACCAGTGGAAGAGGTTCCAATGCGCAGGTGCGAAGGTCCTGGGCACCAGTGGAACGGGCCCTTTCCGCAGGGCTATGGTCCCACCGCCGCGCACAACGGACAAGCCCACGGGGCACGCCGTGGTAAACTCTGCTATCGCACTTGGCGGAACTACAACTTCCTGAGCGCCTTGCTTAGGGGAGGGGGGAATCGTGTCTGACGGCAAGAACAAAAAACGCGGCATCGTTTTAGTCATCGATGGTTGCGGCATTGGCGCGGCGCCTGACGCCCAGGCTTTCGGCGATTCGTCCGACTGTCACACGCTCGCGAACATAGCGCGAGAGGTTGGCGGACTCAATCTGCCCAATTTGAGCAAACTGGGACTGGGCGCGATTAGCCCGATCGAAGGTCTCAAAGAAAACGCGGCCAAACTTGGTTTGTTCGGCAAACTGGAAGAGACTTCCAACGGCAAAGACACGCAGACCGGTCACTGGGAAATGATGGGTGTGATCAGCGAAGAAGCTTTTCCGATGTATCCAAACGGTTTCCCAAAAGAAGTGATCGACGAGTATTGCAAACAAACCGGTGTCTCCGGAGTTCTCAGCAACAAGCCTGCATCCGGCACCACGATTCTGGAACAGCTCGGCGAAGAACATCAAAAGACCGGTTTGCCGATCGTTTACACGTCGGGCGACAGTGTTTTTCAAATTGCCTGCCATGTCGACACTGTTCCTCTGGCAAAACAATATGAGTGGTGTGAGATCGCTCGCAAGATACTCGATGGACCACATCGTGTTGGTCGGGTCATATGTCGACCGTTCACAGGCACTCCCGGCGCCTATAAGCGCCTCTCCGGCGACCGCCGCGACTACGCTGTGCCGCCGCCGCGCAAAACTTTCCTGGACGTTCTCAGCGAAGAGAATCGCGGAGTGTTCGGTGTCGGCAAAATCGAGGACATCTTCGTCGGTCACGGCATCAGCCACGCCAAGCACACCGGCACCAACAAAGAAGGTCTCGAGATCACGCTGGCTGCCATCAAAAACGAATATGCATTGAAGGATCATCGCATCGGCAAGAAACGAGCAGACGATGACGTCAGCTTTATCTTCACCAATCTGGTCGACACGGATTCACTGTACGGTCATAGACGTGATGTGAAAGGTTACGCCGGAGCGCTTCTCGAAATCGACCAGTGGCTTGGCGAAATCATGTCGGCGATGAAAGGAGACGATCTGCTGATCATCTCATCCGATCACGGAAACGACCCGACCGCGCCGGGAACCGACCACACCCGCGAGTTTGTTCCGCTAATCGCATACAGCCCAAGCCTTGATACGCAAGGCCAAGATATCGGTATTCGCCACGGCTTCTGCGACATCGCTGCAAGCCTTTCAGACTGGCTTGACGCCGGTTGGACAGGACCCGGAAAATCATTCGTGCAACAAAAAGAAAGAGTCGCTTAGTTTAAAAACAGAAGAGAAAGGAAACGTTATGCCTTCATTGAAAACCGCTACCCGAATCGATTACACGTCGAGCGTGCCCGGTTTCAGCCAGCTAAAAAAGTTTGACCAACAATCGATTGATTTGATTCGCAAAAGCTCAGACAGCAAGATGATTGTTATCGTTGACAGCGGTTACGCGCTTCCCAAAGCGGTACCGCATGTGGTGACGGATCATTTAAACCTGACTGGAGACAATCCACTGATTGGAGAGAATTATGCCGGCGGACCGCGATTTCCGGTGATCAACGACATTTACGTCAAAGTCATAGATACCCTCGATCCTAAGAAAACACTGCCTATGAACAATCCGCTAGGCAACCTGCCACTCGGTGTCGCCGTCGGATTGAAAGAAGGCGCGGTTCCTACAGAAGAACAGCTGAATGCCATTCGCGCGCTCGGCGGCGACTTCTACTGTTACAACCTGGTACCTGCCATGTTGGTGGCGGCTCACATCGGACTCAAAGTTTTTGGCATCGTCATCCCGCATGGCGAGCAGCTCGACAAAGACCTTTGCAAGTATTTAAAAGGAGAATAGAATGCCGGATACTCTGGTTAAACCAGTCGAATCGATCGTGGAATTTCTTTCAAAATCGTCCCCCAGACCTGATTTTGCAGTAGTGCTCGGCTCCGGTGTTTCGGTGATGGAACAGCTTTCCAACGCCAGAACTTACATGTACAAAGAAGTTTTCGGCATCGGTCCAAGCGTCGAAGGGCACACCGGCTCACTGACAATTGGTCAGCTCAACGGAGAGAAGGAATCACCGGTAGTGGCAATCTTCCGTGGACGTTTTCACCTCTACGAAGGACACGACTGGTCTGTAGTGACGCTTCCAACCCAGGTGGTAACGACTTGGGGCGTTCCAAAACTGTTGCTGACCAATGCCGCCGGCGGTCTCAATACCGGCTTCAGCATTGGCGATCTGATGGTGGTGACGGGATATCGCGATCATCTCAGCCACAAGGAAGACGGTCTGGTGGAAGAAATTACCTCCGCACCAAAATCCTGCGAAAACGAATTCACCAAACAAATCATCGCCGCCGGCAAAGCCCTGGAAGGCGAGAGCAAACGTCCGTTGAGAACCGGTGTCTATGCCGCATTGCTCGGACCGAGCTACGAAACGCTGGCTGAAATCGAAATGCTGCGCCGTCTCAAGGCAGACGCTGTCGGGATGTCGACCGTGCCGGAATTATTAACGGCCCAGAAAACTTCAACCATCGCTGCTGCCGTTTCCGTCATCACAAATGTCTGGGACGATAAACCAATGGGAGGACACGAAGAGGTTCTCGAAGCTTCCCGCCACGCGTCGACGCGCTTAGACGCGCTGATCTCGCGCATCGTCACAGAGACAAAATAAGACATAAAGGCGCTCAAGAAAGCAATCGTGGCCACAGTCATGATGTGCGAGTCTGCCTGATCATGAGATTTTGCTGCTCCCATGAGTTTTGCTGCGCCCATGAGTTTTTCTGTTCCATCAGTTTTTGCTGCTCATGGTTTTGCTGCTCATGAGTTTTGCTGCTCGTAGATTTGCTGCTCATAGATTTCTTACATTGCGAAACTGCGGATGCGGTTTTTTTTTCGAACGCAAACTCTCGGAAAGTTCAAAGCGCGTTCCCGGCAAAGCTAAAGAAAAACCTGGGTTCGCGCGGGCTATATACGCTGTCGAAGCAGGTTGTCAAAGAAACTTCACCATGACAACCAAGCTTCATACTGGCAACTCCGAACAGTCCGTTTATTCCAAAGCGGAACGGCCGAAATCAGCTTAGACACTTGGTTTCAGTTCTATATACACTAGAAACTTCGCGCACGTACGCTAAGCCGGTTGGCCTTACATGTAGAAACACTTGTATTAAAACCTTGTTCGCGCTCATTAGTCTTAACTCGCTTCCTGCTGCCCATTTCTGGTGACCTCTCACTTCCCCTGATTTCTGTCTGCTAACAAAAACAACCATCTCCAGCCATTGCATGCGTTCTTGTGCGATGCCCGGAGAGACAGATTTCTTGCGACTAACCAGAAGGGCTTATGCCACTCGGAATCGCGCATTCAGTGCGGTTCCACGAACCGATAATAGGAGTCCACTTCACATGATCTACTGTACAGTTCTGACTGGCGCAGATCGCGTGCCCGCCGAGACATTC
The DNA here is from genome assembly GCA_021772095.1 of Candidatus Obscuribacter sp. Classification (GTDB taxonomy): domain Bacteria; phylum Cyanobacteriota; class Vampirovibrionia; order Obscuribacterales; family Obscuribacteraceae; genus JADYXR01. The sequence continues at coordinate 9,198 of JADYXR010000222.1, read as the reverse complement.
ATTCAGGCAACCACGCGTAACGTGTGTCTGCCCGATATGAGTGATTCCCGCCTGGCAGTTTCAGTCAACCGAAACGCGTTCATGCAAATCAAGATTGATGAGGAAGTCGTCCTCGGCGTTGAGGTCAAGCCGGAGACGTCCCAGTTCGAGCTCGCTCCCATCCTCACGCGGAAGAAAAAGGCGCCATCTCGGCTCAGTCTTCTGTCACCTTTCCGTCGCAGCGAACCAGACCCGGAAGAGGGCCCGGCTCGCACGTTTACCGTCATGTTCCGTGACGGCGGACCGAATGACCGAGTCGTTGCGACTTACGAATTCCATCTCCTGGAAGCGCAAGCCTTCGGCTCGCGCTACAGCTCGCACCTGAGCCTCGTTGACGCCACCGTCAAACCCGCCAAGTTCACCACCGACGCCCGCAGCCTCGACACCGCTCGTGACTGCTGGAATTGCGAAACCCCGGTGAAGTCTGGCGGCATCTGTCGGAACTGCGGTTCCAGCCAGAACGGCGCTGACAACGAAGGCTAACCTCCGCGCGATTGGTATCTACTCGACGCGTGGTCACGAACTTGGCGCGTTTTTTGCGCGCTTAGCACCTGACTCACGTTTTGTTCTGTCGAATCCCACCAGTCACGAAGAATTCGCATCACTTGGCGCGCGGCTTTTAGCGCCACTCTAGAGAGGTAAATGCTGGCTCCGCGACGTCGTTTCCCTGGAGCATCCGGCACCACCGGCGGTTCCATCCAGGAGACGAACGTTTGCGGAGCCAGCCTGTTTGTCGGCGTGCATGCCACACTTCCTGTTCGGGAGTTAGAAGTGGCATGCACGTCCTTCAGGCAGTTCTGAAAGGAAGCAAATTGCCACGCTTACCGGCTCACGCTCACCGGCTCACGCTTACCGGCCTACGCTTACCGGCTTACGCTTACCGGCCTTCGCTCACCGGCCTTCGCTTACCGGCTTACGCTTACCAGCCTACGCTCACCGGCCTAGCTTACCGGCTTACGCTTACCGGCTCACGCTTACCGGCCTACGCTTACCAGCCTACGCTTACCGGCCTACGCTTACCGGCTTACGCTTACCGGCCTACGCTTACCGGCTTACGCTTACCGGCCTACGCTTACCGGCTTACCGGCTTGCCTTCTCACCACTCATCTCTCAAAACCCGCCTACTACCTTATATAATCGTCTCAAAATGGGCGTTTTTGGGAACTCGACTTCCCTTTCTTAATGTCAAGATGTGCCCAAGTGCGCCAAATACGCCGATTTCTGGGGAAGCGCACTTCCCCTTGACTAAACTCACCTCAAAATTAGTCATTTTCTGAATGAATTTACGAACCAAGACCCTCCAGCCAAACAATTGAGAAAGCCGATGCGGACCGGGAGCGTTGTCTTTGCAGAAATGGTGCGCCAGGCTGTACTGGCCGTGACGCTTGACGCGTTGCAGCCCGTCCCTTATTGCTGTCTGATGCCCCCTATGTTGTCGCCCACCAGATGATCCGCTGTTGTTGCCCGCCTGTTGTCGCCCACCGGATGGTCCGCTGGTGTCGCTCGCCTGTTGTCGCCCATCGGATGATCCGCTGTTGTTGCCCGCCTGTTGTCACCCACCGGATAATCCGCCGTTGTTGCCCGCCTGTTGTCACCCACCGGATAATCCGCTGGTGTCACTCGTCTGTTGTCGCCTACCGGATGGGTCCGCTTGGTGTCGCTCGTCTGTTGCCGTCAGCTGGTCTCGCCCGCCTGCTATTGCCCGTCACCCGTTCCGCCTGCTCGCATGGTAAAAACAACGCCCTAAACGTCCGCTCACAAGGGCAATCTCTGAACCTGACCGGATTAACATTGGGCCAGAAACGGCCTGGGGTATCAAAGCTAGCGCAGCGTCATCGTTTTTAAACAATAAACAGGCTGCCGATTCCAGAGCTCAGCTCGCCGTTGTAAAGAGCCGTAAAACACAATTGTTAACCGCCTGATAGTGAGATTCAAAGAGAAGCGATCGATAGCATAACGTGACCTCCCCATTACCTTCTACAGAATTCACGCGACTCCTACGCCAACACTCTATTTCAGCAATATTCTTCGCAGCCTATGGCTGACTGCGAAGGACAGGGCTGAGTAAAGAGGTGTGAAACGTTGTGGATTTAGTGGATTCAGGGGTTTCGGAGCGAGGGCAACCGATTGACACAACCAAGGATCGAATATGAAAATCCCCTTCCTCGACCGTATTCCGGGCATGCGCTCCGCTGACGGTACGCCTCGTTCGCCATTCGTGTGGGTCAAGTACGTGCTGATCGCGATTCCCGTGATTGCGCTGGCTTGGAACTCCTACGTGATCATTCCGCGCGGCTACGTCGGCAGCACCTCGCTGTTCGGCATTCTGAATCCGCAGCCGGTGCTTCCGGGATTCAACCTGATCAATCCGCTGTCCCGGGTGGACCTGCTGCAGACGTTCGTGATGCCGAAGAAGGTGACGGCCAAAGCCGGTTCGCATGACCTCCAGAAGGTCACGACCGCCGTCACCGTGCCCTACAACCTGATCGATTCGTCGGCTCCGATTTTCTATCGCGAGTACGGCACGATCGCCAACTTCGAAGCGGCCATTCTCGACCCGGCCATCCAGGAGTCCGTCAAGGCGGTGACCGCCAACTTCACCGCCACCGATCTCGTGAAGCGCCGTGAAACGGTCCGCGACGAAATCGAAGCCACCATTCGCAACCTCGTCGCCACCGCGATGAAGTCGAAGGGCGCCCCCGGCACCATCCAGATCGGTCGCGCTACGCTCGACAATCTGGACTTCACGCCCAAGTTCGCCGCCGCCATCGAGGCGAAGGTGAAGGCCGGTCAGGACGCAGAACGCGCTCGCAATGACGGAGCCAAGCTGATCGCCGAAGCCGAGGGTGAGTCCCAGAGCATTCGCGCCAAGGCTGAAGCAGAAGCCTACTCCACGATGGAGATGGCCAAGAAGGAAGCCGACGCTATCCGGCGTGAAGCTGCCGCTCTGCGCGACAATCCCGACCTCATCGAGCTGACCGCCATCGGTCGCTGGAAGGGCAAGCTGCCGAGGTTCTCCGGCACGATGCCCGTCCCGATGCTCAGCAACCCGGCTTCCAAGTAATCACGGATCGAGAAGGAACTCTTACCATGAACTTCAACATGAAGAAGATCGCCCTCATCGGCGTCGCAGTCGTGGCCGTCATCGGTCTCGCATTCGTTAGCCGCACCGTGACCTGGGTCAACCCCGGCTACGTCGGCGTCATCACGCAGTTCGGTTCGGTCGAGCCGATCACCATCAAGAGCGGCGCCGGCCCTCAGTTCATCAGCCCGCTGAAGACTGTGGTCCACCTGCCCACCACCCAGCTCGTCCACCATATCAAGGCCGCCGCCGCCACCTCGAAGGGGCAGTCGGCGCCGACCGAGATCACGATCGCCTACTCGATCAAGGACGAATCCTGGCCGCGCGTGTACGCCACCATTGGTGGTGTCAGCGCCATCAACGCGGCCTACTTCGACAACAACGTCCAGCAGACGCTCAAGCAGGTCACCGGCAATTTCCTCGCCGACGAACTGATCCAGAAGCGCCCCGAGGTCAAGGGCAAGGTCGTCCATGAGCTTCTCAAGGCCATCGAGCTGGGTCTGGCCGAGAAGGGCTTGGCCGGCGCCATCGTGATCGACATGGTCGCGATCACCGACTTCGACTTCTCGAAGGAGTTCAACGACTCCATCGACTCGAAGGTCGAAGCCGAGCAGCGTGCCCAGCAGGCCGAGAGCGAAGCGCTCCAGAAGGCGACTCTCGCACGCGCCGCCGGCGAAGTGCAGAAGAAGATCGCCGACGCCAAGGCGTACGAGACCGAGCTCCTGTCCAAGGCGCGCGCCGAAGCCATCACCCTCAAGGGTGCTGCGCTGAAGGACGCTGGCGGTCTGCTCGAGCTGCGCAAGGCCGAGCGTTGGGACGGCGAAGTGCCCGAGTTCATGAGCGACGGCACCATCCCGTTCATCAAGGTCGACCCGCGCAACGGCAACTCCGCCGCGCCGGCCAAGAAGTAATCCAGCTCACCGACACAATGCGTTGACACACGTCAGCGCATTGCTGCCTCGGTGCAATGGATTCAAAACCAAGAACCTGCGTGTCGTATTCGTCACGCAGGAGCTGCTCCCGGGAGTTTCCATCACCGTTTCGGTGAAGGGCTCCCGGGTTCGCAGTTCCATTCCAGATGCCATTTGCATTGAGCATGTATACACCGCATTTAGTATCAGCACGAATCCTATTACACCTTATCGTAAAATACAGTACAGATGACAAATACCCGAACAGCGGCATGGATACTTAACTTTGGCGCTTTCGGCAGGCCTTCGCATTGTTATAGTACAAATTCAACAGAAGCCACACCGACTGGGAGCCGTCGCGAGGACGGCTCCCAGTCGATGATGGCGCGATGCGCCAGCACTTAGCAGTCAAACCACATAACCAGACGAATGTCCGCCGGCGCGCAAGAGCACTCGTTCTCAACCGTAGGCAGAAAAGTGTCGAGGAAATCATCGACGAATTGTCTGACCGGAAAAGATTGGAGCGTGTAGCCCTCCGGCACTTCATTGTGCAGACCTCGACGCCGTACGATGTCGAGGAACGGAGCAGTATTCCATCCGAGCTTCGCCAATTCCTCAGCCGACATCCACCTGCTCGGCTTGGTGATAAGCTGGTCGTAGTCATACGCCTTGATTTCGGCGAGTGTCACCCAGTGCGCGCCTGTGTCACACCAGTCAAAAGCGGCCAGCAGTTCTGCGCTAGCGGCCGCCGGCATGCCGCGCCAGCGGGCGATTGGCTTTATGCCGTCGTAATTGCGGACGTCCGCCAGCAGTGCCATCGTGTCGTAACTGTGATAGCGGATGTCGCCGTACCAGTCGATTGGCGGCGTTTCCCGGTTCGCCACCTGGGGTGGTTTGCCGGGAGCGTGGACGTAGACCCATTTGTCGCCGACTTTCTTTTCTACGTGCAGGGACATTGACGTGCCCATAATAGGCTCCTGTGATAAAAGGTTGACGGAAAGCCAGTCAGCATCTCCTTACAGCTTGCTAGACTGACAGGATGCTGCACTGGACCAATTGCGTGAAGTGGGAGTACGAAACTGGTTTGTCCGTCTGTTTTCTAACTAGTTATCCGTCTGGTATCACCTGCAGTGTGGACCGACTCAACCGCCATCGGACACAGGTCGCGCAAAAGCAACGCTGTCCGTCACGGTTGGTCGAGTGATGCGCTTGCCCTTCTCACTTGAGTAAGTGCCTTCCCAATAACCAATCGGCTCGTCATTTTCATTAACGAGCAGCCTGATTACACCTTTACCGATTCCATCTCGAATGGACTGTTTCGCCCCTTTCGGTAATTGCTCCGGTTGAAAGTGAGTCACAGAAGAACAGTCGAGAACCAGAACACTGACGAACCTCATGCCGTCCAATACTTGAGCCGGTCCAGGCGTTTCAATGACAAACATCGTGTGACCGGTGTTGCCGCGACCTTTGGTTTTCGATCCGGGGGTCTGCCAGGCAATCAAGTCTCCACGCCTAAGTTCGGCGATTGACCCAACCTTGAGCCAACCTTTGTGCGGAATCGACGGGCTGAGGGTTTCGAAAAATTTCGCGTACGCCATCGCCTGCGGGAAGCTTCGTTCAGGCTGCGTGCTGCGGATCGCGTCGAATTGAGTTCGGGCAGTCGTGTACAAAACATAGCCCACGAAACCGGAACAATTGGTTTTGACTACGCATGCATTCCCGTTGCGCACATGAACCTGCTTTGAGACTGGCAGATGATTGTGCTCGTAGTTCGAGACTTGAGCGTTCTTAAAAACCCAAATCGCTTTTTCATAGACCGCTCGCGATGTCTGTCCGTCGATGCGTGAACTTGGTGCCACCGCAGATGGTGCAGCGCACACAACCCAAATGAGACCGAACAAAACGAGAGCTGCCCTCAGTGAGGACCTGAATTTGCAGTTCATAAAGTTATCTCCCAAAAAGTGCAAGCCAAGAAAGAAAGAAAGAAAGAAAGAAAGAAAGAAATCGGACCGAAGCGGTTGCTCAGCATTGCCGCATAGAACGCGCTTGGTGTCTAGTTTTTGCCGTGATCAGCTGAGGCGCGAAGTGACACACCAGGAAAACTTAAATGCTTCAACGAGGGCTTGCTGCTGCTTGTTGATACCAATCCGGAACGAAAAAAAATACACCTCTACCATAGCTTCAGATGTTTGGGCTGAACAAGAAAGTGTGTAGACGCCCGAAAGGTTCGATTCAGCCCAATGTCAGCGCTAGTGCGTTTCGCGATATTGTTCTTAGAGCAATATTATTTCCACTTGAGATCCGCCCGTTCTCAGCACTGATATTGCCGTTGGACGATTCGCGCTAGGTTTTCCGGTTCATCAGGCGACCGCGCCAGAGTTCTAAATACTAGCTAATAGTTCCCAAAGGTCTTGCGATTAGACCTTTTAGAAAACTAGAGTGGAGATCTACTCCAATCTTTCCAACCAAAATTTATAGCCAAGAAAAACTAACAGCCACACCTCCACCACGCACCCAGGCACATCCGATTGTCACCAAACGGAATTGTCTGATTGAGTCCGGTTTGGAGGTTTTGAGCGGCTGGCTATGGCTTAACGACCAGGAAAGTTCTTTTCACTAACTCCCAAACGCGCAAAACGCGATGAAAGGAGGGCAAACATATGGCCCACGTAACTCTTGGCTCGGTCGCTCCGAACCTGCTTTTTGTTTTGTTTTCCACCCAAACTCTCTTTTGGGCTGCGGTGATTTTGCTTGCGCTTTTCGTTTTCCACCTGGTTCGGTGCGCAAAACGTGGCGTTTGCCCATTCCCGCACAGTCGAAAGAAGACCACGGTGTCAGCCGAGGAAACAGCATCACTGAAACCCGGACCCAATCCCACCCCCAACCCGGTGACTCAGCGCACTGTTCCGCTTGCCGCCGACGATCCGATGCGGGCCGCACTGCTTGCCGATCTTCAGGGCAACATCCTCACCGGTCATGGTCGCGACTTCGCCGTTCACCTGTTTGTAAAAATCACGAGCGATTCAACGGCTGCGCGCTCCTGGCTGAGTAACGTGGCGAAGACTTACGTGGTCTCTGCTGCGGCGCAGTATGCCAAGGCGAAGGCGTTCCGCGCACTGGCTGTCGATGGTGGCATCTTCGGGCACATCTCGCTCTCGGCATCGGGATTTAAGGCGCTGGGATTTCAGCCCAACCAACTCGCCAAGCCCGCCAACCCGCGCGGTCGGCGCGAGGACGATGGCTACAGCAACGTGTTCGCAGGCGGTTTGAAGGCGCGCCAGCAGTTCCTCCTCGACCCGAAAGTTGAACGTTGGGATGCCGGATTCAACGGCGACATCGACGTGCTGATCATCCTGGCCGCCGACAATCAGGCAGCCGTCGATCGGGCCGCCACGCAGGTCGTCGAGTCGCTGACCGGCACCACAAGTGGTGCTATCGGAACAGTGGTGGCACGCGAGGACGGTCTGGGTTTGACTCGCCAACTGGATCCCAACGATCCTAAAACCGTCGTCCACGTCGAGCACTTCGGCTACATGGACGGTCGCAGTCAGCCGCTCTTCCTGCAAGAGCAAGTCGACAGCGAGAGGGCAAATGGTGGCATCTCGGTCTGGGATCCAACCGCACCGCTGTCACTCGCACTGGTCCGAGACCCGCTCGGCAAGACCGAGATGAGCTGCGGCAGCTTCCTGGTTTTCCGGAAGTTGGAGCAGAATGTTCGGGGTTGGAACCGAGCCGTCGGTCAACTGGCTGCCGAACTGGGCGTCAATCCGGACCTCGCCGGCGCAATGGCCATGGGTCGTTTCAAAGACGGCACACCGGTCGTCGGTCAGGGAGAAGCTGGACGCACCGATGTCCACAACGACTTCGACTTCAGCTCGGATTCCAATGGTCGGCGTTGCCCGTTCCAGGCGCACATCCGCAAGTCCAACCCTCGCGGTGAAGCTGTCGGTGAAGGCGACGACACCGTCGAAGAAGAGCGCTCGCACCGGATTGTTCGGCGCGGAATTCCCTACGGCGGTCATCTGACGACCTCTACCAATGCGGACGAACAGCCCCAGCACGGCGTCGGCTTGCTCTTCTTCTGCTACCAGGGTGACATCTGGGAGCAGTTCGAGTTTATCCAACGCCGCTGGTGCAACAATCCGTACTTCCTGCAACCGCAGAAGTCGAAGGACCCAGGCTACGATAAGACCGGTCTTGATCCAGTGATCGGACAGGCCCACCCGACAGCGCGAGGCGCTGCCCGTGCGCCCGAGAACTGGCCGCACGGCTGGGACCGGGAGACCACCACGGTGAAAGCAGAGCTGGCGAACTTCGTCACGATGAAGGGTGGAGAATACTTCTTCTCGCCCAGCATGAGCTTCCTACTCGGTCTATAGCGGTCGAAAACGGCCGCGATGAACAACTCGAAGTTGTCTGCTTCGAGTTAATTGAACTTCAAACACCAACGTCAAGGAGAACACCATGAAACGTACAACGAAACGCCTCGTCACAGGCACGCGGCCAACCGGCTCCGAACTCCACATCGGGAACTGTCTTTGGCGCGCTTAAGCCGTCGATAGCGCTGCAGGACTCGCACGAGTCATTCATCTTCATCGCGGACCTGCACGCGCTAACGGAAAGCCACGGTACGAAAAACCTGGCTGAGAACACCCTATCGACCGCCGCACTCTACATGGCTTGCGGCGTCGACCCGAACAAAACCACGCTGTTCGTTCAGTCGAGCGTCCCCGCCCACGCCCAGCTTGCTCGACTACTGGGCAGCATCACCACGGTCGGCATGCTGCGGCGCATGATTCAGTTCAAAGAGAAGAGCAAAGACGGCGAGGGCGAGAGTGCCAGCCTCACCTTGCTCGACTACCCGGTGCTGATGGCTGCCGACATCCTGCTCTACGACGCGGACGTGGTGCCCGTCGGGGATGACCAGCGTCAGCACTTGCAGCTCACTCGCGACCTGGCAGAGCGCTTCAACCAGACCTACAACACCAATGTCCTCCGTGTGCCGGAACCACTGGTGGTGGCAGAGGTGGCCAGGATCATGAGCTTGACGGACGGGACCAGGAAGATGTCCAAGTCCGACAGCAACGATGGAAGCCGCATCAACCTGCTCGACCGGCCTGAACTTATCGTCCGCAAAATCAAGCGGGCGAAAACCGACAGCAACAT
>JADYXR010000221.1 GCA_021772095.1 Candidatus Obscuribacter sp. | reverse complement strand
TCCTCTTGAATTGGGTTCTGGTGTTGCAACCGAAACCATACCAGGCTAGTCCTGGAGGGGATCACCAAACTTTTCAACTAAACTCGGGACAAGGCCGTCAACCCGGGCGACGAGGTGATTATCTTCGAACCGTTCTACGAAAATTACCATCCCAACCTGATGATTGCCGGAGCCAAACCCCGTTACGTTCAGCTCAAAGCGCCGGACTGGACCTTCGATCCGGAGGAGCTCAAACGTGCGTTCAACAAACGCACACGAGCGATTCTGATCAACACTCCGCACAATCCGACTGGCCGCGTGTTCAACAAGCGAGAGCTGCAAACGATCGCCGAGCTTTGTCAGAAGTGGGGCGTGGTCGCCATTACTGACGAGATCTACGAATACATGGTGTACGACGGTGCCAAGCACATCAGCATCGCGACTATCGATGGCATGAAGGATCGGACGATCACGATCTCCGGACTCTCGAAGACCTTTGGAATCACAGGCTGGCGCCTCGGCTACGCCGTGGCACCACCCAAGTACAGTGCCGCATTGCGTCGCGTGCACGACTACCTGACGTTGGCTGCACCTTCACCACTGCAGATTGCAGCGATTACGGCACTGAAGCTTCCCGATGCTTTCTACGCCGATATGCGTGCAAACTATCAGGCGCAACGAGACTTGCTTGCAGGAGTGGTGCGAAAGTCCGGCTTCAATTTCCGCATGCCTGAAGGGACTTACTACCTCTTCACCGATGCATCAAAGCTGGGATTCGATTGCGACCGAGAGATCTGGGAGCACCTGCTCAGTGATTTCAAGCTCGCTACCATTGCGGGCTACTGCTTCTTCCGCCCCGGAGTAAAGACCAACTTCATTCGGTTTTGTTACGCGAAATCGCACGGAACGATTTTGGCCGCCCAAGAAAAGCTGGAGCAGTTTCGGCAAAGCCGAGAACAGTAACAACTGTCAGCTTCGTGCTCGACTGATGAACCAAATTCGCGTTCTTGCTGCACCGCATGTGGTGCAGCAAGAACACCATTACTTGCTGCAAAGGGACATCCGATAATCCAAACACACGGACGTCTACTCACAGTCTGCCCTACGCATCGACAGGCAGTTTTAATCGCCATGGTGCGACCTGCATTGTCAGCCTTCTCTTTTGCTCTGGAGACCAGAAAAATGTCAGCCGGACTTCAAGCCCCTCCAACCAATAAAAATGTTTCGCAATCGCTGCCGGCGACGGACAAGCTCTGCGGAACACGAACAGAATCGTCGGACCCGCCTCGTCTGCAATCCCCTCCAGGATCTGCCTCGGACTGGCTGGCTGCATACGCAGAACACTGCCTGTATGAAAGTCGACTGTTCCAGTAACAGTATGGACTCATCTGGATTTTTTTGATGGCGGTTGGACATCGACCGCAAACAGCGCCTCGCCTCAACGGGCAAAGCAAAAAGTTTTTGAATCTAGTGCAGCAAAGTGAGCGGGCTAACACCCGCTCCTGCTGCCTTCTCAATTTTCACCCGTACGAGGTCAAAACCATGAAGACAATTAATAACAACGTAGACGCCTATTGTCTTGTGGTCGTCGATATGCAGCCGCTTTTCACGAAGCAAAGACAAACTGTGGCCAATGTGGAACGTGAAGTGATCGCCGCGAGAGTTTCCAACTGTCCGGTCTTCTTCCTTGAACTCGAATACGATGAATTGGAGCCGCACATTCCTTACGGCGACACCTACAAGTGTTTGCTCGATGCCGTGGAAGGCTATGAAGACGCACACATTTGCCGCCGCATCGGCAGGCGATTGCCCGCTGACCAGGTGAAGCTGAGCTGGACTCGACCGAAAGTACCTGGTCAGGATGGCTCTGCCGGAGTCACGAGGGTCTGCAAGAAACATGGTTATGCCATGAATCGCTTCCGCGTTTGCGGTGTGCAGGCGGATCTGTGCGTATTGTCCTCGGTAAAAGGCCTTTTGAGGCGGACTGAGGGCAAGGTGGAAGTGGTGGAGGACGCAACCAACACCATAGCCTGCATGCAAAGATTCTGGCGCGCCAAGTTTCCGGAAGGAAAGCGGCTCAAGCTCGTTTGATCACCGATTGAAGTCGAACCGGAGTGGGGAGCGCCCCACTCCGGTAGCGGCTTGTCTTTTCATGTTTTCGCCCTTCTTTTCGCCTTTTGGGCTCTCCTGTTCTATGCCTCCTTATAGTAAAAAAATCGTGATGCAGCTGTAGGTAAATTGTCACTGCTGGAGGTTCGCAAACCAGGCGTAAAGGCGCATCAGGCGCCCTGGTATTTGCGCAGTCGAGGAGGGCGTCTCGTGAGCCGCCCAGGTATTTGCTATTTGCGGTGGGCGGTTCAGGAGCCAGCCCTCTTACGGGGGTTCTTGAGGCCTGCTGTTCTATGAATACGCGCGGCAATCTGTTCCAAGAGGCGAGACGAACTGGTTTACATTATTCGATCATTGGCAGCCGGGACATCTTTTTTACGGAGTCCAGTAACAGCTGCGCCGTCAGATTTAAGCGGTTCTTTCCGGCTGCTAACCAGTTTTGGTTGCAAAGAAGAACATATGACTCTTATGGTGAGATATGAAATTCGCTTCAGATTCCAACCCAAGAAGTCCAGCAAAAAACCAAGAACAGCGCCACCACATTCGATACCAACCAGGAGCAATTGCTTCAAGTGGTCGCGTAGTTTTTCACGAGAGTGTCGAACAACGCCCCTCCTAGCAAACCACGCATCCAAACCACTTTTCCACAGAAACAAGTTATGAGCATTTTCGAAGTACTCGTGTTGATCTTCGTTGCCTGGCTGGTCATTGACTCTTTTGACCACAAAACGAAACTCAACTTGATCGCCCAACGGTTGACAGACATCCACGACCTTATGAAGGCGAATGCGCCGAAGCAAGTCGAGGACAAGGAAGAGGACGTACCTCTCGACGAGCTTTACCGGCGGTTTCGCATCGATTTGGAAGTCGGTCAGCGTAACAAAAGATAGCTGGTGGCTGCATCCTCGTGAGATTCAGTTGTTAAAAAATCCGTGTGCAATGCACAACCAGACTGTGCGAGCCGCCGCAGCTTGGTTCGAAAAATCCCGTGGCTCGGAGCAAGAGAGATATGACGACCATTTTGATTGTGATTACGATTGTTCTTTCAGCTCTTGCCGGCAACTACTGGGCTAGCCAGACTAGAATTTCCGGGCTCGGCTTCTGGATGATTTTGACTCCCATCCTGATGTGCGGAGTGGTCGGAATGATAGCGTTCCAGGCTGTCGGCACATCGGGCCTCGACGGATTGCTTAGCGGAGCAATCGGCGCAGGCTCCGGCTTATATTTTGACCGCAACGTGCGCTAAGTTCGTCGCGAAATCCGGCATCGGAACCGTTGCGAATTCTGTTGAGCAAGCTGGTAATAGCGATATCCTGCTCGACCAGGTCCACCAGAACAATTTCGTGTTTGTCCGGTATCGCCGGTCAATATAGTTTTCTATCCACTACCCTTCGGAGAATTGCTTATGATCGACCGCACCGCGCGAATGCGCGGTATCCTCGGGTCCGCCGGCATGATGCCGCGCGCCCGACGCATCTGCAAGAACCAGGCCCGCCGCCGCTCTCGAGTGGCTGCGCGCATGGAGGTTTTGCAGTACGACCACAGTGTCGAAATGGACTTCGGGAAACAGGACTGTTCGACCTGGACAGTGCTCAATCCGATGAGCGGGAAGTACCACACTCGCATCTACCTCATCGAGGCAGATGAGGAGCTGGCTATCCGCGTGTACGCCGCCCGCAACGGCGGTCGCCATCCGGAGAAAGTGAGCTGCGACTGCGGTTGCGGAGCCGATTACTTCGTATCGGCGCTTGAGGGCTCTTTGAGCGAGGTGACCGCAATGGTGCGTAACTGCCCATCGCGTGGTGAGCGCTTCGTCGAAGGACGCAAGCTCGATGCCCCGGGAAACTGGGACTACCACACGCTCGAGCAATTCCTCTGCCGCACCGACGTGACGCTCATTCGGAGCGAGGACATCGCGAAAGAAGAGGCCACTTTCCCGATGCCGACGGCTACCTATCCGTCGATGTATTCGGAAGACGAGCAAACCACGGCGTGGCTGCTCGATATCGAGATGTAGCACGTGTGTGCGTCTTGCAAACGGCCACAAAGATTCAACCATTCATTCCTTCATTCATTCCGGTTGAGTCTTTGTGGCCCTGTCGAGCAAGCTGTGGCACCGTCAGCGTTCCGCGGTGACGGCAGCCGGCCTCAACTACATCGTCACTCTGCCAAAGCTGCACAGCCTCTGTCTCCCTAGCGTGGGCGACGAGTGCGTGCCCGACCTCTGGAAGGCGATAAGTCTTCGGATGCTCATCATCACCGATGGAACGGTCAGTGACAAAGGCGCCGCAACTTTAAATAAAAACCTCTCCGTCGACCACCTCTACCTCGGTCGCTAGAACACTTGGGATGCGCACCACCGGCGGTGCCGAGCACCTCCCGCCGATTACATTGACCTCGACGGGACAAAGTCAACCGATTGCGCATCCATTATTTGTCAGTTCAATTCGCTAACAGAAAGCTATGAGCGAAACCATGATTGCTAAATTTGCACGGCGTTTGATTGAGAACACCGTCCGGACGAATTTCTCCTTCGTTTTGGCGAATGCCCTGGAGAACTTCCAGGTGATCGGATTCAACTCCATCCTGCTCCACCGATCGGACGATCTGGTGCTGCGGTTGTATGTCTGCGAACCAGGCAAATCAAACCTGGATAAAAGCCTGGATCAAGACGACAACACGCTCCTGATTCACAACCACCGTTTCTACTTTCAGTGCCAAACGCTTTTTGGCTGGATGGCCAATCTGACGTACAGCGAGTCTCAAGAGAGGACTGAGGCTGGGCGATGGTTTAAATACGGCTACAAATCCGCCATCACCAGCAACGACGGCATGATGCGCTTGTCCCTCGAAGACTCCGTCAATCTGTCGCTGGACAGCGTGGAGTACATTGAAGAGGGCGACTCCTACGAACTCCAGCCGGAACAATTGCACAAGATTCTCGTGCCGAGCGATAGGCTTGTCGTGATGCTCTTCTGGGAGCACGCCAAGGTACAGATTGATCAAAAGCTGTACAGTCGTTGTGTAATGCCGCTATGCTCCCCGACCAGGGACACCAATTTGCAATTTGCCGAACCGGAGCTGCGCCGGGTTTTGAGTGTAGTTACTGCGGCGCTCAAAGAAAGGGAATAATCCCACAGGTCACATCAAGGGATACGTTTCGGTATCACGGGCAGTGTCGCCTGCGGAACGAAATGAGCGACCAGCCTAGCCGAAAAGCCGAGTCTGACAGGCATGTTTGTTCGCCTCTATCAAGAACCGTCCACTTTCTGCCTCGCGTGACAGCGCGAGTGCGTTTTACTTCATCTACTCTCAGGAAACAACGTTATGACTTCTCCGAAACTAAATCACAAGCAAATTGATGTACGCCAATTGCTTAAAACTCACAAGCCTGCTGGCGAGATCATTGGTGCCTATTGCTCGCGCCCAGAGGCATGTACCGTAGGCTCGGTCGATAACGGCGTGCTCTCAGTATTCGTAGATGATGGCTGGTCGGATGACCACGACTGGCTCTATTGCGAAACGAGAGCAGTTGATGAGTTTGGGCAGATCTTCATCCACGGGACTGAACAGTCAAAGTTAAACCCATCAAAATGGCATCGACTGTGGAACGCTCGCGACTACTCCACGACAGTCTTGGAAATTAACGTATTCCGCCGCATCAATGTAATCGATATTAAAGAGCTGGGGCTACGCAGGTTCTGGGGTTCACGCAGGAGCCTCATGAAGCTGGTTGAGCGCAACGGCAATCTGGAACTGACGCTTGAAGCCGCAATCAATCCCGAAGTCGATTGGGTAATCGCCAAGGGTCACGACGAACAACTCCATGTCGTCGTTGGCACCATGCCCGAAGGTTTGCAAGCGTCAGCCGTTGAAGACACACGAACTAGCTTCAATTTCTGGGCTCGAATTACCTTTTAGTCGCAATGGCAACTAGAGATTTCGAGCATGATTTGACGGTGCCTCTAACACCGCGATAGTGGTGCAAAGGCAATGTTCGGCTGGACAACACTCCTGTGTGTCCAGCCTGTAGCGCGGTTTTATGGGCTTGCCCAACCGTTCATTTCGTTCATTCATTCCGGTTGAGTCTTTGTGCCCATGTCGAGCAGACTGGCCCCGTCAGCGCTTAAATCAAAACATGTTAGCATCCAAAAATATCAATGCACGTCCGTTCCACTAATCATTGAGAACCAAATCAGATACCGCCTACGGTGTGGAAACTACGTGTTTTGATATTTACGAGACCTCGCCCTGTTCCGCCATAAAGACCTGTCGCGAAAGCGATCATAGGCTTATTAGTACAACAGCAAGCTGTAAAAGAGTCTGTTGATTCAGACTCTCCACCAAGACTATGGTGGCAGTATCACTTTTCTTTTCTGATTCTCAAGGACGATTCCCAACCAATAGCAGCACTCCTCGACTAGACAACATTGATTGCATTGCGTCTCAACGTCCAGGGAGCTGCTTTCTATCATCAGGCTGTTGGCATAACTCCGCCAACGGTCTGTTCTGCGCAATCCGGCAAGCCGGTTTTCATAAATGACCATCGTGTTCGAAACGTTTTTTTGTGAATTCACGTGAGACAAACAATGACCAACCAATTACAGAACGGAGCCTGGCAAGAACTTTCGGGTCCTGGATACGTCCTTCAGCTGACGCAGTTTTCCAACAAGGGACCCGTTGTTGTTGTCAAAAATCCGTCCGACCAAGAAATTGGTCGTGCTCAGTTCAAGCTCGACGGTCAAAAATGGTGCTTCGAAACAGAACCGGCATCATCGGCACTTGACGCAATCCTCCAGGGTGGCGAAGAAAGCGCGAACGCGTTAACCAAGTTGACGGCGATTATCAATTCGCAAGAAGCAATGTTGGAATTGTTCGAACACACGGTAAGTCATCCCGGACTCGGTGACGACGTCAAACCGAACCTCTTGCAGTTTGCGAATTACCTCGACCGGTTGCGACAAGGTTTTGACTATGCCGTCCGTAGTTTCGGTACGCACTGCCTACCGAAGAATCTCAAATTTGCCCAGGACGGGGGCTTCGGGGACAGCCGGTATAACGTGGAGAACGACGAATCCTGGTTCAGCCTGCTTCAACTCGGTGCATACAGTTCAGCATTCGGTGGTGAACGGTCTTTGTGTCCAGACCCAGTCATTCCTGCAAGCTACGGAATCAGTCCTGAGCACCGCACCACGCTTCAAGCAATCAAGGCAATTCGACAGGAGGCAAAACATCCAATTGACATGTGGGATGTCTGCAACCGAGCGATCAGGACTCTTCGCATCGACCTCCAAATCCTACCGTAGTTGCGCTAAGACGCCGCCGGTTTGTCCTGCTCTAGCGGAGAGCGCTTGCTGGAAAGCAAGGCGTGGGTTCGATCCCCACAGGACAATTTGTGTTTTGTATCAGGTTCAACAACAGTTTTACGGAGCAAGAGCTATGAGTTTCATGACTAGCAATCCAACAAAAGCACATCTCGATCACTGCGTATTTTTCATGGATCGACAGTCCAAGGCTATCCGGCAAGGACAGTTCCTCGTCTACCAAGGCACCATGGCGCACTACTATGGGTGTCCCGTCTACGGCGGCATAACGGAGATAATTCCGCCAGAACGGATTGTTTTTCCTGGTGTGGACGAAATCACGCTGAAGTCCGATGAGGATGATGAAGACCGCATCGTGGTACACCAGATCGAGGATGCTCCGGCACACTTCAGAACGGCCGGGTTGGCACGGTACAAGGAGCGCGGATTCGATTACGACACCCTCTCGCCAGGGGATCCTGACAGTGAACGCCCCGTCTATCCGGATGACTACGAATGCGATGATGCGCCGTAGTTCGTCGCCCCCTAACTGAGAGTTCCGACCCCTCTCAGACTTACCTGGTCGCCGGCTTCGCTGGCGGCCAAATCCATCAAAGAGGCACCACGCTTCTTTGATTTCGTTGTTTCGCAGACGGGTTGTGGAACTGTTAGTTTCCACAACTCAAATTAGCCGACTAAGAGAACGACTGCCTTCCCAGAAGTAGCGCTTCCGCGCGAACCGAAGCCAGGCGTTCGTTTTCGACTGTCGGCTGATTAACAATCTATCCAATCAAAATTCAAGGAAAACACATGAACGAAAACACAGTAGTAAGCAGTGCAGATCAAAACGCAAGCAGCGGAGCTGTCCGCAATTTGACAAACGCCGAACAGCGTTGGGCTGCAGCTCACGAGCTGATGACCAGCAGCAAATCGGTTTCGGTCGAAGTGGTTGGCGTCGCCACCAACCGAGACGGACGTCCCTGCGGACTGAACACCCGCCTCTGCGGCTTGCGCGCCTTTCTGCCGGGCTCTCAGCTGCCTCGCGGCACCCGCTGCGAAGACCTCACGGGTCAGAGCATCGAAGTGAAAGTGCTGGAGTGCGACCGAGCGGAACGTGGTGGAAAGCTGGTCGTGAGCCACACTGCTCACCTGAACGAAGGCAAGAAGCAGTTCGTCAGCTCGCTGTATGTCGGTATGGAAGTCACAGGCACGGTCACCAACTTTGTCGAAGGGCTTGGTTACTTCGTCAACATCGGTCCGGTCGACGCACTTCTGCATCGGCACCAGACACCAATGGAAGGCGGAACTCCAAAACACTTCAACGATGGTGACAGCGTCACAGCCAAAGTGAGCTCGGTCGACATCGCATCAGGAAAAGTCGGTTTGACGATGCGGGCTCCTCGTCCGGAACATCGTGATTCCGATACCGCGCCGCACTCCGCGGGCAAGCAACGCCCCCAGCGTTCTTGGACCGCCCAATCCACGACCGCAGTCGCCGGTCCCAAAGCTGCAGTCGCTCCGAAAGCCGCAGTCGTCGCTCCGAAGACCGCAGCCGATCACCGAACGCGCCGACCGACCAAGGGTGCAGCGAAGAAAAAGGACTCTGTCCCCACTCAACAGTTCGGTAGCTTTCAGGAGCTTCTAGACTCGATGTCCGCTCGGACAACCGCCGCCGACTCCAGCTCGGCAAACAGCTAACCATGCCTTCGGGCAGCGGACGGACAATTCGATTTCAGAAGCACCGATCGCGGCTAAGTTGTTTGAAGAATCTCCAGAGACGCCCACTTCAAGGCGTTTCTGCGTGATTCTTCTTTTCGCGGACTAGCCACTATATCGCGAAGTAAGTCCGAAAGAAAACAGAAAACGAAAGAATTAAGCCAATTGGGGGGGGCGAATCCTGGGTAGGATTCGCCCCCGCGTTAGCGATTACCACAAGCACCGTAAAGCTTCGTCCTTCAGGGCGGAGAGAACGTCAAACCGCGCTACAAAGCACGCAGTGCGATTAAACAGAGCAGCTCAGCGGTTACTGCGGAGCG
>JADYXR010000220.1 GCA_021772095.1 Candidatus Obscuribacter sp. | reverse complement strand
CACGAGCACTGTCGAGCAAAACAAAAACCGAGAGCGTGGGCACGAGCACTGTCGAGCAAAACGAAGACCGAGAGCGTGGGGGCTCTCGGTCTTCGTTTTTATCCTAAGTGGAGTCTCTAAATTGGCCAACGCCAGCCAGCCAATGCATTGTTTGAGGTTTAGTAGGCTCCAACGTAAGGACCGGGACCTGCGCCAGCAATCGACGACGGAGCGTCAAGCTGGATTTGAAGTGGTGTGCCGGAAGGAATGGTCACGTCCTTTCCTTTCCGCAGAATCAAACTTTGTGCTACACCGACACCGCCACCGATGGCGGTACCAGACCAAGCACCGCGACCTACGCCGCCTCTGCCGCCGGCGATAGCACCGACTGCGGTGCCGAGCGCCGCGCCGACACCGGCGCCAACAGCGCCTCTGCCGACAGCTTGAACAGTTTTGCCTTTCCAGGTTTCACCGACGAGTTCGCCGTTGCCGTCTTTGTCATCGTACTTGCCGATGCCGCCGACGATGTGTGCGACGATTGGTGTTTCGGTTCCGTCCGGAGTTCTCAATCTGTTGAATTGAATCTCAAGACGTCCCGACATGCCGAGATAGCCGCCTTTCTTGGCTTCGGCGACCTGACCGATCAAAACCGAACCTGATGGAATTTGCGAATCGCCGAGGATTACAGCCTGGCTGATGCCTGCTTGAATCATGTCACCAGGTCGTGCAACCTGAGTGGCGATCGAAGTGCTGAGCATGGCAGGTATAACCAAACCAGCTGGAGCATACGCTACTCGACCCTGTCGATATCCGCGAGGTGGAGGCGTGTAGCCCGTTCCGCCTTGAGGAGCTGCATAGTTGTACGACGCCGACGCGCCATATTGTTGCTGTCCTTGTGGCGGTTGTTGCTGCTGTTGTTGTTGACTGCCGAAGTACTCAGGCTGCCCTTGCGGCGCGCCCTGGGGGGCGTAATTTTGTTGTGGTGGCGCTGAAGCTACTGCCGGTGCGTTGGCTGCATAGTCACCGGATAACTGCGATACATAGCTTTGAACGGCGCCCTGGTCGCGCAGCGAGTTGCGAATGCCGTCCGCCCATTTTTGCGCGAGAACCGCGGGCGTGACACCGTTAGCTTTAGCGCTGGCTGCGTCGACCGTGATTACTTGATAGCCACCAAGGGTGATGACAGGCAATCCTTTTACATAGGTAATGTTGACGGCGGCTGGTGTTCTGTCTTTGGCTGCGACAAGCGCGTTGTCCAGGTTTTGTTGAGCTTGTTCTGCTCTTGCATCAGCCGATAAGGAACCGGCTCCGGCAAGATTAGACATGACTGGTTGACCGGCGAATCTAACATCCGCAGCTTGCACCGCCAGCGGTGTCATCGAAATAATTTGGCTGAGCACTAGCGCACTAGCTACCGTGCTTTTCTTGAGTGAAAACCTTCTGTTGGAATTCATGGTTTTTTTCCCTTACGTCTCGACTTGTGTGTGTCACACGGTATTGCAGGCAGCCTCTAGAGTTGTTGAGGTTCCATCTAGCCGTCCCCGCAATGCGGATCTGGGTTTCTAGACAGTAAAGAGTCTAGCAATGTTCCCGTTTGCATTTCTGAGAGTTTGATAAAGCCAAACCAGTCGAGCCCTGAACCAGTGGTCAAGAGAGTGAGTGACCGCACAGATTAGAGGAAATTCCAATTGTGCCGTTAATAAACTAGAGACTAGAATCTTACGTCCGAGGCGTGTGCGCGTCTGTTTTAAGTGCGAAAATGAGGTTATGACTGAACGAGACTTAGAAGGAAAAAACGCTCTGGTAACCGGAGCCAGCCGGGGAATCGGTCGCGCGATTGCTCTGGAACTGGCCGCACGTGGAGCCAAAACGGCTCTGGTAGCGCGAAACGAGGAGCTGCTCCAAACCCTTGCCAGAGCAATCGATGGTTTTGGATCTCAATCGATATACAAATCTCTCGACATGCGCCAGGAAACCTTTGTGGTTGAACTGTCGAAATGGCTGAAAGCAGAAGACTTTCGAGTGGATATCCTGGTCAACAACGCGGGAATTTACTCGACCGATTATATTCGTTTTGACCAACCTGACAGTTGGGACGAAACCGATCCAGCCGATAATGAACTCTGGAAAGCCACACTAGCAGTCAATCTTACTGCGCCTTACTTGCTAGCCAAAATATTCGCGCCGCAAATGATCGAGCGAAATTGGGGACGAATTGTAAATATCTCCTCGATATCCGGGCAGAAGGCGGAGGCTTACGGCAGCGCGTATTCGGCGTCGAAATTCGGCTTGAATGGCGTGACGCAGTCGTTGGCGCTCGAATTGGCGCGGCATGGTATCACGGTCAACTCGGTCTGTCCGGGCTGGGTGAACACAGATATGGCGCAGCATCAGATTAACGATCCGCAGTGGTGCCGGCTCAACGACATCAATCCAGAGGAGTCGCTCGATATTGCGCGCTTCTCGGTGCCGCAGATGCGATTGATCGAACCCGATGAAGTGGCGGGTCTGGTCGGTTATTTGTGCTGCGACCGTGCAAAAGGTATAACTGGACAAGCAATTAATATCTGCGGAGGATTGTCGATCACTTGAAATCGAAACTAACTGAAATTGCGCTTCGCAAGAATAAATGGAAAGTCGAAAACATCGACGGTATGCAGCTCGTGTTCGCTCCGAGCTTACTGGAACTGGATTTCGTCGCTCACGCCTTCACGACAAGAGTGGGTGGAAACACGCCGGCGCCTTACGATTACTTCAATCTGGGCGGTAACATTCCTGGTGATGAATTCCGAAAGGACGCGCACGTTAACCGCTCTAAGCTCTGCGACGCGCTATCCATCAAGTATTCCGACCTTGTTGTGCCCGGTCAAGTTCATTCGAGAAACGTCGAACTGGTCAACGAACGTTCGCAAATACCTGATTTGAAGGGCGTTGACGGTTTGGTCACTCACCGCAGCGAGACGCCTTTGCTTCTTCACTTCGCTGACTGCGTGCCGGTTATCATCGTCGATAAGCTCTCGAAAGTAATCGGAATCTTCCACGCCGGTTGGCGCGGCACGGCGCAAAACATCGTCAGCCACGGCGTTGAGCGCATGGTCAAAGAATTGAACGCCAATCCGGCCAATATGGTCGGTGTCGTCGGTCCGGCGATCGGTCCTTGCTGTTATCCGACGTCCGACGAAGTCGCTCAAAAATTGAGCGAAACCGTCAAAGATGCCGAAGGGCTGGTTGGCACGAATGGCACTCAGCCCGCGCCCGACATTAAAGCGTTTAACGCGCTTCAACTCTTGGAAAGTGGCATACAGGAAGTAGATGTCTCCGATTTTTGCACAGCCTGTAATCCGTCCATGTTTTACTCGCACAGGCAGTCAGGGGGCACAACGGGACGGCAGGGCGCGCTTGTTTCACTGAGGAGTTGATGGTTTTGTCGGCTAACAAAAACTTTTGCCGTTTAGTTGCCGCCTGCTCTGCAGTGCTTTTCGTTCAGTCCTGCCATCTGGCGAACTTTCCGAGCAGTGCTGAACAATGGGACAAGCAGGCAAGAACGAAGTATTTGCACGAAGAATTCAATCTGGCTTGCGATGATTGGGACCGAGCGATCGATCTGAAGCCCGAGAACGCCCAATGGTATTACATGCGGTCCCGCGCCTGCATGCGATTCGGACGAGACGTGCAAGCCGTCGACGACGCTAAGAAGGCGATTGAAGTGTTGGGCACCAAGGATCCGCGCAAGCTAATCTACTTTTACTTGCAGCTCGGCATTGCCCACGTCAAGAAAGCCGAGTTTCCAGAAGCCAAAGCAGCGTATAAGAAGGCACTGGAATTGGCAAATGGAAACGTTGACGCCGCCCCGGTTTATATGGAACTTGGCAAAGTCGAAACGATCGTCGGCGAGCTGGAAGACGCGATCGACCACCTTTCCAAATCGATTGCGCTGGTTCCGACCCTCGGCAGAGCTTACTTCTACCGAGCCAAAGCCTACAGGGACGCCGGAATGATCGAAAAAGCCGACCACGATTTGCAAACATCCAAGGACATGAATTACGAACCTGAAAACGACAAGTGGGAGCCGCTTCCGGTCGAGTAGGGCTTTCACTCGATTAGAACTTCCAGTCGATTAGCGTCTGTAAACTCGACCGCCCGCTCATGGGCGCCTCGCCGCATACTTGTAAAGATTCGGGGTGTCGTTTGTTTTCGGCACCGATTTGTTCGACAATATATAAGTAAAGTCAGAGGTTGTCTCTCAGTGCAGCTTTGCAAAAGCTCCAGAATTTCCCTGCCGACTTACCTTTGCAATAAGCAGAGGCGGGTCGTATCGTCGCTTTTGGCCGGGCTCCTGCTGATTTCCTCCACAGTGCCTTTGCCGGCTCTCGCTCAGTCTGAGGTTGGGAGTACAAAACCCAAACAGTCGGAAACAGGCACAGCCAAAGCGCCTGCGAAGAGCGAAATTGAAAAACTTTTGCCGAATCGCGCGCATGCAATTTTGGATTCCAAGCCTGTGGCGTCGTCGGCCACTTTGGTTGGCGCCGGATCGGCTGGAACTTCTGCCGTGGCTGGAAGCAAAAGTGCCGCGCAGGTAAAAAACGTGGCACGTCCGAAAGCCGCTGTTAGCGCGGGTGTCGCCAAGGTCGTTCAAAAAAAGGCTGTGGTTAAGAGTAAAACCGCGCAAGCGCAGGCCAGTACAAATAGTCGAAAAGCCGCATCATTAGCGCGTCGTGGCGCAGGAAGTCCGGGTTCGGCAGCAAACGCTGCTGCCAGTACCGCAAAGGGAAGCGCATCGAATACTGACGATTTAAGCGCCTCTCAGGCGGCTGCAAATATGCCACCGGTTGCACCAAGTGTAGTGAAATCAGGTACGCATTCCGGAAGTACGAATTCCTCGAGTACGAATTCCTCGAGTACGCATTCCGCAGGTGCGCACTCCGCAAATACGAATTCCGCTGGTACGAATTCCGGGGGCACAAACGCCGCCGGTCACAGGTTGGGCGCCTCCGGTTCTCAAACCCCCTCTGAGCATGCACGCGCAACTGCGCAAGAACGAGCCGCCGCTCAAGAACGAGCCGCTGCTCAAGAGCGAGCCGCCGCTCAAGAGCGAGCCGCTGCTCAAGACCGCGCTGCCGCTCAAGCTCGCGCCGCTGCTGCCGCGCAGAATTCCCGCGACTCCCATGACAGCTCATCGTCTGTGCGAATCGCTAGACCAGGAAAGTCCGCACCATCCAGCGCTGCTGATGCGATGCGCAGCGGTTCCAATCACAACGAAGAACGCATCGCCAGACCAAATTCTCCTCCCGTCGCTCCGCCGAGAAACTCCAGCTATCCGACTGGAAATGCCTCTAATCCTCCGTCTCGCTATGGCTCCGCAACGCCGAGCAGCTCGGGCTCCGCAGTCTCCGGCAATTCGAACGCAACAGGCGGCGCCACCACGAGTGGTGCATCGACTGCTGCCGGCAAATCAACGGCAGACCTCTATCCACAAATCGGCAAATTAGAACAGCTTACCTTCGGTGTTCCACGACCGGAAAAGTCACTGGAAGACCGACTCCTGGCGCTGGAAAACGCTGTCTTTGCGACAACGTATGCCACCGATTCTCTTTTCGATAGAACCGAACGGTTAAAGCTCACTTTGTTAGGTAAGGGCGCAGCCGATCCGCCAGTGGTCATGCCCGCTAATATCGAGCCACCAACCGGCTATGTCGAGAATCCACTCGCTGGAAACCAACCATCGGCAGCGGATCTTCAGTACTTCGAAGAAATCATTGCGAACAATGAGAATTATCAGAAAGCACCAAAGGCGGTGCTGGACGCTTTCGCTCTCGAAGTCATAAATTTCGAACGCGACCGTCGAGCTCTTGGTCGTTTAGACCACAATCATATGGCTCAAAAACTGGCTGAAGAACACGTGCGCGACCTGGTCGAACGCAACGTAGTCTCCCATAATAATTCCAAAGGCGAAAATCCCGATCGTCGTTACACGATGCTTGGCGGTGTTGACGCCGTTAGCGAAAACCTGGCGGTGGTGCCACTTACGGACCTCGGTACTTCGAAACTATGCAAAGCCGCTGTTGCTAAAGTTCTCAAACAAATGTTTATTCAACAAGACGATCGTGAAGCCCTTCTCGCGCCAGAAGCCTCTCACCTCGGCTTCTCCATGGAAAAGATGAACGACGATTCGCGCGTACTCGCCTGCATTGAAATTCTGACCGCACGTGGAGAAATTAATTCCGTGCCTAGGACGGCGCGCCTCGGCGACAAGGTCGAAGTGTCTGGGATGGTCCAGGCACCATATCAATTCGACAGAATTAGCATCGCATGGGAAGGCGTAAGCGAACTGCCACCACAGGAAGAAAACGGCGACGAGCCTTTGCCCTACTTCCCGCCACTGGACTTCGTTGCGTATAAAGAAAAATCAGAAAAGGATCACACCAAAGCAATCTTCGCGCTGAAAACCGTCGGAATGCTTGCCGCTATAGCTGGTGGCATGTTCGTTCCACCAGTCGCGTTAGCGGCACCGCTAATCATGATGGCCGGCAACGATCCAACTGATCGAAAGCCCATATCCGACGTCCCTGTTAAGGGTGGTGTGAAACTTGATGGTAATGCCTTCAACGGAAAAGTTGCTCTCACTAACGACGGCAAAGAAGGACTCTATTATGTAACCGTTTGGGGTCGCATAACACCTGAGGAAAAGCCAGTCGCCATCAGTCGCAGGGCGATTATGGTCAAGCAAGTGCACGATGAAGAAGATGTTGAAGGTAGTGTTTCTATTCCGAAAGCTGAACAAAAAGATTCAACAGATAAAAAGAATTTGACGACGAACTCAATTGATTCAACGAAAACGAGCATCAGCACCCCGACTGATAGCTCTACTGAAACGGGCTCCAGCAGTGCGACTCCGGCATCCAATCCACCAGACAGCTCTGGGTTGAGATCCGAGAACGCGGTGAAAGATCAATCCGATGATGCCACCGATAAATCAAATTTGAATACGGATACGTCAAAGGTCGGAAGTGGTAGCTCGACATCTGCAACTGACAGTGCAAGCGGTTCAACAATAGACAAAGCAGTAGCTAGCGACAAATTAAATTCAACGACGGACGACGAAACAAGTTCGTCAACCGATAGCAAACCTGGTTCAGCGACGGACGACAAAACAAGTTCGTCAGCCGATAGCAAAACAAATGCAGCGACTGAAGACAAATCGAGTTCATCAGTTGATAGCAAGACAACTTCAACGGAAAAATCAAGTTCGTCAGCTGACAGTAAATCAAGTTTAGCGACTGACAGCAAAAGTTCAAACGATGACAAATCAAAATCATCAGCGGACAGCACGTCAGAATCTTCGGCTGACGACAAATCAAGTTCGTCACTCGAAGATAAAACAAATTAGCGATCGACTTCAAATCACCTCTCCGAGATACTGAACAATCGAAGCGGCATACGAATGCCAGCTGAAAACTTCGCCGAAAAATAAATCATCCGGATATCGAATAGACATGTGGTGGGCGCGGTCATTTCCGCCAAACCTGAATTCCATTAAACCAAAGCAGTTAAAAACGAGCACGGATGTACCGGAAGCTCTACACTGAAGTCATCCAAGTGAACGCCAATCTAAACTCTTTCGACGCAATACGAAGTTCGCATGCGCCACAATAGTTTAAAATCTAACTGAGTCGTTGAAATCTCCAAGAACCATCTGCCCCGTTTGAAAAAAATACGAAACCTTATTTTGAGTTCGCTCGTGTTGCTGTTAAGCACCACGTCGCTTCCCGCGTCCGCGCAGCCTCTTCAGGGCAACACTGATTCGACGACTCTGCAAGGTGGAACCGATTCAACCATGCTGCAAGGCGGAACAGGCTCAACCACATTACAGGGCGGTACGGGCTCAACAACATTACAAGGCGGTACAGACGGCACCACTATTCATGGTGGCACCCAGCGCGACGGCGGACCGGTAACCATCTTGTTTTTGGTCGATGCGTCTTTGAGCATGAAAGACGATCTGAGCAGAGATGGCAAAGATGTTCAGAAGATGGATGCAGCCAAAAAAGTTCTGCAACAGGCGATTCAAAGAATTCCTTCTGATGTTAACCTCGCGCTGCGAGTGTTTGGACAATTTGCTGCTCCAGGCCTCGAATGCCAGGCAAGCGCGCTGTTGGTGCCTCCTGGAACGGGCAATCGACGCACGATCATTGGCAAGATGCGCGACATTCATCCGACGGGCATGACGCCGCTAACTTACGCAATCGCTCAGGCCGCCGAGCGAGATTTGGCGAGAGTCGTAGGAAAGAAAACCATTATTTTGATCACGGACGGAGAGGACACGTGCGGTTTTGATCCGTGCGCATACGTTCAGACTCTGCCTTCCAGAGGTGTCAATCTCAAGGTCGATATCCTGGGTCTAGATATGAAACGAGCACACGCCGCGCGCGCGAAACTCGATTGCATTGCTAAGTCATCTGGTGGCAAATACTTCGACAACGACACATCGGCGAAGTTGTTGGAGAGCATCTCCCACAGTGTGAGCCAGGCGATATCCGGAACCGTTGTGACGCCAGGGACGCCGACCAAAGATATTCTGAATACGCAAACGCCGCCGGAATTGACGCCGATTATTCCAGCGCAGAGTCTTGATGATTACAACAAACAGAAAGCTGTCGATGACAAAGCCGAGCAAGCTGCAGAAGATGCTGCCGAAAATAAACTGAAGAAACCAACACCGAAATCTCCGGTGCAGAAACGCAAGAAGCCGAATCCATAAGAGTCTGACACATCCGCCGTGGAAGAGAATCTATCGAATCCAAGAAAAAACGCCCTGTTGATTGGCGGTGCGTTCTTGATCGCTTGCGGTATTGTATTTGGTGCCTATCATAGTGTTTTGAACAGCGGATTTTTGCTCGACGATTTTAAGCATCTGGGTTATGCCTACAGTGCGAATCATGGCGACCCCTCTGGTCTACTGCGGACCTTCGCAGGTAATTGGACTGGGCAAACCGACGGTCTGACGAGTTTTCGACCAGGTATTTCGCTGTCGTTTTGGTTCGACAATTTACTATTCGGTTTAAACCCAGTCGGATATCACGTCACTAATCTAGTCATGTTCTCCGGCTGTACTTTCCTTTGTGGGCTGCTCGCCTATCAGCTGGCTGCTGATGCGCCTCACCGCCAGCGATTGCTGACCGGAACCGGTGCGATGATTTTGTTTGCACTGTATCCAATTCACGCTGAGTCCGTTTCCTGGATCATCGGTCGGGTCGATGTGCATTGCACTTTCTTTTACTTGCTTTCTTTGAGTCTTTATCTGCAGTTTCGCAAAGCCGGCTCCATAGCCTTCTTTGGGCTGTCCCTCGTCTTCTTTCTGGCTTCACTAGTTTGCAAGGAAATGGCGGTGACACTGCCTGTAGTGATTGCTCTGGCTGAGTTGTTTTTGTCCGCGCCACTAAACTGGCAAATCATTTCGATTCGGAAAAAACTTGTCTTTGTGGGCAGCTTCTTCGTCGCTCTCGGTGCCTTTGGGCTACTTCGAACACTGTTAATTGGTACTGTTGTCGGTGGTTATGGCGACACGAGTTTGCGCAGTTTCTTCCGAGCATTTCGAAACAATTTTTTTGACGGTGCCACGTTCAGCAAAATTTTGTTCGGCGTAAATGAAGAACAACCGTTTCCTTTGAACGTCGCACAAACCGCTCTCGCCGCCTGGATTGTTGTTGCGATCTCGCTCATCACGCGTCTCATCCAGCCAATCGCGCGAGTTCGTGTCATGGCGTTTCTCTTTCTCTGGTTAATTGTTGCTGAGCTACCCACGTTCCAAATCTGGCATATCTTTCCGAACCTCGTCGGTAGCAGATTGTTCTTCCTGGGCTCCGCTGCGATGTGTCTGCTGCTCGCGGTGACGTTGATTCCCACTTTCAAGATGATTGGAAAATTCGCAGGTGACGGCTACAAGAACATCGTGAAGTTCAACACCTTTGTCGGAGTTGGTTCTCTTATCGTGTTGACGATTTGTTGGTATCTCGGTCTCTCACACAACCTGTTTCCCTGGATTGAAGCCGGTCGGCAAATGCAATCGGCGAACGAGAAATTGTTGAGCGAGGCTCGTTCGACGCCAGAAGGTCGGTCGGTTGTACTGATTGACCTACCACAAGATTACTCCGGTGCGGGCATGATCGGCCGCCCCGAACTTCTCGATTACATGCTGACCAAGCCAGTCGCGGACGGTGACTACGCCAAGAAGTTCGTATCTCTAGTCAGACCGATTCCTGGTCCGATTGAGTATATTTATCCAAATCTGCTAGCCACCACATATGGTGACCCCCAAGCCCGCAAGTTTTTGCACTGGGACAAAGATGTCGGCAGTTACGTTGATTGGATGAAACCCGGAGGCTCCCAAACCGTTGAATTGACTGAGTTTCCGCCTGACGATAGTTTTCAAAAGAAAAAACAGAAGCCGAAAAAGGACGGTGCCGCGAGGCGACCGCCGACGATTCCGGGGACCGTTGCTAACCCAGCTACTCCTGTAAATGTTTGGCTTTCCAAAGACTTCATAATAAATCCGTTAGCCGTTGGTGCTTTGGAAATCGAAATCAGCTCTTCACTGGAACTGTCGCAATTAGCACACAATGCGCGTCTTGTGTGGCGCTCAGAGAGGCAACCCAAGAGTTGGATCGACTATAGTGAAGGTCCTTTCGCGGAAGTTCGCGACGGAAGATTGTTGTTTATGCCCGGACGCTATAGAAGCTGGGCACTTAATGGAGCAATCGGCGATATAGGAATTCAATTCTTACCAGGGCAATATTCGGCAGAAGTGAAGTCCGTGAAGAACGTGAGTACGTCTACATTAGCTCCATCACTGGAATTAATCAGTGAGTCCAAGGAATCGAGCTACGAGTCGAAGAACGCTTTCAACGAAACCAAGAAATTGGTCAATGAAAACAGCGCGCTTTCTTCACTACAAAACAAAATTCTACCAATCGTGCACAGCGGCGACAGCGTAAATGTTTCGTACAACGCCTCCGCAATCCCCGGTGCCAAGACCGTCTTCATCGTCGTGACAAAAACAGACATCGCTTGTCCGGATCTTCCAGTAACCAATCTTCCCGACGATTCACAACTTGTTTTGAAACAGCCGTTAGCGAACGTTACTGGTACTTTCCGCCTACCAGCGGATGCGCTCGCTCAGAAAGGTAAGCACCAGGTCGCTATTATCGGCATCAACGGCGATGGCAAACCCGCCGGATACATCAGCGAGCCCCGCACTTTCTTCGTCGCGGACTAACTATTTAGTTTCGGTCTCGGATTTTGAATCCAATCAGGCGCCCAAAATTTGACTGTATACCAGCAGCGATTTGCTTGCCGTTTAGGCAATTCGGCTGTGACTGCCGATTGCATCCTGGTTACTTTGTTTCGCTCGCGCTTTGAGCTACGGGGAAATAACTTTGAAAACGAGGTTTGACGCGGTCCTCCGACGTTTTTGTTCGGAAGTGATTCGCTGGAGCATTCATATTAGAATTCGCTCCGTTCGCTGGGCGACCTGATACCACATTCGTTGTGATCCAGTATGGCTGCTGTCCTTGAGGATCTTGGGCGCGAACCTCTTTCCAACGCGTGACCTTGTCGTCTACATATTCAAGTTCGATTGCAGTCCACGAGTGATTGCAATTGCCTGTTAACAGGTAATATCTATTTGTTGGTTTAGCCGGTTTTCCAAGCAAACTTTCTACTTGGGTTTTCGACATTCCGATCAGATCGTAGTTTCGCAAAAAATTGTGAAAGCTGCCCTCCCTGGAAAAACCTTCGGAGCGGTGGTGCATCCATTCATTGGGATGGAACTGTTGAACTTGCATCGTTTTCACGATGCGATCTGGTGCGACCGGTCTAAGGTAGCCGTTTTTTACCTGACTGATCACTTTACCGTTTTTTCCCAGCAAGGAATATCTGGTGTCATGTGGTGGCACCTTCTCAGATAACACGCTGATACCATATTCTTCCATCGGAAACGTGCCGCTCACTGTTTTCAGCACCTTGCCCTGATTGTCGAGATGCACGATCTTTCGGACTTCTTCATCCCCAACTTTTCCCCCCTCGCGAGTGGCGCAGACAATCTCGTTTCCTTGTACGTGTGGAGAAGTCACCAGCGTCCCTGGAAAATTAAAGAGAAACTCGCCTTTGCTATTGACTGCTTTAAAGGACAGATAGTTAAGGCCCGTTGCATTTTCATAAACAGCAAAAATGTTGTCGAATAATTTTTTGGCGCCTCTGAAGTTCCCGGATAAGACCGGTTTGAAGGTTGTATCGATCAGCATTCTTTTCGATATTGACCCGTCCTCACTCTCGTCTGTCACTGAGGCAATCCCGTCTTCGAATGAATGCGCACTGTGGTACTCAGGGGAAACGATTTTTCCTGTTCGATCGATAAAAGCCCTTTTGCTTTTAGACGGTTTCTCACCAACTTCGACGACAGCGAAGCCCTCTTTGGTAAAGTATTGGGCATGTCTGAATTTAGGTTGAATGACTATGTCACCGGCCTTATTCATATAACCCCAGATATAACCGTCGCCGCCTGATATCGAAAATGGTCTGATATCATAGTCCGGCCCGAATCCCATCACGTGAGCTTCTCGTGGTCCTGATTTCCGCTCACCGGTTTTTAAATTCAAAGTGAACTGATACATATGAGGTGGCGAAAAAGCAGAAACGTAGCCATCTCTAAGGTCACCGATGGCACCGAATTTCGGTTCAAGCAGAATCTTTCCATCCAAGTCGCAGAGACCGAAACCGTCCTTGCCGTGAATTTCAAGCACGGTTCCATCAGGACAATGAGTTACTAGTGGTGAAGACCCAGCGGTATCAGATTTGGTTGCAGGGAGCGTAACGTTCGATAGCGTAAAATCCTTCGGAATCTTGATGGTTAGCGCTTTGCCCGCGTTGTTGAAAACGCGACCCACATACGACCGTTCTGCCGGCTGCTCGTCGTTTGCTTCTTCGGCGAAAAACAAACCTTGACCGAGATACTTAATCTGACCGAATTTGCACGGGATGATTTCCCGCCCGTTCGAATCAATTACGCCTGACAAATGGTGCGCACGCGCGGAACCACCCGTGGTGAAAATTAATGCCACCACGATTGAGAGTTTCAATAAAGTCTTCACGATAGTTTCCTTTTAAAACAAAGAGCAGATGCCACTCGTGGCAGATTCCCAGTTCTATATTCGTGAAACTCGTGAGCTGCTATGCAGAACTGTTGTTTAGAGATTTGGTTTCGTAGTGGTATCAGTTTGGCTGATTTGAATACGATTCAAAACCTCGGAAGTGATCCGATCGCCGACTTTCGAATACATGTTGGTCAGCAGGTGAGGCGCGACTCCGAACAAAAGTGTGAGAGCACACAATGTGGTGGCAACAAATTTTTCGGTCATGGTGGCGTCATATAAATGACCTTTCCACTTCGGTTGTTCTGGTCCGTAGAAGAGCCGCTTCAGAAGCCAGAGCATGTACCCCGCAGTCAGTATGACGGACACACAAGCCGCGACGATCCAGCCCTGCGTCCAGGCGCCGTGCAGTGAAGATGTGGCGAATGGCGAAGTGTAGGCGCCGTAGAAAATCGTCACTTCTCCGACGAAGCCCGAGAGCGCAGGCAAGCCCAGGTTAGCCATGCAGGCAAACATCCAGAAGTAGAACAAGATCGGCATTTGGAACGCCAGACCGCCGCCGATTTCAGGAAGCAATCTGGTGTGGCAGCGTTCGTAAACGCATCCAACCATAAAGAAAAGAAGCGCGGAAATAAATCCGTGGCTCAACATTTGGAAGATGGCACCATTGACGGCGGCATTCGAGAGCGAGCCGATGCCGAGCAAGATGAAGCCCATGTGCGAGACGCTGGAGAACGCGATGATGCGTTTCATATCCTTTTGAACGAGACACGCGACCGCGCCCCAGAGAATATTGATTGCACCAAGCGCGAGAACCCATGGTCCGTACTCGGCGAAGAATGCCGGGAAGAAGCCCATGCAGATTCGCACTAGACCATACGAACCCATCTTCAGAAGCAGTCCCGCGAGAATCATTGATATCGGGGTTGGTGCCTCAACGTGAGCATCAGGCAGCCACGTGTGGAACGGAACGGATGGCAGTTTGATGATGAACGCGAGGAAGAAACCAAGACATGCGATAACTTGCGCATGAACTGGCAGCGCGTGACTTGAAGCTGAGAGCTGCGTCATGTTGAATGTCGCGGCGGCAGGATCCATCGCATAGAGTTGAGTATATGTATAGAGCAAAGCGGCGAGCATCAAGACGCCGCCGAAGAATGTGTACAACAAGAATTTCATCGCGGCATATCCGCGGCGAGGTCCGCCCCAGATCGCAATCAAGAAATACATTGGAATCAGTTCGAATTCGTACATCACAAAGAACTGCAATAGATCTTGCGAAACGAAGACGCCAAGAAGCGAGAACGTAAGCAGCATCACATTGGCATAGTAAAGTTTGACGCGTGTTTTGATTGAGTAGCTGGCTAACACCGCCATCAGTGTAATCACTGTTGTCAACACGACAAGTGACATGCTGAGACCGTCGACACCGATATGAAAGTTGATCGGAAACGGACTTGCTATCCAGTGCTGCACGGTGCTGAATTGCATGCCGCCGTAGTGACCTTCCAGTCCGGCGCCAATCACTAGAGACAGCAGAACCATCACCGAACTGACGAATATCGCCAATCCCCTTGCGTCTTTGTCATCCTTCGATGGATTGACGGCGATTACAATCGCTGCCACCAATGGAAGGAATAAAAGGAATTTCAGTAGCAATGCGTTGTCCACAATGACCCCTCGATCGATCTCAATTCAATTCGTGCGGCCACAGTATAGCCACCGCACCATTTCCATTCCAGCGATTTTGACATTGGAAGCGGCACTTTGAAGAATTATTGAAATGAAAAATCTTTTCACGAGTAATATATTTATCTTGATTACCACAAGCAAGATTCCTCGTCTTCAGGACACCATAAGCTTCTCGGTATGATGCCATGAGAAAACAGTGGTCATGATTTCAATCTACTTACAACCAACTGCCTAAACGCTGGTTTATCAAACGCCCCTGTCGTCGCGCACGCAATGTATCATTAGCACCGAGTTTTGAACGTCATCATCGACGTTGAAAAGAGTACTGGTTCAGTACTGCAATTGTCCGAACTGTCCGTGGATAGCCGATTAGTACCTGGAGACGATTCCGTGAATTTTGACCCTGAGTTTCTGAGAGCGTGCGTCGAGAGCGCTTGGATGATTGTGGCAATGCCGTTTTTAGTCGGCTTTGGCATCATCCTTTCCTATCTGTTTGGCGGTTTGAAACTCGGCGAAAAACGGTCGTTCAAAACGGCAGCAATGATGGCATCGATAATCGCCGTCGCCTGGGGCTTCTTCCACTCGTGCTTTATCTTCGAAGCGTTGCGCAGCAACCCCAGTTATTCCTTCCAGGAAAACTTCGACTTCTTTACTTGTCAAAACTTCAAACTCTCAGTCGGCTTTCTCGTCGACAATCTAGCCACCATGATGTTGATTGTGGTGACCACGATCAGTTTATTCGTTCAGGTCTATACGCACGGTTATATGCGTGAAGACCCGGGCTACGCGCGCTTCTATGCTTACCTGTCGTTGTTTACCGGTTCGATGTTGGGTCTGGTTGTTTCCACCAACATGTTCCAGATGTATGCGTTTTGGGAACTGGTCGGTGTCTGCTCGTACTTCCTGATCGGTTTCTGGTGGTACAAAGATTCGGCTGCAGCAGCTTGTATGAAAGCCTTTGTAGTCAACCGCGTCGGTGATTTTCTTTTCCTTGTCGGCGTGATCATGTTGCTTCTGGCAACTAAAGATTTCTGGGGCGGTGGAACGGTAATGGCGTTTGCAGCTCAACACGGATCTGCCGGCGTCGATCTCGCCGGTGCTTTGCATCGCGCACTGGAAGCCGGAACCCTGAAACCGGAACTGGCACTCGCCGCATCTTCGATGCCGTTGATGGCCATCCTTATATTCGGTGGACCGATAGCGAAGTCTGCACAATTCCCTCTGCACGTTTGGTTGCCGGACGCGATGGAAGGTCCTACGCCAATCTCCGCGCTGATCCACGCAGCAACAATGGTTGCCGCCGGTATCTATTTAGTCGCTCGCGCATATCCAATCTTCCTCGCGCCGAATGGTGGCACCGATAGTATTGCGCTTGCTTTCGTCGCCGTGATCGGCACAATCACTGCGGTTATGGCAGCAACGATTGCGATGAGCCAAAACGATATCAAGCGAGTTCTGGCATGGTCGACATGCTCGCAGCTTGGATACATGATGGCTGGTCTTGGAGTCGGCGCGTTTTCGGCCGGCTTGTTCCATTTGTTCACACACGCATTCTTTAAAGCGATGCTGTTTCTTGGTAGCGGCGCCGTCATCATCGGATGCCACCACGAACAAGACATTCGCAAAATGGGTGGTCTGCGAAAGATCATGCCGTTTACCGCGATTACATTTTTAATCGGAACGCTTTCAATTTCAGGATTTCCCTTCCTGAGCGGATGGTTTTCCAAAGACGAAATCGTCGCTGCCGCTATGCATTACAACCCGGTTATTGGTTGGATTTTGATTGCAACAGCAGGTCTGACCGCGTTCTACATGTTCCGGCTTTATTTCACCGTATTCGAAGGACAGTATCGAGGCGACCACAAAGCGCATGAAGTGACACCAGTAATGTGGCTGCCGCTAGTATGCCTTGCAGTGCCGTCGATCTTCGCAGGTGGATTGCTCGGATTTACCAAGGAAGCGTTTCTTGAAGGTGGAAAAGCCGCCAATGCCTGGTCGAAGTTCGTGTACTTCAATCATCCTCACATAGAAGGAGTCGATTGGACTGTGCTCGGCGTCTCGACCGTGGTGGCTCTGGGTGGTATCGCATTCGCCTACCTCATGTATGTAGTTAAGAGCATCACGTGGAACAAATCGATTGTCGAAAGCAACAACATTATCTACAGATTCTCGTTGAACAAATGGTATTTCGACGACTTGTACGGAGCCATGGTCAACAAAGGAATACTTCCGCTGTTCAACAACACCTGGAAGTTCATGGACACTGTGATCATCGACAACATCGTCAATGGCGCGAGTCTGGTTACAAGCGCTTCCGGCGAGGTTTTGAAATACACACAAACCGGTCGTGGACAGTATTATGCGCTCGTCATCTTCATGTGGGTGGCGCTGCTTACATGGATCATTTACATCGCGAGTCCGTTTGCATAAGTCGCGAGTCCGTTGTCATAAAGTCGCGAGTCCGTGGGGCATACGATGCATAAAACAAGTCCGTTGGCACTGCGTTTGCATGAAATGAGATCAGTCACAGTCACAGTATAGAATCAGTATCTGTCTCAGTCCCAGTCCCAGTCCCAGT
>JADYXR010000027.1 GCA_021772095.1 Candidatus Obscuribacter sp. | reverse complement strand
CCTCTTGAATTGGGTTCTGGTGTTGCAACCGAAACCATACCAGGCTAGTCCTGGAGGGGATCACCAAACTTTTCAACTAAACTCGGGACAAGGCCAATTATGTCTCTATACATAAGCTTCAAGAAGGCTTTCAATAAAAGAACTGTTTAGATCAAATAGATCTATTATGCGCACTGGTCCGGTAACATAAGGATAGATTCTGAGGGAGTATTTGAATGGCAAAGGTCGTTTGTTCTGACCGGCACTTAACCGAGAACGGCTGGGTATCAGGTACCGAGCGCTGGGACGATGGAACGCTGACGCTGGTCAGTCCGCCGTCGGAGACCGCTATGACGGTCCGGTATTCGGTTCCGTTGCACCGCCCGCCCTTCGTTACGACCCAGTGGAAGACTGATAAGACTGACCGGCTCAATGATTTATTCGAAAAATTCGGCAAACTGCCTGAGGATCTGCGTGACCTCGATCATGCTCCGGAAGCTACGCCTGTTGGCGAAGACGCCTGAATAGGTCAGACATTTCTTTTAGTTAGAGACTGTAATTTCATTTAGGTGGAAACTGCGTTTGCACTTAAGTTGAAACAGCAATTTCGTGCAAATAAAAAAACTTCAAAAAAACGCGTTTTAGTTAAACAAAAACGTTTTCATTTATCTTGACTGAACTTTCCCTCTCTGTAGAAACCGCGTATCAGGAATTTCTGAATTGGGGAGGACCTTGTTCTCCGAACTCGGCGAGTTCTTGCAGAACATTTTTGAGCTAAAAAGTTGGATCGTAGCCTAAAACATCTTTTGTTTTAGAAATATCTAGTTTCTTCGGTGGTTGCGAGAGTGGCAGCCCAAGCGAATTTGCTATTTCGTAGTACTGCCCGTAGTGCTTTTTGAATGAGCTGTGCGCACCATCGAGATCCCAGTGTTTCAGATCGTCATCTGAATATTCGTAGGCACCATCTATGGTGAATATCAAGTTCGATGATTTTTATTGTTTAGTTCTACGTCTTGCTGACCATTATCTGTCATTGAAAGGTTGACGTCACGCTTTTGAAAACCGACCGCAAATGGAGGAACAAACGACGCACACCGATGTCTGTAGATTCTGTCTCTGTTGGCAACAAGGAGAATTTTCGAACGTGGGCCCGAGAATCGATTTTCGCGGGTCTAATTCCAAATCATGATAAGATGACCGACTGATTGCGTACTACTGCTGTTGCAGTGTCAGATGTCATAAGGAAGGAGCTTTCTATGTTAACTTCACGTCGCGCTATTCTGTCAGTGATGGCGGCTTTACTGGTTTCCGGGGGCTTATCGGCTTCTGCTGCGGACCCAGGTACCTATGCCAAATTCGTCACGACTGAAGGCGAGTTCACTGTCAAACTTTTCGATAAACAAGCACCAAAAACGGTTGCTAACTTTGTCGGACTTGCCGAAGGCACAAAAGAGTGGACCGATCCACGCACCGGCAAGAAAATGAAAAAACCGTTTTATAACGGATTGAAATTCCACAGAATTATTCAGGGATTCATGATTCAGGGCGGAGACCCGCTTGGCACCGGAACCGGTGGACCAGGTTATGAATTCGCTGATGAATTCGATCCAAAACTGCGTCACTCCAAAGCAGGCATTTTGTCGATGGCTAACGCTGGTCCCGGCACCAACGGCAGTCAGTTCTTCATCACGCTTGGACCTACTCCTCACCTCAACAATAAGCACTCCATCTTCGGTGAAGTTGTAAGCGGTATGGACGTGGTTCAGAAACTTGGGTCCGTACAAGTCGGCGCCAATGACAAACCTGTTAAAGATGAAGTCATCAAGCAGTTGATCATCGAACGCAAATAGTTTGATTTGACTGATGAGAGATTTAATTCAAGCTGGATCTGGTGAATAGAACGATTTGGTTTGAATGCGATTAATCGATGTGATGGTTCAATCATCAATCTAAAATTAAAGGGCACCAGATCTGGTGCCCTTTCTTATTCTTGAAGTTGCTTGCGCAAATTATGTTGCTATATGGAACAGCTAAATTTTCACGACAACCTTGCCGAAGTGTTTGCCGCTCTGCATGTATCGAAGCGCTTCGACGATGTCTTGTGCTTCGAAAACTTTGTCGATCACTGGTTTCAGTTTATGTACTTCCAGAGCACGATTCATGCGCTGATACATTTCGACGGAGCCGACGAAAACACCTTGCAGCTTCACTGCTTTCATCAGTAGATGAACGGCGTGATTGCTCTTAGGGTTTGGTTCTGCCAGAACACCAATCAAGCTGATGTGACCGCCGAGTTTTACAGAGATGGCGGATTTCTCGAGAGTGCCTGCGCCTCCGACTTCAACCACGTGATCTACTCCGCGACCGCGTGTCAATCTAACGACTTCCTTCTCCCAATCAGGAGTGGTTTTATAGTTGATAACATGCGAGGCACCGAGGTCCTTCAGTCGTTTCAATTTCTCATCGCTGCTTGAGGTTGCGATTACTTCAGCACCACTCATCAATGCCAATTGCATTGCAAATATAGACACACCGCCGGATCCCATGCAAAGCACCACTTCGCCGGCTTTGAGATTTCCGTTTTCGATCAGTCCATTCCAGGCTGTCAGAGCGGCACACGGTAAGGTTGCAGCTTCTTCGAAACTCAAATAATCCGGAATTTTGACCAGCGAGCATTCATCGAAGACGGCGTATTGACGGAGGACTCCATCAACTCCGGCGCCCAGATCGGTTTGCACTACTTCTGGCGAAATCAGCCCGCCGTGCCATCCGGTCATAAAGTTAGGTGAAACGCGCATGCCCGGTTTGAAGCTGGTGACGGCCGAGCCGACCTCTACAACCTCTCCGGCGCCGTCTGAAAGCGGAACGCGCGGTAATTGAATTTTGCGATACCGGCCGGTTGCAACCAGCAAGTCCCGGTAATTCAGCGAACACGCTTTGATCCGGACGAGAATGTCCTTCGGACCAAGCGGCTCGGTCTTCTTGGTAGCCGGTGCGATTGCGGTCAGATCGTAATTTGTGAGTTCGTAAGCTGCGTATTCAATAGACTTCGTAGAAGTCGAAGTTCCTGCCGACATCGTATCCTCCGGCTGTGGTTCATGGATAACGGACTACTTTAACGAGAATATTATGAGCGATCACAGACCTTGATAACATCATTAATGTTTGTTCTTTTTTAGAAAATGTTGGAGCTGTTGCTCAAGAGTTCGGCAGGCCTGGGGTTTGCGAGTTTGTCCTCCATTAGCCTTGCAGACTGCTCAGGAGCCAAACGAGAGTTTATGCGATTATGTACTGATAGTTCGAACTGAACGGGCAGCCCCGGCGCACCACGAAGCTTTGGTGCGAAATTGGAGAGTAAGATGAATCAAACTTCTGTAGGTCTGTTTGCCGCGACGATCATTGCGATGTCGTCTGCTGTGGTGGCGCAGCCCGCCTTGGCTGACGCTCTTTCATTCGACTCAGATCATGATGTGTTCGTGTTACCGGATAACGAGCTCACTGTTCGCTACAACAACAAAACGTTTGCACCGGTGAAGACCGTGAGGACAGACGATGTCCAACCTCACATTTTGACTCGTCCGGTGCTCGCCGCGCTGAAAATATCGGAAGATTTTTCGAAGATGACGATCTCGCAAACGCCTGAGACGATCACGATCGAATGCTATAACCCCGGGGTAATTGGACCGATGGGTACCAGCCGCATCAACAAAGAATGGTTGAAAGGCAAAGGCATCCGTGAAGTAAGTTACCCGATGGATAGAGTTGCCAAAGAAACCGGCTTCCCTCTAGGCGCGCTGCAGGCGATGAAGTCGGTGATGATTTTTGAAGTGAAACCAAAAGGCGGCGAGGACTCATACAACTTGTTTGCGTTTCAGCATAACGACAAGCTGACGATGTTCTCGCGTCAGATGAGAAGCGGGCGTGCTGATATCAAAAACGATCCGCCGGTTATTGTTCTGGATCTCAGAGCTGGATCGACCAAGGGCAGTATCGCGAATGTCAACGTCAGCCCTCCGCCAGCCGCAGCACAAGCGGCGGTTGAAACTAAGCCGGCTGAAAATTAAAGCTTCGAAACCAATTGTGCGATTGTCAAAACAATAGTGCGAAATCTAAACGCATGACAAAACTATGAAGCCGCCGTTCCCAAAACTGCTTCGCGACTCCGGTGTTCTTCCGGTGTTAGCTGCATGTGTGATCGGTTTGGCAGCTGGCGCGTCTGCACTTTTACTCGGCCACGGCATCAACGCGTTGGGCTCCTGGCGAATGGAACTGTGCCAGCAATACGCGCCAATACTGGTGCTTCCGGTTATCGGTCTGCTT
Organism: Candidatus Obscuribacter sp.; assembly: GCA_021772095.1. Taxonomy (GTDB): domain Bacteria; phylum Cyanobacteriota; class Vampirovibrionia; order Obscuribacterales; family Obscuribacteraceae; genus JADYXR01. The sequence continues at coordinate 31,223 of JADYXR010000027.1, read as the reverse complement.
GGTGGATTACTCAGCGGATTGATGGTTTGGATCGCGCCTGACACCTCCGGTAGTGGCATACCACAAGTACGCGCCGTGCTCAATCGGATGAACCTCCCTCTCGACTTTCGTATCGCGATTGTCAAATTGATCGGTGGCACAATTGCCTTGGGTTCCGGTTTGTTTATGGGCAGAGAAGGTCCGACGGTGCAAGTCGGCGCTGCCATTGCCGGTCAGTTTTCTCGGTGGTTTCCAACGTCGATAGAACAGCGCCGTCACTTGATTGCAGCGGGTGCCGCGGCTGGTTTGGCTGCGGCATTTAGCGCGCCGATTGCCGGTGTCGTCTTTGTCGTGGAGGAGTTGCTGAAAGAATTCAAGGCTGGTGCTGTGGCACTGGCTATAGTGGCATGCTTTTCAGCTTCACTGGTTGAACATGTGTTCGGACATCCGCACAAGATAGTTCTTGTCGGTGAAATGAACCAGGGCATGACCTCGTCGTTAGATCTGTTGTTTGTCATCTTGTTGGCGCTGACCAGTGGGTTCTTCGGGGCGCTCTTCAACCGTGGCATACTGTTGTTTTTGCGAATGTTCAAACGGGTTAATGTTGCTAAGCCGTTCAAAGTCGGTTTTGCAGGTTTGATTACCGGACTTGTGGTTGCTTGTTTGCCGCTCAGTCTTCATGACTACGCTCATACCAGAGCGCTGATCGATGCCGGTTCACTGAGCGAGAATTTGGTCGTCGTAGTGTTTGGAGCGTTCTCGTTTTTAACCTTGCTGGCCTATGGTTCCGGCGCTCCTGGTGGACTGTTTGCTCCGGCATTATCGATTGGGTCGGCGCTGGGATACATCGCAGGAACGCTCGAGAGTCACTTCGTCAGCGTGGCGCCGTTGCATATGTTTGCTCTGGTCGGAATGGGTGCGTTTTTTGCTGCGGTATCGAGGGCGCCACTAACGTCTATTATTATCGTGTTTGAAATGGCCAGCGATTTTGCGATCGTGCCGCCATTGATGATCGCTTGCGTGATTGCATCCGCCTTCGGAGAGCACTGCTACAAAGGCGGTTTGTATGATCTGTTGATGGTGTGGAACGGACTGCATTTGCACAGACCGGGTACGAGTGAAGAATCCGCAGGAGCGCTGGCTAGCGATTTTATGGATACCAAAATCGAAGTGCTGCAATCAGGCACTTCGCTGAAAGACGCTAAAGAGATGTTGGATCGCTTGAAGAGAGACGGTCTTCCTGTCGTCAACAAGGGCAAGCTTGTTGGAGTTTATATCGGCAGCGATCGTCCTGCGGATCTTGAGGAGGATAGCGCGGTCACCGTGGATAGTATTATGGTGACACCGCCCCTGGCGATATCGTCGCAGGATACGGCCGAGGAAATACTGTTTCTATTTGCCCGTTATCAGTTTTCCTGGCTGCCGGTGACCGACGAGTCGGATAAGCTGATTGGTTTGGTTTGGCAAAAGGATTTGATTAAGTCGGTGTTCGCTGAACAAGAGTCAGATGAGAAATAGAACACGCTCTCAGGCTGCGTGATGCATGCGGTTGCGAAGGCGCCAGTCAAATGCGCAAACTTGAGATACTTTCACCCGGCAATAACGGACCCTTGCAATTCCGGGCGGTCCGATCCAAACAGTGGGCAAACTGTTCTTAACAATATCCCTGAGTTTGGCGATGTCCTAGGCTAGTGTCATAAGGGAGAATTGCCATGAACACCGCCGAAAGAAAACCACCGTCGCTCGAAACCAAAATAGGACTATTCTGGCTGCACAAACTGGGAATCGCCAGTTTGGTTTTCGGAGTAGTTTTTCTAATCACTTATTCAATTCAATTGTGCGGCAATCCATTTTTGGAATCGCTGCTCAAACTTGGCAGCGGACTGGTCGTATCTATTTTACTATTAGTCGTCGGCTCGAAGATGTCCGGCAAGGCCAATCAAAAATGGTTTGCCCATGGACTGACTGCCGGCGGCTGGTCGTTAGCCTACTTCACCACTTACGCCGCTCACTACTTGCCCGATGTCAGAGTGATTCATTCTCTGGGTGTGGAAACCGTATTGCTCAGTCTGGTCGCAGCCGGATCGCTGTGGAGCGCTCTGCGAGCGCGTTCTGAACTGATGGCAGTTTATTCGATCACGCTCGCTTCTGTCACGATATTGATGAATGGACTGAACTTATTCAGCGATATCTCGTTCTTGATTATTGCGGTCACTGCTTCAGTTTTGGGAAATCTTCAATCGTGGAGACGACTGTTTGGTTACGCTCTGGCGTGTTGTTACGCCGGGCATTTCTTTTGCACGCTCTCGCACACGCTTAGCACCGGCGACAGTATCATTGCCACCACGTTTCTGTCTTTGATCTGGCTCACCTTTACGATCGGAATCGGCATGTCTTTGTCGACTCAAGAGAAAGCTAAAAATTCGCTGACGACGCTGGCGTGCGTTAACGCAGGATTGTTTGCGACTGGACTGGCTCTGTTCAACACTCCAGCTCTTGCCAATTTCAACGAGTCTATTTTTGCAAGCGCAGGATTGCTTTATCTTGCTGCTTCGCAATGGATGAAATGGCGCGATGAGGAGCAGATGCATACGGTGCATTCGTTATTGGGTCTGTTTTTGATCAACGCCGCGAAAAGCATGCACTTCTCCGGTATGACGCTATTCACAGTGGACGTTCTTCAGATCGGCTTGCTCGCCTATGTCGGGTTGAAGTATCGGATCAATACTTTTAAATGGGCGGCGGTTGCGCTGTCCGCACTGTTTATTCCTGCATGGTTTGCCGGTTTGAATGCGCATGCGTCTGATGTCGCTTATGGAATCACCGGCTTCTCTTACGTCCGTTTCGGAACGTTCACTGCTGCGGTTTTCGCGGCGCTCGCCTTCATACATATTCGAGTCAAAGATGATTGGTATCCATACTTCTATCATCTGGCAGCAAACGGATTGATGATTTTGTCCATCTTGCAAATCGTCGACCACAGCTGGATCGCTTTTGCGCTTGCACTACTAGCGGTGGCAAACCTGCTCGCCGGTATGATCCGTAACTCCAACTATTATGCGACCGTCGGACTGTTCCCGCTGATTCTATCTATCGGCTTCTCCGCGACCAACGTTCATCATTGGTTGTCGCTGCCGATGTCTCTGTTCACCTTCACACTGTTGGGTGGACACATGCTTGGAAGAATATGCGTTACGGATGATGGACTTGAACCAATGAATCGTCCTGGTTGGTTGTTGAGTTACATCAAAACCGAAAAGAAAGCAGAGTATGTTGAAGCGGCGCATTGGCTGCTCGCCTATTTCGGCGTCATCTCTCTGACCTCACTTGTCTTTGCAAAAGTGCCGACCGATTTTGTTTCGCTTGCACTCGGCATCGAAGGTTTGTCGTTGCTAGGCGCGGGTTTTCTGCTAAAAGAAAAGTTTTTCCGATTGAGTGGTCTGGTCGTTTTGGCCATGCTTACTCTGAAACTTCTATTCGTTGATTTGGCTCACCATGACACTATCGAACGCATAATGTCATTCATGGTGACCGGCGTAATCTTCCTGCTCTCGTCGTATGCGTATGGAAAGTTCACACGTTCCTTCGAAGATGACGCGGAGGAGCCGGTTGCAGCTGAGCCTGAGTTCATCAATGTTTTGAACATCAGTGAAGTCTGTAATCAGGATTTGGTGTACGACGTGAACGGTTGCGCGGTTAAGCAACAACCGTTGAGCAGTTAGCAACGGGTCAGCATTGAGAAATAACCTCTTAGCAGCTAAGCCTCAATCGTTTAGCTGCTAAGCATGACAATCAAATTTTGTCAGGTCGAAGTTTTAACAACTCATCCATGACTTTCAAATCATACGTGAATGGATAGGACGAAATTTGCATGTATCCCTTGTACGGATTGCTGAACAGCGCAACCAATAAGACATTCAGCGATAACGCCAATGCCACCAACGCCGTCATCAGGACTTGAGCTTTTGCATCTTCGACCTCAAAGAGGTAAGTAAACAAAACCGTCAAACATCCGCCGACAATCAGCACTCCCCACATGATTTCAGGAACACCGGACCGCGCCTTTTGCAAACGATACCGTCTGCCGTCGGACATGTCGTCCATCTCGTCAAGAATGTTTTGATACGAGTTCTCTTGTTTCCCACCATTGGGTTCGTAATCACAAATCGTCCACCATAGCCCTCGAAACTCGACACTGGCGGATTCGTCAAAGCCACCATCAACGGTGGCGGAGCCCCATTCCTTGTTAACAACGATTCGCATGTATTCTCTGAGATGATCGTGCATCTTTTTTCGTTCTGGCTGCGGCACCGTGTATGAAAGATGAAAAAGATCGAGACAGGAATCGGCTTCCTGCTGCGTCATCGATTTTGCTTCTTGATATTTTGATTGTGTGTCAACAACTATCAGACCGAGCAGAACGGAATAAAGAGTCGCTACAATCGATAACAAATACCCGGCAACTTCGTGATGGTCTCGTAGCCTCGAGGTCTTGAACTGGCGCCGAACGACCATCACTCCGATAGATGCAAGCAGCATTGCTCCGCCGACCACCGCGAACCCGAAAATCCAAGCATCCCACATTTTTTCCGACTCCTTATTCGGCTATAAGGATACCATTCCACTCCAAAGTGTTAACCACCCATCCTGACTCTGAAACAGGATGAGTGGTTAAGGTGCTCGTTAGGTCGGCGTTTTTAAGCTATCGTTTTCTAGCTTTCTCGCGTTGTTCCATCGCGTTTTGTCTTGCTTTTTCGGCTTGGGCGCGGCGTTCGTCAGCGTTGTCTTTTCCGTTTGAATTCTCGCGCGGATTTTCGCGACGGGGTTGGCTGCGCTCTTGTTGCGGTGGGCGCTGCTGTTGCGCTGCGCGCTCTGGCGCTGCAGTTGGACGTTCTGCCGTCGGAGGACGACGATCGTTTTCCGGTCTGCGTGGTTGTGCGTCACCGCGTTGAGGCGTGGTTTCTTGAGTGCGCGTGCGACTGTTATCGGTGTTCTCGGTGCGCGATCGATTATTGCTGTTCGTGTTGTTGCTGTTGTTATTCTCAATCCGAGTATTGTTGTTGATGATTGTGGTGTTGTTGATTTGATTGATTACTGTGCGCGGAGTTTCGCGTCTTGGATTCCAATCATTATCACCGCGTCTTCTGTAATCCTCACGAGTGCGATTAACTTCGCGGTCATAGTCGAAATCACGAGGCGCGTTGTGCGGGCGCCAGTTTCTGTCAGGGCACCAACGCGGATCGGCTCTGCGTACGCGTTCTCTGCCAATCTCAATTTCAAGGTTGAATGAGAAATTGCCGTGATTATCAACTCCGATGCCGATACCGACGTTCGGTCTTCCATCGTGTGATCTGCCGCCACCACCAATTCCGATTCCGATTCTGGTATCAATATGTACTGGTGGCGCCGCTGGTGGCGTAATGATTATCACTTCCTGGTGTGGAGGCGCTTGCAAAACCGCATCTTGTGGTGTGCGATTGTCTACCACTGCGACGACACCGGCCTTCTCATATTGTTGACCAGTCTGTGCACTCAGGAATGTCGTTCTTACTTCAACTTCCAGTGCCGTTGGCCGACCGTGCTGATCGCCCTGTTGATAAACATTATCGAATACGATCTGGGTGGGGCTGTTAGATTCTCTATTCTTCTCGCGCACTTCACTGGCGAGTTCCATAAACTGTTCGCCGTTGCCGAAGATATTCGCATCTTCGCGCAGCAGTTGAATCGCTTCATCATGTCTGCCTGTGCGCATCAGATTGTTGAGCATCGTCGCTTCGTTAGTTTGAACTTTTTCAATCATCGCTGTGTAATCAGCTTTGCCCATTGTGTTCGCATCGAATGCCAGCAGGTTGCGAGCTTCGTTACCACCGTCACCTGTGTGTAATCGACTGGTCAAAACGGCAGCAGCCTGATCGATTCGATTGCAATTTTCGTCAACCATTTGAGCAATTCCTCCAAGATTCGCATTCAGCGAGAAAGCGTTTAGCAGCGAGCGTGGCTTTCAATACGTTAATCCTATTTTTAAAATCTGACTAACTTGTGACAAGATTCCGGCCAGTACGTAATTTCCGCACTTTCGCTAACGCGCTTTTGCGTTTCCAAATCAAACAACGCAAGCGCAAATGATTGCACGCGCGCGTTTCAACCACCTGCGAAGAATGGCTTGATGCCCCGGTTTAAACACAGGAATGAGAGGTTTTCAAAACACAAAGAAAAGCACTGAACACAAAATGTTTGAGGGTGCGTCTCGAATGATACATAGAATGATGAAACACGCAAAGAAAAAGCATTCCGACACGCAAAGAAAAAGGGAAGGCTGCTTGATGGCCTTCCCTTTTATTAGCACTTAGTTTTTTCTATCTGTTTTTCTTTCCGAGAACAGAACTATGGAGCTATTCGATTAGCTGAACAAGTTGGCGTCGCGAGCTGATGCTACGAGCCAGTTGATGCAACCAGGTGTGGCGAGACCGCCGGTAACACCAGCCGCTCCGAACAGTACTTTCTTCATCGCGTCTTGCGAACCAGCTGCCATGTGCATGAAGCCCATGATCATTGTAGGTCCGCCCCAGGCGATGCCGAGGATTTCCATACCGTTAGCGATGATGTTGAGCAACGCTTCCAGGTTGGCGAGGTTATTGACGCGGACTGTGCCGGCTGTGTTGACGCCCATGATGGACGTAGCGTCACCGCCTTGTGGTCCGATAGTTCCGTTTGTGGCGCCCTGCAGGATAGGGGCCGCACCGTTGTTGATTTGCTCGGTTTGAGCTCCGGTGTTGTTGAAAGTGTTGTTGGCGCCGGCGGTTTCACCCGTGACGCTTTGCGATGAGAATGCATCGCCGAAAGATTGTGCGTAGGCTGGTGATGCTGAAACGCCGAGGACTACGGCGGCTGCTACTAAAAATTTTGTGAAAGTGCGCATGGTAAGTATCTCCGCTAACCAGAAAGTGGTTGGAATAAGGCGTAAGGCGAAAAAAATAACGGACTTGGTAAGTGCATTGAGTGTATGTTTTGCGAAGGGCGATGTCAAGCAATATGTGATGGACGTGTGTCGAAAAGCCCATAATTTCTTCAATTTCATGGTTTTGTATTGAGCGATTTCAACCTGTTTGCCAACCTGTCAGCGTTCTGGGTTTCAGGTGTTTATAATAGGCAGCTCCAGGGGAATCGAGGCAGAACGAATGCAAATCGCTTATATAGGTATGGGAATTATGGGTTCTGCCATGGCAGGCAACCTGGCAAAAGCGGGAAATTCCGTCAAAGTTTGGAATCGAACACCAGATCGACCTACTATCAATGAAGCGGTAAATTCCGGTTGCACCAAATGCGATACCATAGCCGAAACGGTTAAAGATTGCAGTATCGTATTTACTTGCGTGAGCGATGTTGAAGATTTGCACGAAGTGCTTTTTGGATCGGGCGGCGTCTTCGAGTCTGCTCTAGCCGGTTCCATTGTGGTGGACACCGCAACCATCGGCCCAGGTGCTGCAATTGAATTCAGCGAGAAATTGAACGAGCGTGGTATCAAATTTCTCGATGCACCGGTCACCGGGGGTGACGTCGGTGCGCGTAATGGAACTCTGACTATCATGGTTGGAGGAAACGAACCCGATTTTGAGGCTGTGCTGCCCGCGCTTCGTTCGGTTGGAAAGAACGTTCAGCTCTGCGGTCCGGTCGGCAGCGGTCAGGCTTTGAAGCTATGCAATCAGATTTTATGCGCAGTCAATATGGTGGCAGTCACGGAAGCTTTGCTATTGGCTAAATGTTTTGGCTTGGATGAAAAAATGGTACCAGAAATTTTAGGCACCGGTGCTGGTGGCTCGTGGGCGCTGCAAAACCTGGCACCGCGCATACTCAAAGATGACTTCGCACCTGGGTTTCGCATCAAAGATATGCTGAAGGATCTGCGGCTCGTGCAGGAAAATGCCACAAGCGATCGAGGCAATCAATTGGAACTTCCTGGAACGAACAGCGCCCGCAAATTATTCGAAGCGGCTGCTGGCGAAGTCGGCATGGACTCTGGAACGCAAGCGATGATCAAAGGCTTCGCAGCGGCGAAGAAATAGCGACTAGTTCGTCCGAGCCGTCTTCAATCGTCTACTTGGATCTTTGAACGTTTCGGACGCGGTTGTTAACTTTCCCATGGTTAGCTTGCCTACTTTTACTTCGGCTTGCAGCTCTTTCACGACAGGCGAAATGTAATTCGCACGTGCTTGAAGATTTTGCCCCTGACCCTTTTGTCCGCAATAATAAAGCACGTATCCGTACTTCTTCAGATACGGAACCAGCGCGTCGGATTGCCCGCCGTTAGTGCGTTCTGCAATGTGCAATGCACGTCGTAGCATCGGAGCTGCCGAACCAAATCTTTTTTGATCGGCATACAAACATCCAAGCGTAAATAGCGCACGTTGTTCCACGCTGCCAGTCACGCAATTTTGCCATGTACGAATTGCGCGCAAATAAATTTGTTCTGCTTCAGAAATTTTTCCCTGTGCAACTAAACTTGATGCCAAACGATCCATGCGTTTATAAATCGTCGGATCTCCTGGTTCTGCCACACGAGTCGTGATGTCGAGCGCTTCTCGGAAATACGATTCAGCTTCTTTAGCTTCTTTCTTTTTCAGGCACAAACCGCCGAGATTGTCATAACTATTCGCCAGCGATAAATGTTTTTTTCCGAGGACAGTTGCTTTTACGTCGAGAGCAGTTTTGTATAACTTGTCTGATGTTTCGAGATCTCCGCGATCGCGATAAAGATCGCCGAGTTTGTCGCAGCTGATAGCCCAGTCAAGTAGCGGATCTTGAACTGCGGGTGCGGCGGTGCCGGCCCAACCGATCAACGTCTTTCCTTTTTCCAGAGATTGTTTTGCCTCTTGCTCGGCTTGTTCTTTGAATTTCCCTTGAACAAAATCGAGCAGGTCAGATGTTAGCGGTTTGGCTTTCTCAGCCGATCCGCACGTCAGATAAAAGCGAATCAAATCTTCCATGTCGAGAACCATCTTGCCGACGTCCTCGCCAATCGCGCGATCTTTGAAATAAAATTCTTCTTCGAGATATTGCTGAGCTTCTTTGAAGCGTCCTCTGACAGCCAGCAGCCGGCCAAGATCTCCAGGGCTCTTGGCGATTCTGATATCGCCAGGTCCGATGTTGCGAGCCTCTTCAGTAGCCGCTTTCAACAGTTTCTCAGCTTTTGTAAATTCGTTTGCTTCGAAGGCAGCCGCGCCCTGGTTTTGAGTCTGTTGCCAGTGTTTAAACTCAGGAGGCTCATTGTTGGCTGCGTAAAAATATGCAGAAACAGGCTGCGTTGAAGGCAGCAATGCCGCAATTGCCAGTGCAATTGAAAATGCAGCAACACGTTGGTGGCGCTGACGTCGAATTAGCGATCTAATAAGAGTGCTCACTTTAAATTCTTAGCGGATTTCCCGGGAGACGATGTCTAGAATTACGGATAAATAGTGACTTTTTAGGCGAAAAATCAAAAGATTTTTTCCGCAAAAAAGTAAAAAACACTAGATAGCCACAGGTGCTGTTCTGCTGACAACTTCGCAGCCAACAACCTATATATTAATCGTTCCCTGTGTGAAAGAAATTCGTCACCCCTTGCAAGATTCTTTGCTATAGGTTTCGCATGACCTGCAAATCTCGTGGAGGGTATATGAAGCAGAGACAAATAGGCGCCGGTGTGGCATTAACGACTTTGGCATTAGTTTCGTTTAGTTCAATTGGATTCGCCAAGGACGTGACAACTTCCGGCAAGATGTCGACATCAGAAACCCAGGACATTGTGAACACCTTGAGAACTAAAGGTAATTTTCACAAAATGCTTTCCGGACTGGAAATCGCCTTTGACCTCGATAACGAATTGAAGGGCAAGGGCCCATTTACGGTCTTCGCTGCGGATGACAAAGCGTGGGCAAAAATCAACCAGGCCGATCAAGACACATTGTTCAACAACAAGAACAAACTTGCTCAAGTCTTGTCGTATCAAGTTTTGAAGGGAGATAAGCTTGACTCCAAGGCTCTCGAATCGATGACTGCTGTCAAATCGATGGAAGGGCACGAGATCAAACTTTCGATCAGGAAAGACGACGACAAGAAGACCGATGGCTTGTATGTAGATAAAGCCCGCGTCAAAGATGCTGATATTCAATGTAGCAATGGCATCATTCACATTGTAGACCAGCCAATCATGCCGCCTTTGGCGGAATAGACTTTAGTCTATTTTGAAAAGTTTGGTGCGACTTCGCTGCTTAATTGCAGCGGAGTCGCAACTTTTTTGTGGTAGTGCGAATTTTTGGATGCGCTCGACAAGGTTTAGTGCGCTACCGCATCGCCTTTAGACGAGGTTTTCTTTAGAAAAATTACTGCGATCACGCTCAGCATCACAATGCCGGATAGAAGTAAAAACGCATCATTGTATGCTTGTATGTACGCTTCGCGTCGAACAATGCGATCCAACATTTTGGTCGCTTCTTGCAGAGCTAAAGTTTGATCTGCACCTTTGATGATAAACATTTGAGTGTATGCATTTATTCGTTCTTGCACCGCCGGTGCCGCCATGCTTATAGACTCGCCGATCCGGTTTGAGTGCAGTTGCTCTCGCTGAGTTACGAAAGTAGAAACCATAGCCACGCCGATAGAGCCGCCCAGGTTGCGCATCATGTTGAACAACGACGACGCGGACGCCGCGTCTTTTTGTTCGATATCACCTGTGGTTAGTGTCGATAATGGAACCATGATCAAAGGTTGTCCCATAGCGCGCACCAGATTCGATACTATAAATTCCGGACCTGCTGACAAATTGGTCATGGCAGAACTCATCAGCGAACTAACCGAGAATAGGCTCAAGCCTATCGCTAGCAGTAAGCGCGGGTCGAACTTTTGCATCAGTTTTGGAACGAAGGGAATCAACAACAACTGCGGCAATCCTAACCACACCAGCACTTGACCGATTTGTAGCGGACTGTAGCCTTGCATCTGCGCCAGGTAAGTTGGCATGAGATAGATCGAGCCATAGAGCCCGACACCGAGCGCCACATTGGCGACACTTCCTAAACCGAAATTGCGGTTCGCTAATAAACGCAACTGCAACAGTGGCTTCTCTGTGTGCAATTGGTGCCAAATGAAAATGGTTAGAGACACTGCTGCGACAATCGCTAAATTCACAATAAAGGGTGAACCAAACCAGTCTTTTCGGTTTCCTTCTTCCAGTACGACTTCAAGACATCCCAGTCCCAGAGCCATTGTCACCATGCCGAGCCAATCGCCTTCTTTGAGAAGTTTCAAGTTCATTTTTTCGCGAGGGAGGCTGTAGAGCATCAAAAAGATGAGCGCTATCCCGGGTATCAAGTTTAAATAAAAGATGTAGCGCCAGTTGAAAGTGTCGGTCAGCCAACCGCCGATTGCTGGTCCGATTGAAGGAGCAAATGTCGCGGTGATAGCGAAGATCGCCATGCCGACAGTGCGCTTCGATGCGGGCAAACTAGTAAGAATAATGGTGAGCGACATCGGAATCAAAGTGCCGCCGGTGAAACCCTGCAGCGCGCGAAACATAATCATCGAATTTAAGTCCCACGCGAATGCGCAGCACATCGAGAATATGACGAAGAGGAATGCGTTGACGACTACATACAAACGAGTTGAAAAAACGCGCGACAAATAAGCCGTCAAAGGAATCGTGATGATCTCTGCCACCAGATACGATGTCGCAACCCAGGTGCCTTCGTCGAGAGTTGCACCGAGTGCGCCTTGTATATCTTGAAGCGAAGAGTTGACAATCTGGATATCGAGAACAGCCATGAATGCGCCAAGTGCGGCGCCAAGAACTGCAATCCAGTTCTTTAGAGGAATGCGCTCTTCGCCTGGTTTGTCGGGCGACGAGTTCAGTGGCTTTTCATCTTCATCTATGCTCATCGGTCATTGTTCTTCATGTGTTCGTCGTATGAAACGAATCAATCTTTTTAGCCGTGTTCGTGAACCGAGATTTTGTTCTCATCATGGGCGACAGCGGATGACGATTCTGTTTTCTGCTGGCCTTTGACATCGACGCTAACGATTGCCGACATGCCTGGTACAATCAGGTTTTCATATCCTCTGGTGCTGTTTCGATCGAATCGAATTTTGACAGGAATACGTTGGACTATTTTGGTGAAGTTGCCGGTCGCATTGTCCGGTGGAAGTAGTGCAAAGGTTGCGCCGGAACCAGGAGAGACACTGTCTACGGTACCATAGAAATTATGGTGAGGATACGAGTCAATCTTGATTTCGACAAGCTGCTGTGGGCGCATGCGCTCCAGCTGTGTTTCTTTGAAGTTAGCAACTACCCAGATGTCATCGGAGACGATGGTCATCAGTTGTTGTCCGGGTTGAATCCGCTGACCAGGTTCAACGGTTTTCTTACCGATGCGTCCGTTGACAGGGGAAATAATTTTCGTATATGAAAGCTGCAGTTCAGCATCTCGCAACTGTGCTTCAGCTTGATGGATAGACGATGTCGCAACGTCGAATTGTTTTTCGCTCACTTTAGTTTGAACGTGCGTCGCATTTGCTTGTTGCACTAAACCTCTGGATTGATTCACTTGTGCTTTAGCCATGTTTAATGCCTGGTTGGCTTGAGTGAGTTTGAACTTGGATTGTTTGAGTAGCTCTTCTGAGGCTTCACGTGCGCTTTTCGCGACCTCGAAATCTCTTACCGCACCGTCGCGCTGTTGATACGAAACAGCACCTTCGTTGGCGAGTCGAACGAAACGCCGACCATCAGCTTTTGCTCTTGTTTCTTCTGCTTCTTTCGCGCGCAGGTCAGCTTCGGCTTTTGGGATCGAAGCACGCGCTTCAAGAAGTGCAGCTTCGGCTCTGCTTACGGCGGCTTCGGAGTCAGCGACGCCGGCTTCGGCTTCGGTACTTCGACCGGTCGCAGTTGTGGAAGACAAAACGATCGAAGTTTTGGCAGCTGCCGCTTGATTGTGAGACAGTTCCAACGCCGCTTTTGCTTGTAGAACTCTAACTTCGTAATCGCGAGGATCGAGAATAGCGAGGACCTGACCTTTCTTCACGTGTTGGTTGTCGTCTACGAGAACTTGCTCGACGGTGCCGTTTACTCGCGTGCTGATCTGGTGTTGATGTCCTGTTGTATAGGCATCTTCGGTTTCTTGATGCGACATAAAATGATTGAAGGCGTGATAGCCGGCGACGCCACCATATCCGGTGATGCCGATCAGGAAGACTGCGATCAATACCTTCTTAATACTAGAACCGTTCGACTTTTCATTGTGATGAGCAGCGTTATCTTTGGAGTCCGTGGTTTGGACATCTAATGGGGTTTTGGTTTCTATTGCAACCGAGTGCGTCGCGACTGCCGAATCCGGCGTATCTGCTTTGGCTGGTGCGGCTGGCAGCGTTGCTACTGCTGGCGTTGCGACTGCTGGCGTTGTGCCTGTTGGGACTACTGCTACTGCCAGCGCTGCTGCTTCCGTGCCAGCAGAAACCGCTGTGGTCGTCTGTGGCGTGGCTAACACTCGTGATGACTGCGTTGAAAGCGTTCTATTTAAATCGTTATATACATCAGCGCTCGTTTGGCGCTCGAAAACAGCTGTCACCGGCGTCCGATTGGCGTTTTCGGGAGATAGCGCTACGGAAAACGAGACTGACTGCGGATTTGGCGGTTCGGCGCTGCCTGCGTCAGTGATGTTGAGAGTGTTTTGACCGTACATTTTGCCTTCCTCGGATAATTAACTATCCAGTTAGTTAATATCATATCGACTACTAACCGTATTGTCAATTAGCCATGGCATTTGTTTAGAAAACCTTATGGGAGCGCTGTCGCGGGTTTGAATCGGAGTTATACTAAATAGTTAGTGAGGTATAGAGATGACCAATTCACCAACCACTAAAAAGCCCCGAAAGGAAACCTCGAGTCGCGATGCTGAGCTGACCAAAGGCCGCATCCTGGACGCCGCCGAAGATGAATTCGCGAAGGCTGGCCTGCTCGGAGCCAGAACCGAAGCCATAGCAGCGAACACGAAAGTGACCAAAGCTATGATCTACTATTATTTCGAAGACAAAGAAAAGCTCTATCAAGCCGTACTGGAGCGCGCTTTTGCGCGACGCGTAAGTGCGATTCAAAAGTTGGATCTGGCTGGAACCCCACCGGCGCAGGCGCTCAGGCTCGTCGTCGAGAGCTTTCTCGACGAGGTCAGCCAACACCCCAATCTTTCCGCTATCCTTTTTTATGAGGCAATGCAGAACAAGGGTCGCTTCTATAAAGATATAGCGATCGCAACTTTGTACGAGCCGATTGAAAATATTATCGCCAGAGGGATTGAAGTCGGCGCGTTTCGCCAGGTCGATCCGAGGCACTCCGCCGTTAACATCATGGGCGCGTGTGTTTTTTACTTCTGTGCTAGAGAAAACGTAAAGCATCTCTGGGAGCCGGGCACCGACTTGTTGAGCCCTGAGATGGTCAAGCAGCATGTTACTGAAGCCGCTGATTTTGTTCTTGCCGGACTTCGCAAGTAAAAGTCCTGTGGCGCACATTGTCGAGTTGAATCATGAAGCAAACCGCAGGCACTCTGTTATTCAAAGAGGTTGGTGGCAGCATAGAAATCTTGCTTGTTCATCCCTCGGGAAACTACAACAAGCGCTCACCATGGGGCATTCCGAAAGGACTTCCCGATGAAGGCGAGGAATTAGAAGCCGCCGCGCGACGTGAAACTTTGGAAGAGACTGGTATTGTATGCGGTGATCTAGAACTGCTCGGTCATATCGATTATACGAAAAGTCGAAAACGCGTTTTTTGTTTTGTTGGAAAGGCACCACTTGACCAGGAGCCAACTTGCGCTTCGTGGGAAATTGACAAGGCTGAGTTTTTTACTTTCGATCGCGCGAACGAAATCATGCATGCCGATCAAAGAAGACTGCTCGATCAATTCCAGTTATATTTGGCAGCTCGGTAGTGCATGGTCTTATCGACGCTTGCATTTGATTTGGATAGATTGAAAAATATCAAAACTAATTTATGAGCGCTCGCGCTCAAGTCCACTCCTGTGACTGTTCCAGGAGTTGCGATCTGTTGACAACGAGTGCTGTATTTCTTACCATTGGAGCACAAGGCGGGTTCATCGACTACCCGTGTGGGTTCTAAAATGGCTGCACCAAACGTCAGTGCAAATTTCGATCAATCAGCAATGATTTCTGATCGAACAAAAACAGACGACTCGAACCAGAGCACTCCTTTCTTCGACGTGATTGCACTCTGGCAAAATGCGCCGGGTCGAGCTGTAGAACAGCTGAAGGACTCCGACAAAAAAATCGGAGATCAATCTGATTCGACGAATAAATGGACAGCGAGCGGCGAGGTCAAACCGGGCGTTGATCGATTGACGCTAACATCTCAGTATCGTGTCAGCGCATCTGATTTCAAAAAAGCAAATCCCGATGTGGATTTAGAAAAACTTGATACCGCAGGTGGTTTCAACCTGAAACATCCAACCACCGGCGCAACGGATAGCGGCTGGAAGTTTAAGGCGCGCGAAAAAGATGGATCAGTGAAGCTGACACGAGACTACAGAGTCGATGTCGCTGCGCAGAAAGAGCATGGCGGAGTCCTTGAAGCCATGCCTGGTGTGCCTGAGTCTTTTACGAAACAGGTACAACGCAAAATTGACGAGATGCCACCGAATGTGGTCGCAAACTTGAAAAAGAACGGTTACAAGATCATCACGGCTAGCACCATCCCTGATGCCATGCCGGAACTCGATAAGTTGACGCCGAGAGGTTGGCCAGCTGACAGCACATTCATCAATTCTGATGGAACTCACGATGACGTCAGTAAACGAATTATCGCTCCAATGCGCTTCATGCACGAGGGAGAAATGCAGCCGGTGATGAGAGACAACGTGGTCACTCACCAGGTTGGTCACGCTATTGATTTTGCTAATGGCTCTCTCTCGGCGACCCCAGAATTTGTCGATGCGTACAGCAAAGACATGGCCGCCATCGGGCATAAAGATTCAGGCATCGTTAAATACCTGTCCCAGCCTGATGGAGTGGGGCGACAAGAGACTTTCGCCGCGGTGTTCGGTTTAGTGACTACCGGTCCCGAGAATGAAAGCGACACAAAATTTCTCACGCAGAGTTTCCCGAACGTGATGAAAGTAGTTAAGAAGCAAATCGAACAGCTGAAGTAGAACAGCTGAAGTAGAACAGCCGAAGTGGAACACGCAAAGTGGAACGGCCAAAGTCGAGCGGCTCAACTAGATCAACTCAAGTAGACTGAAACTACTTTTTCTGCGCTCTTGCGTACGAATCTTTGAGTGTCACTATGCGGTTGAATACGAGCGCATCCGGCTTCGAGTCTTTAGAGTCGACAACGAAAAAGCCCTGACGTTCAAATTGGAATCGTTCGCCTGGTTTCGACTCTTTTAGACTTCGTTCAATTTTGCAGCCCTTCACCACCTGTAGTGCTTCAGGATTGATCGCGTTTAAGAATTCGCTATCTTTACCCGTAGGAGGCGCTTCTTCGGAGAGCAGGCGTTCATACAGTCGAACTTCGGCGTCAACCGCATGGCGGGCGCTCACCCAGTGAATGGTGCCTTTTACTTTTCGCCCGACCGGGTTTTGTCCCAGTGTTTCCGGATCGTATGTGCAGCGGATTTCGGTCACGTTGCCATCGGCGTCTTTTACGACGTCGGTGCAAGTGACACAGTATGAGTAGCGCAGTCGAACTTCTTTGCCCGGTCCGAGACGATAGAAATCTTTCGGTGGTTCAAGCATGAAGTCATCTTGCTCGATGAAGATCTCTTTGCAGAATGGCACTTTACGTGACCCTTCTTTTGGCACGTCATGCGGCCAGTACGAGGCATCCAGTTCTTCCACGTCATTGTCGGGATAATTTTCTATCACCATCTTTAGTGGCTTCAGAACTGCCAGCACCCGTGGTGCCTTTTGGTTTAGATCGTCGCGAATGCAAAACTCGAGTTGAGCCATGTCGACAGTGCTGTTCGCTTTGGCCACGCCTACCGTGGTGCAAAATGCGCGAATGCTCTCCGGTGTGTAGCCGCGTCTGCGCAATCCAGCGATCGTTGGAAGTCGAGGATCATCCCAGCCACTGACGTGTTTGCCTTCGACTAACTCTTGCAGCCTTCGTTTACTCATCACTGTGTAATTCAGATTCAAACGAGCGAATTCGTACTGACGAGGACGGCTCGGGAATTTTGCATATTCCATCAGGTTATCGAT
Source organism: Candidatus Obscuribacter sp. (assembly GCA_021772095.1). Taxonomy (GTDB): domain Bacteria; phylum Cyanobacteriota; class Vampirovibrionia; order Obscuribacterales; family Obscuribacteraceae; genus JADYXR01. The sequence continues at coordinate 14,012 of JADYXR010000027.1, read as the reverse complement.
TGCCCAATCATACAATTCGCGATTGTTCTCAAACTCGAGAGTGCAGATGCTGTGCGTGATTCCTTCGATGGCGTCGGAAATCGGATGCGCGTAATCGTACATCGGATAAATGCACCACTCGTTGCCGGTCATATGGTGCGCCGTGTGGCGAATGCGATAAAGAAGCGGATCACGCATCTTCATATTAGGATTTGCCATGTCGATCTTCGCGCGAACAACATGCTCGCCATCTTTAAATTCGCCTTTGCGCATGCGACGAAACAAATCAAGATTCTCTTCAACACTGCGTTCTCGGTGCGGGCTATTTTTTCCCGGCGTGGTGACATTGCCGCGATACTCTTTGATCTCAGCGTCGGTCAAGCTGCAGACATAGGCTTTTCCAGCTTCAATCAGATGCTCGGCGTATTCATACATTTTGCCGAAATAATCGCTTGCGTGGTACAGACCATCCCAGTTGAAGCCCAGCCATTTAACATCCTCCTGGATGCCATCTTCAAAAATCGTGTCTTCTTTTGTCGGATCTGTGTCGTCGAAACGCAGGTGGCAGCGAGCGTTCGAGTCGGACAACTTCTCTTTGTACTCTAGAGCCAGTCCAAAGTTTAGACAAATGGATTTAGCGTGACCGATGTGCAAGAAACCGTTTGGCTCTGGGGGAAAACGCGTTAGCACTTTGTCATGACGCTTGGCTTCCAGGTCGTCATTGATAATGTCCCTAATAAAATCGCCAGTTTTAGTCGGTGCCGGTGCGGGTGCGGACGAATTCATAGGTTACTCCTGCTTGCTTCGAGCTGCGGTCAGCTGAGCCTGATATTTTACTCTAAGCGACGGGAGCAGTCGCCGTTTTGCGACGTTTGCTTAAGCAAATGCAAAAACTAGACTACAAAATCCATAAAATCAGAGGGACTGTGCCCAAAACAAGAACTTTGGCCACAGTTGTGATGGATCAAAGAGAACTCACTCAAGTGTGAACTAATGAGTGACAAGTTCTTTCGGTTTTGATTCATCACTAACGGCGCCATTATCCTTGTCGTGTTTCTGAAACTTCTTGATTTTGTTTTTCCAGTCATCGACGTATGTGAAGACTACAGGCACCACAGTTAGTGTCAGGAATGTGGAAGTGATCAATCCACCGACGACAGCTACCGCCATTGGTGCACGAACTTCGGAACCGGCGCCCAGACCGAGTGCAATCGGCACCATGCCTGCGATCATGGCCACTGTAGTCATCAGAATCGGTCGCATTCTGGCTTCGGTTGCCTCCAGGATCGCCTCGTGACGAGGCACTCCTCTGTGCATAGACATGAGGACGTATTCCACCAGCAAAATCGCGTTTTTAGTGACCAGACCCATGAGCATGACTATACCGATAAGCGCGTAGAGTCCGACGGATTGGTGCGCGATGATGAGACCGAGTGCTGCGCCGCCGATAGCCATTGGCAAGGACATCATGATGGTCAATGGATGCAGAAAGTCATTGAAGAGCAGAACTAACACTGCGTAAATCAAAACAACAGCAGCTGCGATTGCCATTCCGAATCCGGAGAATACATCACGTTGAATCTCCACGTCTCCGCTCACTGACTCGCGAACCGAAGCAGGCAAGTTTTTGAATGTCGGTAGTTCGTGAATTGATTTGAGCGCCTGACCGAGAGTGGTACCACTGCTCAAGGTGGCGCTGATTGTCACCTGACGATCGCGATCGAATCTGTCAATCTGTGCAGGACCGCTTCCGAAGCGCACCGCGGCGACTTCGCTCAGTGGTATCATCTGACCCTTGAAGTTGGAAACCTTGAGATTGCCGATGGAAGCGATGTCTTCGCGATGCTTTGGATCGATTTGAACGCGAATGTTGATTTGACGATCCGGCAGATCGAATTTTGCGAGGTTGAAATCGACATCACCTACTGTTGCCATGGTGGCGGTTCTTGCGATTTGTTGTACAGAGATGCCGTGGTCGGATGCTTTAGCAAAGTCAGGTACCACCTGGATCTCAGGACGTCTGAGTGCGGAGCTGGATGTGACATCGGAGATTCCACTAACGGTGCGCATTTCTTTAGTCATTCGTTCTGTCGTCGATCTTAACTGGGCAGGATCGTGTCCGACAAGAAGTATTTGTACTTTGCCACCAAGTCCCATAGTCGCGGAAATGTTGGCACGGATGCCCGGTATTGTTGCGATTTCAGGGCGGATCATATCTTCGAACTGTTGCTGAGAAATCTTACGGTGTGATTTTTCTTTCAATATTACGTAGATACTCGCCTTGTTGACGGTGCCTGCGCTGCCGGAGGATTTCATGCCGGTCGTCGCCGGTGTGCCAACAGAAGCGAATACATGTTCCACTTCCTGGTGCTTGAGCAGAAGATTCGTGACGCGCAAAGATGCATCGGCTGTGGATTTCAGCGTGGCACCCGGAGGCAATTCGATTGCCACCAAACTCTCGCCACGGTCGGCTGAATTCACTAGAGAGGTTGGCAGTGATGCGAGCAGACCAAGGCTGACTAAGAAAATGCTGCCAGCGATGATGACGGTTTTGCCGCGATGAGCTAATGCCCAGCCGAGAAGTTTGTCGAAGAACTTTTGGATGGAACCCTTAGGAGGGTCTTCCTGTCCGCTTTTCAGCCAAGCAGCCGACATCATAGGAGTGATCAATCGGGCAACCAGCAGTGAGAAAAATACTGCGACGGCTACGGTGACACCGAACTGTTTGAAAAATTGTCCAGGGATACCTCCCATGAATGCAACTGGAAGGAACACAACGATGATGCTCATCGTGGTGGCGACCACAGCAAGACCGATTTCGTCGGCAGCTTCGAGTGCGGCTTCCAATGGGCTTTTGCCCATCTGCATGTGACGAACAATGTTTTCAATTTCAACAATCGCATCGTCGACCAGAATACCAATCACAAGAGCAAGGCCGAGAAGAGACATGTTGTTGAGCGTGAATCCTAAGAGACTCATAACAGCAAACGTCGGAATCATAGATAACGGCATCGCCAGAGCTGCGATCGCAGACGCTTTCCAATCGCGCAAGAACAGCCAGATGACGGCGATTGCAAGTGCCGCTCCAAGTAGCAGGGAGTCGATGGTGGCATGGTATGACTCCATGACATATTTCAAGTTTGAGCGAACCTTTGTGATTTCCACATCAGCCGGCAAAGTAGATTTGAGTTTTCCAAGCGCTTTTTCTACGCTCTCGCCGACAGTGGCCATGTTGCTACCGGTCGAACGAATGATCGAGAATGCAACGGCTGGCTTGCCGTCCATCATGGCTTGCTGACGGGGTTCTGCGATACTATCGCGAACTGTGCCTAGCGATTCCAGCGATGCCCACGTTCCATTTTGAAGTGCGATACGAGTATCTTTTAGTTTCTCTACAGAAGATGCGCTACCCAAAGTACGAATCGATTGTTCTTGTACACCGATCGATCCTCTACCTCCGGGCATATTCGCGTTCATTATTCGAACTTGCGTGTTAATCAGATCGGCGGTCACACCAAGCGCTTCGAGTTTCGATGGATCGAGGTCGACGTTGATTTCGCGATCGACACCACCGGCACGCTGAACTTGACCAACGCCTTTAACCGCTAACAATCCGCGCGAAATTTCATTGTCGATCATCCAACTAAGTTCTTTTACGGAAAGTGTTTTCGATGAGACTGTGTATGTCGCGAATGGTCCGCCGACGAAATCAAGACGCTGTATGGTCGGCTCCTGGATGGATAGCGGCAATTGCGTTCTGATTCTGGTCACCGCGTCGCGTACGTCATTCAAGGCGCGATCGGTATTGGTACCAAGTTCGAATTCGATTCGAGTTTGCGAAACACCTTCGTTAAGTGTGCTGCTGATGTGTTTGATGTTGCCGATGCCAGCGACGGCATCTTCAACACGGCGAGCCACTTGCGACTCCAATTCCGAAGGCGCGGCGCCATTCTCGGCGATCGTCACCATGATCGTCGGCATGTCGATGTTTGGGTTTTCGTCGATGCCGAGATTGAAATAGCAGATTATGCCTGAAATCGTCAGGATCAAAAACAGAAGTATTGACGGTATCGGTTGCTTGATTGACCAGGCGGATATATTCCAGTTCATTTCGTTTCCTCTAAGACTTCCGTCTTACTGCCCCAATGCGACTGGGTCTTGGTCGTTTAAAAATCCAGCACCGGATACGATTACCTGGTCACCTGCTTGCAGACCGTTGGTCACTTCGGCCGTTTCTTTTACTCGTGCGCCAATCGACACTTGTTGTTTCTTGGCTAAACCGTTTTGATAGACGTAAACATAATTGATGCCTTCGTCCGCGAGCACTGCGCTGTTAGGCACTGTCAGTGCGGTTCGGCTGCCGCGTTCGATAATTCCTTTGACGAACATGCCTGGTCTGAATCCGGCATCTTTTGGCAGGGCGATGCGAACTGTTCCTAATCTTGTTGTTTCGTCAACAATCGGAGAGATTTGAAAAATGGTGCCTTCAGCTTTTCGTGTGTTGTCAGAAACGTGCGCATGCTGACCAACAGCTAATCTTGCTATATCGTCTTGCGAAACCTTCGCTCGCAATTCGATTTCACCTTTTCTTATCATCTCGAACAATGGTTTGCCACCATTTGAGAGATCACCAATGTGAGCCAATCGTTTTGTGATTAGACCATCGTCTGGTGCTCTAACAATTGTTTGTTCGATTTGGGCACGCATCTGTTGAACAGTCGCAGAGTTCTCATTGGCTGCGGCTCTCGAGATGTCGACATCTTCTTTTCTACCGCCCTCTTTTGCCATCGCCAACCGATTAAGGGCCTGCCGTGACGAAAAACGCGAGGCTTCTAAACTTTCCATCGCGGCGCGAACGGTACTACCCGCGGTGAGAGCCTCGGTCTGTCTTGTTTGTGCTTCCATCTGACTGACGGCGCCTTCTTTGACAAGAGCGGCATATCGAGTAGCGTTGTTGAGTGCCAGATCTCTAGATGCCTTGGCTTGATCCAGCATTGCCGTTTTGTTTTGAATATCAGAAAGGCTTTGTTGATACGCTGCTTCGAAGGATCCGATGTCTTCGAGCCGGTTAGGCTGAGCCGCCTTCAGCAGTGAAGCGTGCGAACCATTCAACCGCGCCTGCGCAGCGGCAAGCTGGGCGCGCATTACGGAAGAGTCGAGCTGGCACAAAATTTGCCCTTTGCGGACGTAGTCGCCTTCTTCGACGTTTACTTCTTTAATAACCAAACCGACTGACGATGAGCCGACAGAAAGCGGATCGGTCGCCGAGATTGAACCAGTGAGGTTGAGCACGTCAGGGACCGGATGCAGATTCGCGGCGACAGTGGTGACGGTCGCTACCGGAGTGACACTCTTCTTCGCCACGATTCCAGGGGTTGAGCCTTTCATCAGGGCGGAGCCTGCGGTTGCCGCTGCGACGATGATCGCGAATGCGCTGACCGCGGAAATCGTTATATAAAAGGAACGCTTTGAAACCTTTGGCGAGGCAATACCATCTAAAGGCAACCCCTGCGGCTTTCTTGGACCCATTACCATCATAATTCGATTCCCCACGCTTACGGACTTCTGTCATAAATGAATGAATTCATTCATTCCATAATATTACGGACCACCGAATTTGTAAAATGTTCCTCTAAGCCGAGATAAGTTAAGATTGGGAGTTCTAACGGAGAGACTGCATGGCACGCCCGGTTGACCCAGTAAAGCGACAGGCAATAATGCATGCCGCCAAAAAAATGATCGAGCGCGACGGCTACCAGTCAGCGAAAATCGCTGAGATAGCCGCGGAAGCCGGCGTGGCTGCCGGGACCGTCTATTTGTACTTCGATTCAAAAGAGGCAATCGCCGCGGCTCTGGCTTCCGACTTCTTTGAACAAGCAGGCGGGCTCACGACCAAATATGTTCCGCTCCTGATGGAACCGAACGGTATCGAAAATTACATCGATGCCGTCGTTGCGTTCGCTACCACCGAAAAATGCATTCTTGCGCAAATTCGTCCGAGTAATCCGACGATGGCTGATGATGATTACTCAAAGCAGAAACGACGAGAGTTGCAGGGACAAATGTCGACCATACTGAAACGGCTTATGGACGAAGGAGTAATCGAGCGCTACGATCCGATCGGTTTGAGCTCGATTATCTTTGGTATCATGCATAGTATCGTTATGGGCTCGGTCGTCTTCGAAGACTTCCCATTGACTGTGTATAAAGAAACAGCGGCGATGGTCTTGCGCAAAGCGTTACATCCAGCGGCTAAATAGATCAACTGAGACAAATTTGATCAAAATAGTCGTTTCGGTTTATCAACTTCAAGACGTTCTGTTTTTTCGATGCGCTTCGCTAAGCCGTTATCACCGGCATCGCGCAAGGCTTTTGCATAGTTGCTCGCGATTGTTCTACGCGATGCATTCGAGATGAGCGGTTGCTCGCACGCGGATTTGTATGAAATCTCGTATTCTTGAACTGCTTGTTTGAGCTTCCCCATTTTCGTATGCAGCAGAGCCAAATCACTAGTGTCTATGATGATCTTCGGGTATTCCGGCGGATACAGTTCTGACAACAGTTCCAGTGAACTATTCCAGAGTTCTTCCGCCTCGGGATACTTTTCTGTAGCCATGAAAATCAAGGCGAGATCGGCTGAAAGATACGCGATGTAGGTTCGCTCGTCTTTACCCCACTCCTTCTTCTTTGTCGCGTAAGCCTTCAGGTGCCCCTTTAAGAAGGTTTCTGCTTTCTCAAATTTTTTGCTGTGGTAGTAAACGCGTGTGAGCCTGTCAATCACTTTGCCGCGCGCGTCGAAGCTCATTTCCTCAAACTCTTTGGCGATTAAGATGTCGCAAAGTTCCTCGGCTTCGGCAAACTTCGATGCCGCGATCATGGAGTCAATCAAGGATACCGTTTCTGCCAGTGTTCCGATCCTTTGTGCTTCCAGCACCAAATACAGTGGCGTATTTGCTTTTTGCATTTCGGCAACCAGTGCACGTCTGCGGTCCATGAGACCAAGCCTCAAATATAGCGGACGAAGAACTTGCAGCGTTTCATGCAACCTCGTGTTGCCGGCTTCGGAACCAAGCACCACTTTCACTGCGGCTTCAAGGGACTGGACCGCTTCCTGAAGTTGACCTTTGCTTACCCGGTTATAAGCTGCATCCCAGTGGCTTTTCCAAAGTTTAGTGTCTATGGGCTTATTGCCCTGACGAGCACTCTTACCTTTCCGACTGTCCGCATAGGGATTCTGATTCGGTGGCCCTTCATCCCAATCGTTACGGGCACCATATGCGGTGCCAGTACCAAATAAGGCGGTGAGCAATAAAATGAGTAGCAGCGGATTCAATAGACAATTCCTTTACATCAGATTTTACTAGACCGCATGCTCTGTGTCGCAAGTTTGGTAACACTCATTACGTTCAATTGTCAGCAGGAGCGCTGCTGTGTCCTGGCGGTTGTAAGATAGATAGACCGTACACTCGACCCGGCGAAGCAGAGATTAAGGTCATGCCTGAAACTGAGCGGCTACAGCAAGAGTTACTTATCACGCATCGCCATCTCGACATGATGACGAGCATCGCTGCCGCGGCGACCGAACCGGGTTCGCTCGAACACCTCGTACGCCGCTCCCTGGAAATCATTGCAACTGCAAACGTTTGGGTGCTCGGCCAATACTGGACTGTGCGCCCCGAGGGCGACGTGATTGTTTGCAGCAGCTGGTATCATTCGTCCGCCGTGCTGAATGACATTCGCGCATCCAGCGAGGACAGGCGGTTTAGCATAGGCGTCGGGCTGCCTGGGCGAATTTGGTCTAACAGTTTGCCGCTTTTAATTAATGATATCCAGACGGCGTCCAACATGACGTTCTTGCGGCGTGCCGCTGCCACCAAATCCAATTTAAAAAGCGTGTTTGGTTTTCCTGTAAAGAACGGACCATTCGTGATTGGCGTTCTCGAATTTTTCAGTTTTGAGCCAATTAGTGCATCAGAAAGCGACAATAGATTTTATGAAAAGTTGGGCGTTTACCTCGCCACTCTATTTGCGCAAAAAGATGCTGAAGCCGCCAATCGCCGGGATGACATCATCAACAAAACTATTCTCAATCACGCGGCTAATGCATTTGTCGGAATCAACGAAGCTGGCACCATAACCCAGTGGACAGAACAAACGACGCGAATGTTTGGTTGGGAAAAAGATGAAGTAATAGGTCTTCCAATCGTCGATGTGATTATTCCGGAACGTTATAAATCCGCTCACATTAACGGTTTGTTCCGATACCTGTCGCGCAGAACCGCGAATATTTTAGAGAAGCGAATTCATGCGCCAGCGATAACTAAAAGCGGCGAAGAGATTCGCGTGGAGTTGTATATCTTTCCGATCGAAGCTCAAGATATCAAAAGCTTCGGCGCATTCATTGTCGACCTGGGCCATCCGCGAGAAACTGAACCAGACATTGTTTTGGATTAGGCGGACAAACCGATTTTGCTTTTATATCAGTTGAAGCGCGCTTCTAACAGCTTCTTCTGCTCTACTCAGATGTCGTTGTGATTTAAATCTGTTCACAGTTGTCATAAGAACGGAAGAATCTGATGAGAAGCTGTTTGAGAACCCTGGAAAAATCGTTGAAGATGGCGGCGAAATTCTTTTCGCTAAAATCGGAACCAAAATCGTTGGAACGTGTGCGTTGATCAAAAAGAGCAATGACACATACGAACTAGGAAAGATGGCGGTCGACGAAGCCTATCAGGGCAAGAGTATCGGACGAAAACTTCTAGAGTACAGCATTGATTTCCTTCGCATGCGTGGAGCGAAAACGCTTACACTCGAAACCAATCGCAGGTTGAAAGCCGCAGTGCGCCTGTATGAGCGGCTTGGTTTCGTAATTGATACGGATGCACCACCATCCTATTATTCGCGAGTCGATTTGACAATGAAGCTGGACCTGACTCAACCAACCGTTGAAGCGCTTCCATCTTCTACGAAACAAAAGGTACGCTCAGCAAAGTGATGACACTAGGGACGGTGGCGGTGATCGAGTGAGATTCGCTGTCATCGTTCTTTTCACTCAGCCGATTATAATCGCGCAAGACTGCGCACGTCATCCGCGGGCTTCGCTACTCCGCTTACGAGAATTTCGAGAAATCACTTCTAAAGCGGACGTGAGAAACACTGTTGACGCGGACGTGAGAAACACTGTTGACGCGGACGTCGAGAAACACTGCCAACGCGTTCCTTCTTCGTTAATACACGCAGACTTGTTGTCCGACTGATGTTATGGCTTGAACGACTTCATGAACCGAGCGACAACCGGATTCGATTGATCCGCGTTATCGATTTTCACAAAGTAGAAGCCTCTAGGGGTGATGTAGGCTTGGGTAATTGCGTATTGGTCTCCAGAAATTATTCTGACCTGCTGACCAAGACCGTCTTCAACAGGTAGATCTCCATCAAGCTGCAGGTCTGCTGGCTTGTTGTTCATAATCAGGTTTTGCTGAAACAAACCAATCAATTCCTTTGATCGCTCGTTCAAAATATCTGCATCAGTCGCGTTCGGGTTTTGCGGGTTTTTCGAACCGACCTTGCCGAAGACTGCCACTCCTATCTTGGATTTGCCTTCATCGAATGTTGCCTCATAAAGCTCGCGGTCTGTTCTTTCCGGGGTGGTTACTGGTCCTGGAAGTTCAAAAGAACATTCAGCTCTTTTCGGATTAATCGTTGTCCAACCATCTGCGGAACCGCATGCTGACAGCATTGTGCAAGATGCGATGACGAGCATGGACGAAATAATTTTCTTCATGTTTTTTTCAACCAGAAAAGTGGAGTCGAAGACCAATGGGTTTTTGAGCATTGCTGCCAAAATCAGGACTTCCGCCGAGCGTCTCGCTTCGATAAACGCCGGACCGCTATTTTATGCGAAACATATCCAGTTGGCAAAGTAGTTAGGATATTCTATCTGCAAAACAGGGGCACCGTTTCCAAAGCATTAGGCAGAGTCCACAATGGCAGTAATTTTGCATCATTGCAAAGCCGCAACATTTTTACCGGTGTTGTGCGAAAAGCCAGTCGAACAGTCCCGGCTCTCGCAGAGCCGTGGACAGGATGTCGTGCCCGGCGCCCTCATACTCAGTGACTTTCGGATCGCTTCCGAGCTTGCGCAGTTCTGTGATTAAAGTTCGCGTTTCGTCGATTGGGCAAGGCTCATCGTGAGTTCCTTGAATGAACCAAATCGGTGCCTGGTGAACGTTTTTTGCGATGCCCTCCATTCGGTTCGGAACAACAAACATCGACTCAAACATCTCGGTAACATCAGTCGGGAATCTCGGCGGTGGTTCCGCTCCTATCCAAGTGATACCAGGTGCGATGCACACTATTCCGGCGAACAGCTCAGGATGCCGCGCCGCTAGCCAAAGGCAGCTCGATCCGCCCATGGAAAAACCGATCAAATAAATTCGTTTCGGATCTCCATTCAATTCGTTGATTGCTCTGTTAATCGAAAACAAAACGCGTTCTTCCATCTCGCCGTAAAAGGCGCGATAGTCCGGATGGCACTGCGGAAACATTACTAACGCCGGCAACCAGTAGTCCGACACGACATAACCAATGTCCTTGAGCGGCTGACCGGGATCGAGACCTCTCTCCGCTGACCCATGCAGAAAGATTATGACCGGCAACTTATCAATTTCTGCAAAGTTATCGGGACGGTACGCGACAATCTCGTGCGGCGAAACGCAGTCCTGGTTGTGCAATCGGAAAAAAACCATCAGGTCTCCAGAATATCTCGACCAACATCTTACCCAAAAATGTGTCTCGAGCACGCCTTATTATCCCTGATTTCAACATCGCGGACGTACAGCCCGTGGGATATATTTCCGAAAGCACACCATGAGGCTGTCGCCGACCGAGTCCTCGCCGATTGAGCCTCAGTTGCGCGAACTTAACGAGTGAGCTTCACCTAATCAGCTTAACGATTTGAGTTTCAGCTACTGAACTTGAGCTACTGAACTTGAGCTACTGAACTTGAGCTACTTGAACTTGAGCTACTTGAACTTAAGCAACTCGAACATTCAGTCTTAGCGACAAACGTCAAGAATCGAACCTTAGCAAAGTGGGCTTCTAATCGGTTAAATTCGGTGATACTATTGGTGGTGACTAACAGGCATCCGGCAAATTATGACAAAACCACCCAAAGATCTAAAATGTTCATTCTGCGACAGACCGCAGGAGAAGATGAGAGTTCTCATCAAAGGTGCCGACGGAGCTCATATCTGCGATAAATGCGTGATACTCTGCATGGCGATTCGAGAAAAGCAATCACTCGACGAGGCATCTGGACCGCCGGATACGGTGACTACTGATTTGTTGGAATTTCCAAAAATGGAAGACGACTAACGTTGTCTTGTGATCCTGAAGGTTAATTCACGACGCGTAGCTGCGTGCTCAGGAACTTGCCTCAGGGTAAAAACTAGAAATTACTACAAAGATGAACAATAAGCCACCGCATACGATACCAAACCAATTCCATCTAGAAAATTTAGAGTTGGTGGGTAAGTGTGGAGTGGAGATTCCATGCAGGTCTTGGACATAGGTAATCGCTGGCAGCAACGTGAACACCGCAAGAAAAGATAGCAGCGACAATGGATCAGGCAGTTTCCAAAGCAACGATATAAAGATCCAAGAAATTGCTATGGCACCTGCGCGCAATTTAGTTGTCATCCCGCGTGCTTCGCCTTCCTTTCGAAACTCGCACAGCAACGGCCATATATGAAAGTAGCCGAAAAACGCGCGCCAGAATGGCAGAATACTGAGATTCTTTCGTTTAGCGATTATTTTCCAGTTTTTGTACAGCCAATAGAGTTCATAGATGCTCAACGTGGCGAGCGACATGATGACGAATTTGGTCGGAGAAACCGTGAAAAAGAGTGGTTCCGTCGCCGATGGATTCAGATCGGGATTGTCTTTTGTGTCCATGTTTGTGTCCATGTTGTGTCGGCTCCTCGATCTGTCAGATCCTGAACTTCGTTCCGGGACACCTGTATCTAACTCTGATTCCCCGTTCATTATGCCCCGGGCGGTCTATGTGAAACATGCGTAGGAGGTGTCGTCGCTGCAAAATTTATGCATGCTAAATTTAGATCAATAAAATAACTTTGCGTGATACCATAGACGGTGCAAAAGTTTTAGTCGGCTATTCAAAATTTGATGCCCTATGAAGTGCAAGTTCGGTTTCGATAAACTCAGATTTTATCTGCCGATAGGCATCGCCATCCATGCCTGTGCATCTGCATTTCATTTCGTTGTAGCGCTCGCGCAGTCCTTCGTTTTCGAGGAGCATGTCTCGAAAGGTTCGGAAGAACTCAAACTTGCTGCCATTTTCGACGAGCTGCAAACCGACATCAGCACCATCGTATTTGTCGGTTGTGAACGGGCACAGGCTTTCAGTTCGGAGCGACCCTTCTTTGACGCTGAAGCCGAGAACCTCCAGCTGTCGGGTTGCAGACTTAAAAGCGTTCCTCTCCACACCGACGAAAATATCGAGGTCCCCTTTTGAAACCAGCCCGGGCACCGCAGAAGAGCCGATGTGCTCAATCACTGCGTCGGGAAATGCACCACGCAAAACCGCCGAGATCCGCTCGTAGATCTCATTGTTTGCCGACTGGTATTGTTCTGCCTTTAAAAACTGCAAATGGATTCTCTCTCCAAAATTCCAAAGGACCTTAATTCGACAACTTATACGCCAAATCGGCCCGATTTCCCCATTCCTTTGATACAGTTAAACGTAGATGTGTCAGCGCCTCTCTTGGTTCGCGTAATCAGGCTGTGAGAATCTGACCGAGATGCTGGTAACGACTGGAGATCCCATGACAGAGATCGAAGCCCCAACCCGAAAACTGCCTCCTAATGACACATACAGGATTTTGACCTTGGAAAATCCTGATAACATTGCCAAGCTCAAAGAGGCTTGTAAGGCCGCCGGAAACCAGGTTGTGCCAGTCCGGAGTATCACCGAAGCTATGGTTTTTCTGGAAACGAAAGATCACGTCGACGTAATCGTCGCGGCTGCTCACCTGCAGAACGAAAGCGTGTTCGAGTTTCTACAACGCGTCAAAGACGAGGCCTCTCATCTGAAAACAGTTCCGTTTCTGATGCTGTGTGCGGAACCGGGAACGCTCGGTTTGGTGACGAGTCCTGTGGTGGAAATTGCGGCAAACGCACTGGGTGCCGACAAATACCTGTTAATGGCTGAATTCGATGCGAATCTTTTGATCCAGGAGATATCGCAATTGCTACCTGCAATTCCTAGCAAGGAATTGGACGGAGACCCACATCCCACTAATTAATAGTTGCACCGCTAACTAGTAATTGCACCCGTTAATTAATAGTTGGCACCGCGGGCAGGTTCTGTTCATCGGTGCTGCCGACCAACGACCACTCACCTGTTTCTTGTCACGCAAGCACATGTTCAATTCCATGAGCGGTCGAGTCATTTGAAAAACGCACGCTTTCAGTTCGCGCAGCATGCTGGCTCGATCTGTGAGCAAATCAATGCTGATATCACTTTGATCGATGCCTGTCAGTCGATTGATTTTCGCTACCGAAGCACCTTTGCTCAGCGTGTGAATACTCTGATTGCGGGCGATTCAGTGGACCTTTTCCATGAAGCTGTTGAGTGAACCCTTTAGGATCATCGCGTCGCCCTTGTAGCGAACGCGGACGTATTTACCCGGATCGTTTCGGGATAGCTCAAATGGCTCAACCAGTTCGATGAAGTCGGTATTGAGAATGCTGGGGTAGTCGGCTTCGACCAGCTGCTTCTCCGCATTGTAGCCAACCTTAACAACATGAATGAATTTAGCCATGATGGTTCCAATTGTGGTTCGTTCGAGTTCTCTACGTAGAGTCGAATCTGCATTCTACATCATACAGAACTTTGTTCATTTGATTGTCTATTGTTGGCGGCGGTCAAATAGCGCATAAAGACGGCGGCAAGAATTATTCCAGAAGAAAAAGGAAAGGCTGTCGATGACGACAGCCTTTCCTTTTCTTTT
>JADYXR010000219.1 GCA_021772095.1 Candidatus Obscuribacter sp. | reverse complement strand
TAGCAGGAGGTGGAGGCATCGTCAAATTAACCAGCACCGCAAACGGCATAACGATCGCATTAAGAGGTTCTGCTGACGCCACTCAAGCTGGCGGAAGCGGAGGCGTTGCCGGTGTCGGAACATCGGCTGGCACTTCGGCATCCAAAGCAACTGGCGCTAAGGGCGGAGATGGTGGCAGCGCAGGACTGGGTGCTGCGGGTGGTTCCATCAGTTTAGTCACCACGGCAGGATCAATTTCAGCAGGCACAGACCCGTTAATCACGGGCAGCGCGTTGACTGCCAACGGCAGTGTAGCTGGCACAGCTCAAGACGGTAAGCTTGGCGGAAACGGCAACGCGACTGGAGCCAACGGCGCCGGCGGTCTTGGCGGCAATGGCGGCTCGACCGGAGAAGGCGGCACAATCAGTATCACATCAACAGGCGGAGACATAAGCGTCATTGGCAAAACCGGATTCGCAGCAATATCCGCGGCCGGACAAGCGGCGAGCGACGGCGGCATTGGCGGCAACGGCGGCAACAACGGCAACAAAGGTGGTACGGGCGGCGCAGGCGGCGATGGTGGTTCTACCGGGTCTGGAGGAGCTGTAAATATCAAGTCTAGCGGCGGCGACATCAACGTTGCAGGCGTAGATGTTTCAGGCGGCGATCATTATGGCGGCGGCGGTAAAGGTGGTGACGGTGGCTCGACTACGACAGCCGGCGGAGCCGGCGGAAGTGGTGGCGACTCGGGAGATATCGGCGGCGGCGGAACGATTACAATCGTATCTGCAACAGGTGACATCACCGCGACTGGGCTTGACGCAAGCGCTGGAAAACCAGCGGCCGCAAGCGTAATTGGCAATGGTGGACTTGGTGGAAACGGCGCCGCTACTGGTGGCGCAGGTGGTGCAGGTGGTGGAGCCGGTCAGGTGGAAGTTGGTGGAACTGTTTCGATAACGACTGGTCTCAGTCGTACCGTGACAATCGATACCATCGACGTCTCAGGTGGAGCGGCGAGTTCTGCCGGAGCCTCAGGCGGACAAGGCGGAAACGGCACCAGCAGCGCCGGTGGCGCAGGCGGCAAAGCAGGCGCGGGCACCTCAGGAAGTGACGGTGGAGAAATGACTATCACCGCCGGCACAATCGCCGGAGGGACCACGGTTTCTGCTGATGGCGGTGTCGGAGCAGCGGCTGGGACTGGCGGCGCAGGTGGTGCCGGCGGACCGAAAGGCGGCAAAGGCGGCAGCGGTGCAAACGGCGGAGACGGCGGCAACGGCGGAACTGTCATAACAGACGCCGACACCCCGTCGGCAAGCGGTGGCGCAGGCGGTGCAGCCGGCACTGGTGGTACCGGAACAGTAACTCCAGGAACCAACGGTAAAAATGGCAGCGCCGGTGACAACGGTGAAGACGGACTTTAATCAGCCGACCCTACAGGGACGGTGTAAGATTGATCTTCGATGGCATCGTCCATCAGCGAATGAGGCGGCACGGTGTAATGAATAAGCCATCAGCGTCGAAAGCATCAATCCTTATCGCGTTCATCGCAACATCCAATTTGGTGTTTGCTGATGAAGCTCGAGCAGGAGATACGAATCTTCCCGAGATTCCTTCTTACGCGCCGAATCCGTTCAAGAAAGCGCCCACAGTGGCTGTAAATCTAGCCGACAATATTGGAGCGCTAGAACGAACACTCTACGCAGATGTTAACGAAAACAAACCAGAAGACTTGCGTATATCAGCTCTTGAGCGCACCGTATTCGGTACCTCATATGCAAACGCAAAACTTTCGCTCGCGACTAGAACCGTTGGATTAGAGAAAGTCGTGGACCGGCTTTTAGCTGGACGAAAGCTGTTCGAGGAGAAGCGCTGGACTGAGACGATTAAGGAATCGGAAGAAGTTCTGAAACTTCTCGGGAAAGACTACAAAAGTTTAGTCCGAGCTGAAGTGCATTACCGCCTGGGCATGTGCCAATACGAGTTGAGCAACATCAAAAGGGCGGCAACAACCCCGGGAGTTAAATTGAACGGTGTAATGATCCGAGACAGCAAAGATAATTTGAGCAAAGCACAAGAATACTATAAGTCTCTTGGACAGCCGGACACCGCGCAAAAGATCACTGCCTTCATGGCAACATTCAAGGATCAGTCCGAAAAATCCTTCCTGTATTGAACGCCTCCCGCTGCACGTTAACAACAGATTCGCCTGTTCGAAACTCGATAGCATATTGCTACTTGACTGGCATGTTCGCCAATCAAGTAGCGCGTTAACTACTCGATTATCACGTGGTCGCTTGCGGTTCGACCAAAGGTTTCGCTCATGTACATTTCTTCGACCTTAGTTGGCGGAACGTTGTAGTCACCGGGAGTGGTGGCACGAATCATGTAGCTGTAATCGTAACTTCCGGCATACAACATTGATTGGAACGCTTCAGCCTGATGATCGCGCAGGTTTTGGTGTTCAAACCAATTGCGCGGCCACCACCAGAAGAACGATGATTCGGCCATGGCGATTCTCTTAGAGCTGAGTGGGTGACGCCCTCCGGTCGGAGCAGATGTGCCTGATTCAGGCACTTGCGTTCTTGTTCCGGAAAGGTCAGGGTTCAATGGCTCTGCCCCAGCAGGAAGTGGATCCATCATCGCAACGTGATAGCGCGCACCAGGGGTGGTGAAGTGCAATTTCGTTTTAACGGTTGAACCCGCCTTAATATGCCAGACGCCTTCGGCATCTTTCTTGACGTCATCCTTGTTGTCGACGCCTTCATAGACCCGCTCCACAGCAAATCCAAAATCTGCGGGTTTCAACGTCAAATTGCGCGGCGCGTAGTCCAGACCGATTCGATAATAGAGCCGACCCGGTCCGACTTTGTTGATGACAATGTCGTCATCGTTTCGCTTCACAAGGTAACTTGTAGGAATTGAAACGGTTTTACTTTCGGTAGTGCGACCAACAAATTTTTGCAAACCAACCATGGTTTCGCCCAGCCAAGCCTGGCTCTCAAAGTCGGGTTTCTGCTTTTCATAAGTTCCGAAATATTGGTCGAGAGCTTGAAGTATGTATCCGTTTTCTTGAGTACCTTCCCACATTCCATTTTTCCTGTGCGCAAGAAGACCTTTCACCATCTTCGGTATCAGTTCGCTTTCAGGTTGATCTGCCATCAGTGCTTCGAGCACAATCGCGTCGGTTCTTCTAGGTGAATAGAACACGCAATAGTCCCAGACGCCATAGCCGACGTCGTTAGCGGACGCGGTCGACGCGGTTTCTTTGATGGTGGCATCAAACTGCTTTCTAATCAGTGAAACTTCGTTCGCCGAATCCTTGTCCTTCGAAATCACCGGCAATAACCATCCAGCGCATTCCAGCGATAAATCACTCGATACCCGGTCGGATGCCATTTTCGCCAACGGTATCACTGGCGGATTTGAAGAATCTTTGCCTGGTGGGCGCAACGCTCTACGAATCAGTCGCCGTGCAGCAGAAGGATCGCTATCGTTCATACGATATCGAACGTTCAGAGCGCGTGCTTCGATACTGATTTTGGTGCGTTCACCATATTCCTTTGGAATATGTGAGGCGATATTTTTCAAGTATTGTTCGCTCCGCTTCAGAACTTCCTTATCCACGACGTAATCTTTATTCGTTGCCAGATTGAGAGCTTGAGCCACTTGGATGGAAACGTAAGGCCATCTTTCGCGTTCTCCAACTTTCCAAAGTCCAAAACTTCCGTCGGAATTTTGTCTTTTGACAAGCAGGTCGACATCTTTTTTAATCAGAGCTTTAAACTCTGCTTGTTCCGAACCATCAAGTTTTCCGAATGAAACAAGAACATCTTGCAGTGACAACATCGCGATCATTCGCGACGAAATTTGCTCAGAACACTCAAAGCTGTAATGCTTGAGGTAGAAGTAAGCGTCTGTCAGAGCCTGCACCGCAGTACTGCTCGTCGTGATGCTCAGACCGCCGACCTGTTCAAATACATCCTTCGGACGAACCAGTTGTTGCTGGATCGCGCCTTTATCGATTTGTCCGTAGGTGGCGAAAGTTTCCATTGATGCGGGCACCAGCACCGGTATCGAAAATTCTGCGGCATCGGATGCGCCAGAAGCTACAGCCGCGCATTGAAAACTAGCCTTGCCTTCATCTATGGTGGCAACAGGAAACCGCACTTCGACGCGGTTGTTGGCAGGAACTTCCACTATCTTTCCGGCGGATTCGATTAAATCAGGATTCGCTCTATCCCCGCTAGTGTCGCTCTTAGCGGCGTCAGCTCTAGTTGCGTCAGGATTCGAATTGCCACTGCTGTTCTGAGAACTCGAATTGAAGTTGGAACTGCCACTGCCGTTCTGAGTATCCGACTGCGAGTTGGAACTGCCACGGCCGCTCTGAGTATCCGAGTTCGAACTGGAATCGCCATCAGATTTTTGCGCATCTGGTTGAGAATCTGACCCACTATTAGAGTTCGGTCCGCTCTTATCATCAACGTAACTCTGGGACGGCATTCGATCGTAAGACCGAAACTTGCTGACGTCGCGAAGTCTTGCGTTTGAGGCACGCAGAACCACTTCGACCTTTAACGGTTTGTTGGTTTGGTTTTGCAGCACCACGGGTAGTTCACAGCGATCTCCAAAATGTAGAAATCGAGGTGCTGATGGTTTCACCATTAGTGGCAGACGAGCTGTGACATTCGACTCGGTCGAGCCGAAGGTATCGTCGCCCGAGACAGCGACAGCCATTATCCGATAGCGTGTGAGGCTATCAGGAAGGTGCAGCTTGGCAGAAGCCTTGCCGTTTTCGTCTGTGGATAGTGAAGGGACGAACAACGCGAGCGCACTGAAGTCACTTCGAACCGTAATCTTCGGCTCTGGCGCTTCTTGCCTGCGTGACTTTTTCTCGTTCATCACCATGCCGTCATCGAGAGATGGGAGAGATGACTCCATCGTGGCTGCTTTGCCTCTAGCCAAACCTTCAAACCCGCCACCGAACGCCATTGGAGACTGCGGCGCCGGTGGCGGAACCATGCCGTTTTTCTTCATGAGGTCAAGTTCTTCAGGAGTTCGTGTCGGCAAGATCACATATTGACGAGAGTAAGCATTCTCTACAATTGACTGTGCGACTGGGTAGAACGCTTCAATTGGGTCAGACCACTTATAGCCAGCCAGAGCGAGGACAGCTTCATCTGCCACCGCCAGCGCCACCTGTGCATTTTTTACAGGCTTACCGTCTGCACTCTTCAACTCTATATCGATAGAAGTATCGGCACCGGGCGACAATTCTTTCTCGGCTGCGACTGCCTGGAGATTGAGTGTCCGAGCGCGTGGCGGCACTTTCAAATCGACCGTGCCCGACGCGAACGCGAAGTCCTTGCCGGTCAAATATGCTTCGATCGAAAGGTTTGGATAATAGTCTTTCGTAATTGGAATTTTGATAGTTTTCGATGATGTCGGCATGTCTAAAGGAATGGTCGAAACAATCGAATTTCTGCGAACAGTCACTACACCATGAGCTGGATAAAATGGAGACGAAACCATAATCTCGGCAACCTCACCGGGCTGATACTCTTTGTGATCCGGAATGATTACCAAAGTTTGCAATGTGGCTTTGCGCGCTTCGGCAGGAACATCGCCCTCAATCCATGTCGATATTCTTGTCATGTTCTTTCTCTCCTTGCCATCGAATACGGTGGCAACAACAAAATGCTGTCCACCTTCTTTAGGCATAAGATTGATTTGCTGAGCATGGTCTCCCGATGAGATCGATTGCTGGGCGACTTCGACGTCCTTGCCCTCGCGGTTGGTCTTCATCAGCCTAACGACCACGCGACTGCCAGGTTTTACCTTGCCGTCAATGTCAGTGGCGATTAAGCGCAAATCGACTGGTTCACCTTTATGGTAGAACCATTTTCCTGGTTTGACGCCGACATAGATATCGGCCGAATGCACAAGAAGCGTGACTTTGTCAGACCATGCTTGACGGTTAACATCGCTGACCGTGGCTTCGCAGCTACATGACATTGGCAGCGGTTCTTTAAACGAATCGAACTTCACATTTACTGTATTAGCACCAGCAGCGTCGGTGGAGCCATTGATAGTTTTCACCTCGATAGGGCCACCACCTCTAATACCACCACCTCGACCTCCGTGGTGAAAACCCTCGGAGCGGAACCAGAACGGCATCACCTTTCCAAAGGTAAACTCAGTCCAACCGGGCGGCGAGTACGAGGTTTCGCTGGCAGCGATAGACCAGGCTATTGGCGAGTCTTGCAAGACACCGCCCGCATAATATTGTGTCTTTGCAGTCAGGCTAGTGGTGTCACCAATGAGCATTGTGTTTCCTAATGAAGAGGAAACCTTCATTTCGAATTCCGGACGCCGAAACTCTTGAATTTTGATCGGAACTCGCGTCGTTCGGGTGCCGTTATCAAAATAATTGTCGAGCTTGACCGGCTGCCGTGAACCCGGATAAACAACCGGTTCATCCGAATGTGCCGTGACTACAATGCTGGCATCGCCTAAATTTACTTTTTCGGGAATGGTTGTTTCAAACGAAAATCCTGCGGTGCTATCAACCTTCGATTCTCCTTTGACCAATTCTTTTCCATCATAGCCTGATATCGTATACGATACCGTCTCAATTGCAGGTGTAAAAATCTCAAGGGCATCATTCGGCTTAAAATGTAGTCCGCGAGCCCAGCCCTTGACCGTTACCTTCTCTCCAGGCTTGTAGAGCTGCCGGTCTGTTACTGCATACCACAACATCTCATTTGCGCGTTCCGTATAAGACCAACCTGATCTGTATTGCGAGGCAGGCAAAATAGCAATGTCGTCGCCGCGCGTCGCGACAAGAACTTCTGACTTTTCGTAATCGCTCGAGATGGCCAACTTTGCCAATCCACTCTGGTCGGATAAAACCGATTCGTTACTGGACAAAAGCTTCAGGTTGACACCGGACAATGGCGCACCATCTGACAGCGCGGTCGCCAGAGCAACGAGTTGCCGTCCTTTGAAGGCGTCGACACCAAGCTTAGTGAATTGAATCCATGACGAGATTTTTCGGTCTTGATTCTTAGGTGCACCGACTGTTTCAACCTCGACCACGAATTGTCCAAGACCATTCTTCAAGTACGGAGTGAAATCGATTTCAACGGTAGCGTCTTCATTGCCAATCTTGTAAGACTTTGACCCCGCAACGGTTCCGACGTGAGTGGTTTTGTCGTAAAAGCTGGTTGAGAACTTTATCCAATCTGCAGGAGTGGTCTTATATATGGTGGCTTTAATTTGCGGAGTAGCCTGTGCGTAGACAGACAAAACTGGTTTCTGTCCAAACGGAATTGTGCTCAATCTTTCCATTTGGCTCAGATTAGTGTTGAGAGCCCCAGTCGTGAATGTGCCGACCACGTCTCGTCCCAGCGTCTGCCCAAAGGTGTCGGTGATGTCCTTGTCGAAAGTCACCGTGTACTTCGTAAACGGTTTCAATCGACCTTGAATCGCGATGTTGGTACCGCTAACCTGAACTTCCATCGGCGCGGGCGGATTAACCTTGACCATGGACAATTTGAATTTGTCTTTTGCATTGTTGATTGGATTCGAGAACTGAAAAGCTCGATAGCTCCAACGCTCCGGCGAGACGCCAGGTTCCGGAGAGTGAACCAACTTCATTTGACCATGAATCTCGACCGTGAAATCTTGCGACGCGGTAGTCTTTAATGGGCCCTCGAGAGAAGGAGTTCCGGGTAAGAATGAAACTTTTACTTTCGTTCCAAGTGGCAATGGCGAGTCAGATTCAAACGCGATCCACTGGTTTTTAGGCACATTCAAAACGGCTGATTTCCGCTCCGGGTCTTTCTCAACGACGGCATCGTCCACAAGGCGAACAGAAAAGTTTTCTTTGCCCGCTGTCAAACGAACATTTTTTAAAACTGCTTTTCTGTCAATATCTTGATCGAACACTGCCACCATTAGCGGTGACTGTACTTGCGGACCACTTTGCGGATAAAAGTTCTTAACGGTGACGGTCGGAGTCGTCATCGTCCATGACTGCTCTTTGCCGCTTCGCCCACCGTTAGCCGATTCTGTTCCAGCTGGAACGATGATCTTATATTCGGTCGACTTCGGAAATCTTCCTCTTTGCGGTTCGAACAAAAGCGTTTGAGTGCCTGCCCATTTATAATTTCCTGCGGGTTGCGGCTTCATAACCAAACAAGGAACAGTCGGAAGAGCTTTTGCCTCTGCCACCGGAGTCATCGGCTGCGAAAAGGTAATCGCATACTGGGTAACGGTATCAACAACGCCGTTATGGCTTACACGCAGCACCGTCGGTGGTGCCTTAGCTGTAGTTACAACAGGTTTTTCTCTCGGCGTTTCTTTGGGCGGAAACTCCTCCATGGTTTGTATACCTGGAAGTTTCGGTTTGACCAGAGAATCCTCAGGCATCACGAATGCCGTCTTCGTCACCGTCTTCAGCGGACTCAGTCGCTTCAACAATTCCTCAACACGGTCAGGAGCCAGGTCTTGCGCAGGTGCGGACGGGATCGTCTCGGCTTTTTCCGTCGGTGCCGCGCTCTCCGTCACCGAGAACTTCAGTTCCGCTTTCGGATCGTCAACCGTAGCAGGCTGATTAGCAGCGACCGCAGGCTCGACCTGAAACGGAATCAAATTAAGTAGAAGCAAGATAATAGTCAAACAGCTGCAAAGCACATCTGAGAGTTTCTTGTTTGAATACGTGCGTCGACGCATAGCGCCCCCCGAGAAATTATGCTGGTCATTGTAGCCTGTTGGCAAAAGTCGCGCCTGAATGAATCGCCGTTTCCCCGAACGAACGCGCTCGACAGGTCTTCGGGCACCCATCCCAAATTGCTATCCGCACCAATCAAATTGTTTTGCTAACCTAAGAATGCTAGAACAATCGCACTTAAGCAACCTCGACTCCAAAAGTAGTCAAGTCGTTTTTATAATGAGATAAGACGTCACCGCGACAGCAATTTCGCGGGTCGCTTGAGTAAAATTCGAGCCGCAGAAACAGCGGTCTTAATCGCGTTTTGCTCGCCTTCGATAAACGCTTCTTTTGATGTCACCTTCTCGCTTCGGGTGCGATTGGCAACCACACCACATACGGTGCCAGCTCTCAAACCTAAAGCGCAACACATCGTGAACAAAGTAGCCGCTTCCATCTCAAAATTCAAAACGTTCAATTGCTGCCACTCTTTCACACTGCCGCGCAAATGCTGCGGAACAAAACCCGTAAACGAATCATAGCGTTCCTGTCCTTGATAGAAAGTGTCTGTGGATGCGGTGATCCCGACGTGATACGGGATTTTTAAAGTGGTGGCACTCTCCACAAGCGCATTGGTGACCTCAAGATTCGACACCGCAGGATACTCAGGCGGCGCAAAACTTCGACTAGCGCCATCCAGACGCACAGCCGCATTCGAGATGACAACGTCAGTCACATCAATGTAATCCTGAATCGCACCAGTGCTTCCAACTCTAATAAATGTATCAACACCAATCTGCGCAAGCTCCTCAACGCAAACGGAAAGAGACGGACCACCACATCCAGTAGATGTCACCAGAATCGGCATGCCATCAAGCTCTCCAAGGTACGAGTTAAACTCACGCTGATGTGCAACCTGAGCAGCGCCATCAAGCTGTTCAGCAATCAAAGGCACCCGAAATGGATCGCCCGGCAACAACGCCACGCGTGCGCCTTGAATTTGATTTTTGCTGAGCTGAAGATGGTGCGCAATTTTGTCAGTCATTTCATCACCTGGTTTAACACCTGAGTAAACATCGCAATGCTAAAGGATAATAAGGGAAGCGCAGTTTTGTGACAACTGGAAAAGATGCAAACCACCGCATACTGATCAGACGATGTAGAGCTACAAACTGCCAGGACCAGTCAGACGTCCGGGCAGCTGGTGGTATGATCAAATTATGAAACTCCGAACCATTACTCATCCAGCTTCATTAATAGGATTCTTCTTCCTATTCGGACTAGGCTCCGGATTTGGTAAATTCATTTATGCGTTCCTGACGCTGTTCGGTTTCTTGATCATCCCGGCATCTTTGCTCGCGTTAGTAGCGGCGTCCTTGTATTTCATGAACCGCTGGAATGTTTGACGGATTTCGCAAACAGCTTTAGTTAGGACGTTAGGAGTCTAGTGAGAACCGCATTCATCACCATAATCTGCTGCTTCACAGTCGGTCTTGCTTGGGCGACGTTGTCCCAACATCTTATGAAATTGTCGCTTATCGCCGGTATGTCTGCGATTTCGCTTATATCGTTTCTGATTACTATTGTGGCTTTTCTGCCTTTGGTGTTCTTTGTAGTAGCGCCCGTGCTGATAGTAAGAATCAAACAATCAAGCACCACCGAAGTAAACTTTATTGTTGATCGATAGTTGATGGATGCAATGACGACCTAAAGCGCGGAGCCAATAACCTGCGCGTCAGATCTAATTACATTACGAACGAATTTTGCATGGTGGTTCTAATGCTCTGCTAACATTTATAAAATGAAAAACGTAGCATTAGTAACCTTCTCGGACGAACCTGACCTCACACCCGACGACGCGCTCCTCATCGAGCCTCTGGAACGATTGGGAATCGACGTGCACGCGGTGCCATGGGATTTGCCATGCCAATGGGAACAGTTTGATCTCATCGTTCTCAGGTCAACCTGGGGATATCATAAAAAACTCAAAGAATTCACTGACTGGATCAAATCGCTGCACGACAAAGGTTTTCCTGTGCAAAACCCAGAGGCGTTGATGCTCTGGAACACAGACAAACATTATTTATTGGAACTGAAAACAAAAGGTTTCAATGTAATGCCAGGGATAATCGTCGAGCAAGACGCGCCAATCTCCTTAGCCAAAGCCCTTCAAAACAATAATTGGAACGACGCAGTTTTCAAACCAGTTATTTCAGCCTCAGCATTTTTGACACATCGAACATCAATCGCTAAGGCGGAGTCCGATCAAGCCGCCTTCGAAGACGCGCTTGCTCACTCGGCTGTACTCGTTCAACCCTTCGCAGAAGAAGTCTGCGCCGAAGGAGAATGGTCGCTGATTTTTTTCGACGGTGTGTACAGTCACGCAGTTCTGAAGATCCCAGCCGCCGGAGAATTCCGCACACAGCCAAGCCTCGGCGGGCAATTAGCTCAAGTCACACCGTCGGAATTTCTCGTCACCGAAGCACAACAGATTGTCGATAGCCTACCGCAACAGCCACTGTACGCACGCGTCGATGGAATAAACAGTCAAGGACATTTGCTAATTATGGAGCTTGAACTGATCGAGCCGGCCTTATGGATATCATCGTCCCCCGGTGCGCCAGAGCGCATGGCGACCGCGATTTCCAGCGCCATCGCGAAATGCCAAACGGCAATTTTGTAGTCGCTAACCTTGCTGTCGCAAAAACCGCCCCTGATACTGACCGTTCTCAAAATAAGGTCCGTACTTCTCCGGCTCACATCGCACCGGATTCTTTCCCTCCAGTGTCCACATATAACGCCATGTCACGCCGCAGTACATGCAGTACTGAGTGATCGATCGTTCCATGTATCTCCATTCATGATTCATAATTCACCGCACACAAAATCGGAAAGTCGCCACTTTCATTCCCCATAAATTCAAATCTTTCCGTCTATTTATCCAATCATACGTTTGTGAAAAATTCGTGGCGCAGCGTTGGAGAGCCGAGTTAAGCCAGTGGCAGTGTATTCACGATTTCCAAATCTGCCTGCTGCAAGTTACGATTGATCCAGACCTGCCTTCAGTCGAATTGCCAGAGGATGAAGATAACGATGACGAGTCGACCCAAAACGGTGCGGAAGAGCTCTAGATTAGCCCCCCCCACCTTCAGAATCGGCCGAAGGCCTTCTTATACCGCTTCGCTGCTTCGATCGCGCGTTGCGCTGGTTTAGGCGGCGACAGTACCGCCTCTATGAATGCGATACGGTCGGCGTGAGACATTTCGATTAAGTCATGCTCCCGCAACTGGCGAGCAGCAGCTTCGGCGAGAATGGGTTTCGCCCAGCCGCTGACAGTCTCGCCTCGCAATGCCGCAGCTCGTTCAACTTGCTTCTTCAGTTCCGAGGGAAGGCGCATCGCTAGCCGATCGGCGTCGTTCGATTTTTTCTTAGATATTGCCATGACCGTAACCTACCTAGTTATCTGACCTCCAGGTATTGTGCGTCAAAATGACACTCATTGACAAGGTAGCTCCAATCACGAATTTATCTAGAAATTGCTGCATGGACTATGGTTTCCGCTTTTAAAAGTAGGAATATGTTCAACCTCATCGCTGATGGCGGCTAGTCGGAATCATAGAAGTTCATCTGGAAACTTAGTCGCGAAACACCATATTCGGTATCAAACGCGAATGCGGTCCAACTGGAGAATTCCGATCCAGTGGAATCACAGTCGGTGAGAAAGTTGAAGAAGGCCTTCATATGAGCGGTGGCGTGGGTTCGCATCAAGGCGACTGGCTTTGATCAAACGG
Source organism: Candidatus Obscuribacter sp. (assembly GCA_021772095.1). Taxonomy (GTDB): domain Bacteria; phylum Cyanobacteriota; class Vampirovibrionia; order Obscuribacterales; family Obscuribacteraceae; genus JADYXR01. The sequence continues at coordinate 2,337 of JADYXR010000219.1, read as the reverse complement.
TTGATCAAGCTCAACCTGCTCAGTTAAAGGCGTTGCAGAGAGTGTGTCGGTTTTTGGTTGGTCGGATGACGACTTTGGTTTTCGCGCTGTTACCATTCCAATCAACAGAACGACTGCCGCTATCAGGTCAATAGGTGCCCACCTTTCCCGGTCGAGGTGCACAGTGGCGAATGGATTGAACAGTACAGCGATGGTCAGGTAAAACCAAACCCAAACTTTGCGATCAACTTCGTGTGCGCGATAAGCTGCAAATACCGACACAGCACAAACGACAAAGCGCATAAATTTGTAGTAGTCGTATGGATGATCGCCGATAGCCCATATCAATAGGGCTATGGCTGCCAGTTGAGCGACTGTAAAAACCATAACGCGCCTCTCTTAGAAACCAACCAAGTTTACACTGCTGAGACGCGCCTAAACTGCATTCGGATCGTTTATTTGTAGCAGATTGGTATTCCTACATAATGCTTCGTTTGCGCACATCTTGGGTCTTATAGCGAACCCCGCTTGGCTGCGGTATCAGAGGTGGTGGCACATTCTTTGACATTGAGGATGTCCCGCACTTATCGTTGACTGGTGGCTGCTTGCGCGGGCTTGTATTTGATTCTGCTGGAGCCTGATTTTTACACCTGGCACATATCGAAGTCATGCTAGAACCTTATGAATAGACGATCTTGGAATTATTCGCGCGAGTTGATTCGGTGCGACCAGAAGAAGGATTCTCAGAAATCTTGACAGCGTATATACAACTGTATATACTTGAAGTATGGAATGCGAAGACGACCGATTTGAATGGGATTCCGACAAAGATGATTCCAATTACGACAAGCATGGAATCGGATTTGATGACGCAAAAGACATCTTCTTTCAGCCTACCTTTTATGGTCCCGCATTTACTGTGGACGGTGAGCAGAGAGCCCAAGCAATCGGCAAACTAAATGGTGTCTATCTAGTGGTAATTTTCACTGATCGGGACAAGAAAAAGCGAATAATCTCCGCAAGACCGGCGACAGAAGCCGAAAAAGAACGATTCAAAACCAACGCCAAAAGATGGAGGACTTTGTTCGACGAGACCTGAGTCTCAGACAAAGCAAACTAAAGATGACAAACAGAAAACGAAAGCGCAATATTGATTGGGAAAAATTGGGCGATGTGAAAGACGAAGATATTGATGTTTCAGATAATCCGGAACTAACAGATCAGTTTTGGGATAATGTCGAAGTCGGTGTTTTGTCCCCCAAAGTAGCTGTATACATTCGGTTAGATGAGGACATAGTGTCTTGGTTCAAGTCCTCTGGATCTGGCTATCAAACACGCATTAACGGCGTGCTCCGAAAATACGTGGACCATCAACACAAGAGCGCAAGTCCGGGTCTTAATGCGGTTTCACTAACTAATCAGGGGTCGTTCGCAAGGCTTAATGTTTCACAAACACAAAAAGGAGCAAACACTACTCCTGATGTTGATATTGCGCTCTCGTCTTGGTCCGCCGCGAATAATCGAGCCTGTTCAAAAACAAGCGCACTATTTTTCGGATCATCTCTGCCACCGATTTCAGGTATAAGAGGCACGCCACAACGACCAGCATCCCCGCTGTTTGACCATACCGTCAATACGCTGAATGGTCTTGCAGCACTCTACGCACAGACTGGTCGCACGGAAGATGCAATGTCGATTTACGCGCGCGTACTTGCTTTAATTAGGTCAAATGCGTGCTCTGATTTTGAAGCGCAACAGTTAGCCGACGAATTTACCGACGATCTACTAGCCAAATGACTGAAAGATCTGTTCTCAGGATCTAGCTTAAACGGCTCTGTTCCACAAACGCCTTGAACGCGGAACGTTTTAGTGGATTCAAGACTAGACCTAAACGAAGGTGGAGAAATTCAAGCCTCCGTATTTCGCGATGGTTTTGACTGAAACAAATCCTCGCCCGCAGCCAAACCACAAAGACAATAAGAGTTTTGTGACACCACAAGTGACACCACTCACTTTGGTATAATTTTACGCGCTCTAAAACCGGGCATATAATTGAAGAGCACATAAAATCATAAAATTACAATGACATACTGGCCGACACCGCAGGATTATAACGAGGCTATTCAAACTCCTCGAGCCTGTTTTGTCGATAATGACCTCAAGGGATCTATCATCGAGGTCAACCCAATGGGACTTCCAAGATCCGCCAGCGGCAACTTCGCCAGCGTCTACAAAGCCGTTTGCCCTGGACAGTCCTGGGCTGATCGGCGTCAAGGCCTTTTGCCGGTTGACGACAGTCAAATCTGCCGCTTGACATAACTGTTACCTCCTTTAGTTTCTTAGTCTTCTGGTTCTTTG
>JADYXR010000218.1 GCA_021772095.1 Candidatus Obscuribacter sp. | reverse complement strand
GTTGTTGTTGTTGTTGTTGTTGTTGTTGTTGTTGTTGTTGTTGTTGTTGCGCGATTTTGATTCTGCGCCGTTGGAACTCGGTTCGAACAAACTCGCGGTCTTCTGGCTCTGCGACGCGCTGGTTTGAGCGAGCAGAAACCCGACGCTTCGTTTTGCCGGCACCAGATATGATGCGGCAAGACGCATTACATCTTGTTTGCTTACCGATTCAAGTTGCCGTTGCCAGACTTCTGCTTGATCGAGCTTCTCTAGTGAATCGAAGAATCCAAGCTGGAATGCCGCTTTATAAGGACCGACTTTGTTTTTCAACAAAGAGAACACAGCGCGTTTTTTTGCTTCAGACATCGCCGCTTCGTCGAAACTGCCATCTTTGATTTTTTCGCACATCTCGTCAATCGCCGAAAGCATCTTGGTCGAGTTGACGTTGGCGGGCGCTTCGGCGCTAATCGCAAGCATTCCTGGGCGCTTTCGCAATTCAAATGCAGCCGACGCCGAGTCGCAGATCTTTGTATCGAGTACAAAGTCTTTCAACAAACCACCGACTGAATTCCCCAACAAACTCTCCATTACCGCGGCGGTAGCCGCATTGGGCTCGCCCGCGGCAGGCGCCTGAAATGCGATGAACAGCTTGTTTTTCTTGCCGCCGTATTTGAGATAAACTCTTCGCTCGCCAGTTTGCAGCGGCTCGAATGGTACTAAGGACGGTGACTCGATTTTCTTTCGCTGAATCATGCCGATTGTTTGTTCTGCCAGTTTCACAACTCTGGCTTTGTTGACGTCACCGGCAATCACGAGGGTGGCGTTAGCAGGCACAAAATATTGTTGGTAGAAATCAGTCGCCATTTGCGGGGTGACGAGTTTGATTTCCTCTTCGACTCCCGAAGGCAAATTCTTGTAAGGGTGGCGCGTATAACGCAACGCCCGAACCTCGCGCATCAAGGTTCTGTCCGGGTTGTTCTGACTCTCTTCGACTTCTTGCACCACTTGTTGCGACGCTTCTTTTAGCTCTTGCTCGGTGAAAGTTTTTTCTTTCAATCGTTCTGCCTGAAGCGTGAGAGCTAGCTCGAGCTGTGACGATGGCAGGTTTTCCAAAAAGACTGTGAAGTCATCGCTCGTAAATGCATCGAACCGTCCGCCGCTTCCCACGAGCTGTCGGGCGAGCGAACCACCGTTCGATTTGATGGTTTCAGAAAGCAAATGTTCGACAACGTGGCATGTGCCACTGGCGCCAGTCGGGTCGTTCATTGATCCGGCATGCATCCAGAGCTGGCATGACAACATTGGAAACGCGGGCTCTTCGATGACAATTAGGCGCAAACCGTTAGGCAGGCGGATTGCGGAATCACGCGGCGATTGCGCTGAGACCTGGCAGGACGCGGCTTGACCGAACGCAACCGACGTGAAAGCAATCAAAGTCATACCCGACACGATGCGTGCGAATGCATTTTTGCGCCGTGAGTTGTGAGCTGTTTGTCGCTTCATCGATTGGCTTTCATTGCGCGTGGCTGCCGCTTTTGCGGTTCCGACCTCAATTAATGAGGCTACATTAGCATGTTTGTTTATCTAACAACTCATATGTCAGTTTTATTGATAAAATTTGTCAATCGCGCCGAAGCTGGATGTAAGTTGACGAAAAGCCAGGCGGATTGGTTCATCCATCGGTATTGAGGCAGCAAATGAAACTCGGTGTTCGCGATCAGAAGCGAAACGCTGGCAATCCAGGCAGTGGCGACAGCAATCAAGCCGTCGGCACGCGCAAAACGATCGTGCTTGTCGGCAATCCTAACGTTGGTAAGTCAGTAATCTTCAACGCGCTAACCGGGCTCAGCGCCGACGTTTCCAATTATCCAGGCACTACGATCGATATCGCACAAGGCTTGCTCGGCGAGGATAAACTGGCTGATACGCCCGGTGTCTACGGCATATCCAGTCTCAACGATGAAGAGCGCGCAGCGCGCCGGATGCTGTTGGAAGCGGATGTCGCTGTAAATGTTGTTTCTGCGTTGACTTTGGATCGCGATCTGTTTCTCACGCTGCAGCTCGTCGACATGGGCAAACCGATGATCGTGGTGCTCAATCAATGGGACGAAGCTTTGCAGCGCGGCATGACTATTGATATGGCTTTGATGTCGGAAAGACTTGGTGTTCCGGTCATGCAGTGCATCGCAGTCGAAAACAAAGGCATCACCGAAATTGGTGAACTGATCAAAGATGCCAGACCCGGAAATATCCTTCCAAAAATGCTGGAAAAACTAAACACTGTCACCGCCCGTGGTGTCGATCAGGCGCACGCACTTCTAATTTTGGAAGGCGATAAACAAACGATTGAAGATACCGGAATCACTGGAGAAGACTATCGCAACACGATTTACACAGAACGCCGCAGGTTGGCTGACGAACTTGTCGATGATTGTGTGATTGAGAGTGAACGAAGCGCTAAGTTCTCCGTGAAAGTTGGACGCTTTCTTTTGCACCCCATATTTGGTGGCGCCATTGCGTTGTTCATTTGTTACTTTGTCTTCTATCAGGTGCTTGGTGTCTGGATTGCAGGCAACCTTGTCGATCTGACCGAGAAGAAAACCATGCGGGTTTATTATGAACCTAATGTCCGTCGCGCAGTCGCAAACTATTTACCTAACGCGATTACTATTGAAGACAAAACATTTGAATTTCCCGCAGGAACTGTCGCTGCTCCGGCTGAAGCTGCGGCTCTTGACGAAGCAGCCAAGGCGATTAATCCCGCTGAAATCAAATTCGATTTTTGGAAATACAGAACCAATCCTCTGACGATCGTTGGAAACGTTTTGGTCGGCGAATATGGAATTTTGACACTGACGGTAACTTATCTGCTCGGGCTATTAATGCCGCTTGTCGTGTTCTTCTATCTGAGCCTTTCGATTTTGGAAGACTCCGGTTATTTACCGCGACTTGCAGTGTTAGTAGATCGATTGATGAATAAATTAGGTCTCAACGGTCGCGCGATCATTCCACTAATTCTCGGATTGGGCTGCGTAACGATGGCGACAATCACCACTCGACTGCTCACAACCAATCGAGAGAAGCTGATTGCCACCGCATTGTTAGGCATCGCAATACCGTGCTCCGCGCAACTAGGAGTTGTTTCCGGAACTCTCGCCCGCGCTGGTGGCGGTGGTGCCTGGGCGGTTTATGGAACGATTGTCGTCAGCATTCTTGCCGTTTCCGGTTTGTTAATGAATCAGTTTTTGCCGGGCAAGTCACAAGCACTACTCATAGACCTGCCACCCATGCGCATTCCCCGATGGGACAACGTCGCCAAGAAGACTTGGAAAAAATCTTATGCGTTTCTCAAAGAAGCAGCCCCAATGTTTGTACTCGCTGGATCCGTAGTCACCATCGCACAGATGATCGGACTACTCGACCTTTTCGTGCAGGCGTTGCAACCAGTGGTGGTGCATTGGTTGCAGTTACCTGATGACCCGAGAATCGCGACAACCTTCATCCTGGGAATTGTCAGGCGCGACTTTGCAGCTTTCGGATTGACCGATGTTAATCTAACCGCCGCTCAAGCCGTCACCGCGATGATCGTCATAACCCTTTTCGTCCCCTGTATTGCAACCGTCGGCGTCATGATCAAAGAACGCGGACCCAAAGTTGCATTCACTATATGGATTGGATCCTGGATCTTCGCCATCGGCTTCGGGGGCGTACTGGGCTGGGTCTTGCCGCCGTTGTTTGCGTTTCTCAATCTAAAGTAAGTTGACCACTCAAAGTTTTGTATAATGCAATCCGGAGTTGATTCTCCACGCCATGGCAGGCGTCGCCAAGAGGTTAAGGCACTGGATTGTGGTTTCAGTATTCGGGGGTTCGAGTCCCCTCGTCTGCCCTTCTTTTAGTATTCGTAGCTCAAAACACTGACCAAATGGGACCATTCTCATTTGGTCATAGATTTGACACACTGAGAGCTGATCGTGGCCGAGTCTGGGAAGACGTCACATCACATCTGAGTCCGGAAGTTCAATATGCCCGCTCAGTTGAACCTTAAGAAGTTCGATCAATTCGCTGTCCATGAACTGGTACTCGTCCGGGATGTGCAAGCACACTACAGTCTTGTCGCGCAAAAGATCACCGTACTTGTTTTTCAGAATTTGTAAATGCTTTTTTTCCATCACGAAAATCCAATCGGCCCAGCCAATGTGTCCCTCTGTAATTCTCACTCTGGCACGTGGATCTGTACCGGCCGACCGTACTTGGTATCGAGCAAACCCCTCATATATTTTTTCTGCTGTGAGGCTGCGCCATCTATTCTGGCTGCATACAAAGAGCATTTTGTTTCGATCTGCCATTTAGAATAATGCTCCTGGTTCCGTAAAGATTCGCCCCTCTGCAAACTGCATTTTAAGTTCTTGAATCGATGCGAAACCAGAAAGTGCTGCCTTCGCCTGGAGCGCTGTTAACTCCGATTGTGCCACCATGTGCTCTGACAATTTCCTTAGAGATGGCAAGACCGAGTCCGCTTCCCTTCTTCTTGATGTGATCGGATCTATTCACTTGCTTGAATCGCTGGAAGATAGATTCCAAATAGGACGGCGGAATTCCCGGTCCCTGATCCTTGATGCGAAACTCGACAAAATCATCGATGGCCACCGCTGATAGGGTCACAATTCCTGACGTCGGAGAAAACTTGATTGCATTGGACAACAGATTAACAAAGACCTGTAAGAGTCGATCTGGATCGGCAAAAACCACCAGGTCACATTCTTCCACCTCAACCACTACTTGATTCATCTCAGCGAGTCCCCGCACCGCTTCCACTGAATCTTGCATTATATCTTCTGCACTGACCTTGCTTCTGGATATGTCCATCTCGCCGGATTCGAGTTTTTCAATATCGAGCAAATCATTGATTAATGCAATTAAGCGGTCAACACTTTTCTGCGCACTTTCGAGCCGAGAAACGCCTTTCTCTTGAATGTCGCCGTAAATTCCCTTCAAGAAAAGCTCAAATGTTCCCTGCAGTGCTGTCAGTGGAGAGCGGAGGTCATGGCTGACCATATTGACGAAATCTTGTTTTGCCAGTTCCAATGCCTTTCTTTCCGTAATGTCGTGCGCGACACAAAAGTATGACTTATGTGATTCTCCCCAGGTCACCGACCATCGCACATTTTTTGTGCCACCAGTTTTGGTGCTCACTCTGTTTTCGAGTTGATTGCCTGAAAGCGATTTATCTTTCACGTTTTGTAGAAAATCAAATGTAGTTGCTTGATCTTCTGAGAAGATGAATTCAAGGAGATGGCACTCAAGGACGTCGTTTAGCTCGTAGCCAAACGTATTCTCGAAGGCTGAATTTACTTTGGTAATTCTTCCGGAACTATCGAGTGCGCAAATCACATCCACTGCGTTGTCGAAAAGCGCGCGCTCTCTGGCCGAGCCTTCCGTTATAACTTTAGCGACAGTGTGGAAGGTTCGATCGAGCCTGGCAATTTCATCGGATCCATGAATCGGCGGATTGAGCGGCGCACCTCTACCTAGCCGCAGGCTGTTATCCATCAAGACTTCCACTCTTGAGCCGATCCGTCTTGAGTACCAGTAAGCCAGGAGAAAAGCAATTACGACGTTGACCCCAACCGACCACCAAATCATTGTGTGCAATGAAGACCTGGCTGACTGCCTGTGCTGAGCTGCATCTTTTCCCGATTCGTTTTCGTAAATCGACAAGCCTTTGACTTGATTATTCATCTCGTTGAGTTTTTCTTCGACACTTTGATAAAGCATCATCAAATCCATCTGCGATGCATTTCCTGGCATGTCGATCATGTGTTGCGCCGTACTCATCGACTCTTTCAACGAATTCCAACTGATATCAAATTTGGCCATCGCCGTTGCGTATTGCGGCTCGCCCACTACGTGCTTACGAAGCTGTCGTGTGTCAGAATCAATTTCTTTCAAGAGGCGCTGGCACTTTGCCAGATTTTCTGGGTCTTTGCCCAGTGACGAATACTTGCCCAACTCCATTCCAGCGCGTTGCGCTTTCTGAATAATCGAACGAAACTCGAACTGTATTAACTTCGAGCGGGACTGAGCGTCAATGATTTCGTCGGTCTTCTGAATCTCGAAAAGTAGTACTGAAACAAAAACCACTTGAAACAATACAGGCACGAGAACCAGGATAAATCCGGCTTGAGAAATGCGCATCAGAGGCCCTCAGGCAAAACCGCAAATTAGCATCAGTATTGCATGCATGCATGCATACATGCAATACTGAAACCGAGAAGCATTCTCTGGATCGATCAATCACGGTCGGACTTAGGGCCAAGGCGCCCGGTACCGCTGTCCAGGAAAATGTCGAGAGCGGGGATAAATTCTTCGCTAGTTTTTTATGTTAGCTTTGCAAAAAGCGTTTTGATAAGTTCCCTTCAGTAGCGCCTTTGTAAGATCTACCGATGTGCCGAAAGACGCTCCGGGAGCCATTCCTGGACCATCGTAACGTTTCCAGATCACGTTGCTATCGGTGTCTAGCGTAGGAATAAGTTCAATGTTTATTGTTTGGTTTCCGGCGTCTATAGCTATTCCCGAGTAATTCTCACCGTCGAGACGAGCAAGCCTGATATTGCTTTCGTAATTTCGGTCAAAGATTTTTATGAGAAAATCGTCTGCTGTCGCGGTGAGTGAGCCGCTCGGGACTCTCCCGACAAGTGCGGTAACCGCGCCCACGATGTTAGAACCAAGATCTCTGAAAGCAGCGTTTCTATCCCTGAGAGCTTCATCTCTAGTGCTAAATGCATTCTCTTGATCTGCATCGCCGATGTCTCGATTAAGCATGTAATCGTTAGCGATGTCTTCGATATCTGACATAAACTGTACTCCCGATCGTTTGGTCTTTGGCTCTGCAGTCTTTGAGGACTCAAGATTACTGCTTAGCACATTAGAACCAAAGCGCTTCCGAGAAACTACGAAACACCTAAATGTTAGCTGTTAAACGCGGTTTATCAACGGGGAGAAAGCGAATAGTGAAAGGGTAGCGATACTGCCTTTCCGGGTCGCCGCATACTGACGCAATCGCCACAATCGGAAAGATCAGCGAGACAGCCCATAACGCGGCGAAGCCCATTAAGGCAGCTGGAATTCCAATCAGGGTGAACATAAGGCCGCCAAAAACCGCCGCCCATAAGTATGTAGATATGGCGAAGTTCAAGGCTTCTTTCGCACTGTCTTTTACGAGTGGATCATCACTGATGAACAGAACTGCAATCGGCGCGCCGAGAACAACAACGGTCGGGCTCGCCAATGCTGACGCGTGGCAAATCGAGCGGAGAAGTTTTTGCTTGGTGCTATCGTTCATTTCGGTTGTTTTTTACCTGTGGTGACATGATCAAATATACGGATTTTCTGACTCGATGATCAGTTCTCTAAAAGCTCCAAAACGAAACGCAATTCAGCTTCCATACTAGTTCTGAAGCGATCTTGCTCGTTGTAAAGTCTTAATGATCCGGAGGAGGCGTCGAAGGGAATGAACCTGCAACAAATGATGATTAGTAGATGGACATTTGGTCTTCCATTTCTTCGAGGGAATCAAGGTCGTCTGTCAATCTAGCGTCGACTGAGAGGCGAGATTTTCTGAATCTTGCTTTGGCGATTTCTTCTCTGGTTTTGCCTTGAAGGTTGTCGAAAGTCCACACGCCGGTGCCGGCTATGTAGCAGGTGGAGGCGGCTGCGACCAGTCTGAATATGTTTTTCGGTGCGTCGGTTTGATGGAATCCTGCGACGGCTAACATGGAACCGCGGGCGATATTGGTACCGCCTATGATGCTTGCGAAAATTTGACGTTCGATCAATTCGCGTTTTTCTGCTTGTCGACGATGGATACGAAATTCATGGCGAGAATCGAACATTTTGTTCTTGAGAGAATAAACTGTTTTTCTTGCACCGAGCGCCTGTAGTAGTTGCGTGTCTTGCGAAGTGGCTGATGCGATGAGGCTCTCGAGTGTCTGTAGGTTGTTGCTGAAACGAGCTCGCGCGACGTCGTTGTTCTCCAGAAGGATTTCTTTTAGATTTTTCTCCGCTCGTTTTGTTGCGATGTCGCCGCCGATTTTAGTGATCATTGGAGCAGCGACGACGCTCGTTCCTGATGTGATGAAACCGATACCGGCGACTCCAATTTGTTTTGGTTGTCGGTCGGCCACGGAGAGCAGTGAGTTTAGAGAACCCAGATAACCGGCAGTGGATGCGCCGAACAAAGCGGTAACATTTCCGATGTCGCGTCTTGTTCGCAAGCGAACAACGTCGCAATAAGAGTGCGCGAATTCTGCGCAGGTTAGATCTCGAATATCTCTGAGAACCAAACCGTCTGTAGCAATGATTGCTTTTTGAGTAGATGAAAGTTGAGTGCATGAATTCCAAAGTGCTTTTCGATGTTCAAGCAATCCATTCAGTTTGCTTAATACGGTTTTGAACTCTTGAAGGCGAGATTGAGGTGATAAGCCTTTCTTCGCCAGCCGATGATCGTGCACTCGATCTAACGTTGCTTCGGTCAAAGTGCCACCAACCACCATTGACGCGCCGATTATGTTTAAAATATGTCCCGACTTGAGAAACGGACGTGGTGCGGCAGAGGGATTGTTGATGTATTTGTATCGCGAAGATGCGATGCAGATCATTCCGGCGTTGGTCAGATTGGACGCGGTCATGCGGTATCCAAACAGGCGCCACGATTTTGCATTGTCCGGTTTAAACCAAGCGAGGTGAAATTGCGTGCTGATTTTCATCAATTGAATTTGCAATCGAACGACATTGTTGGTCACTTTTTCCAACTCAACAATTTGCGCGCTCGGGTTTAAAACATCACCCGGTCTCAGATCGCTCGGAAGTGCTTGGGACAAAGCTAATGGTGCCTCTGGGGGCGTTGTTTCAGCTGGCGGCGATGGTGATGTTGGCGTTAACGGAGCTATTGGTGTTATCGGTTCCGGTGACACCAATTGTAGTGGCGATGAATGCGATTTAGACGAAACGAATTGCGCTGGTCGTTTCGCTTCACACGGAGATACTCGTGTTGGCTCTTGTGTAGATTCAGACGCGGTTGCTTCTTCCGGCGTATCCGCTGTTTCGTTCAATGCTAATTGTGTCGGCGTCGCTTCGGTGTGCATCACGTCAGGGCGCGTGGTTTCAATTCTTGTCGACGACTCTTCAGCGCTTGCTGTTGATAGTGGTGATGTGAACACGGCCACGCCAATTGAGGCGATCAAAATTTTGTCTAGACAAAACCTGGACGCCCTCAAAGACCGCCTCCCTGTGGGATTCGAATCCAGAAGTTGCTGCCTTTTCCGAGCTGACTCTCCACGCCTATAGTGCCACCATGAGCATCAACAATCGCTTTGCAAATCGCCAGACCTAAACCATGACCCTCGTGTTTGACACCGTCAGCGGAGTCTACTTGCTGATAGCGGTCGAAGATCTTTTCGCTCAGTTCTTCCGGTATTCCCGGTCCCTGGTCTTGTATTGAGACCTTGATTCGGTCTTGTTCTTGAGCAGCGTTAATAGTAATTTTTGATCCGGGAGGCGAAAATTTAATTGCATTCCCAAGTAGATTTATAATCACTTGCGAGAGTCGCTGATCATCCGCTAGCAGTTCAATGGCGCAAGACGGCGGACTCGTAATTGCTATCGAAGAGCGCTCTGCAAGCGGCGCCACGACATTCGCGCAACGTGTCAGCAGCTCGCCGAGATTTACATGTTCAGTTCTCAATTCAATCGAACCGGATTGAATCTTTTCTAAATCGAGCAGGTTATTAATCAGGTTGATGGCGTGCCGCAAATTCTCTTCGGCCCGCACGATCTTGGTTTTCGCTTTGTCTGACTGCTCGCCCCAGGTTTCATCGCCCAGAAGTTCCAGCGTGCTTTTCACCGCCGATAGTGGCGTTCGCAAATCGTGACTGATCATGGCGACAAATTGTTGTTTGAGCCTCGCGGCTTCGTTTAGTCGATTGGTGGCATCATGAAAAACCCGATCGATTTGTGCGAATTCATCCTTCCCTTCTAACACTGCTGCCAGCGGCTGCCCAGCTCCCAGGCGATAGCTGTTGTCGAGTACCACCTTCCATCGTTTATCCGTTTCTCTCTGGAAAATAAAAACGACCAATAACGCAAGAGCTATACTGAGGAGAGTCAAGCCTAGAAGGGGTTTAAGCAAGGCACCGGTGCGCTGCGTCGCTCTAACTTCTTGCTCAGCTTTTTCGTCGGCAATGATTGTTTCCAGTTGTTTAATAATGGTTTTGAGCACTTCTTCGAGGTCCAAAGCTTCAACCAGGTCTAGCTTTCCGCCTGCCTTGAAGGTTGCTTTTCGCTTTTCTAAGATTTTCAGCGATTCCTCGGCTTCTTCTGCGGCTTTGTAGACGATGGTAAAATGTTTGGGATCGTTTTTCACCGCGAGCGCCAGGTCTGCGAGTCGCAGGTGCATCGCGTTTACTTTGTCGATGTATATCTGTTCGAAATACGGCTTGGTTGCAGCATCGTAAACAACAAAAGCGATTCCGACATCGTGGCAGGCTTCCATAGCATCCGTGGTTTTTGAAATAATGGACTTGGATAAGTCCGACTGATGCGCGTCTACTTCTGATTGATGCAGCAACCATAATGAGAATACAAGGAGGATGGCCACAAACGTCAGCGGCACAGCCGCGATGATGCGCGCTTTCTGGGTAAGGGTCAGCTGTGTTGGCATTGCTCGCAAGGTCAGTGTTATACATCCCTAATATCTGCCGTCTAATTGTAGATGAAAATAGAGGAAGCCTAATCAACAGATTCCCACTTCGGAGAGAACGAATGGCTAAAATCCTTGTAGTTGAAGATAACGCCGATTTACTCGATAACATTTGCGAGTCTCTCAGCGCGCATCAACACAATGTCGATCAGTGTTCGGATGGCCTATCGGCGCTCACCTACTTGAAGACCTATGAGTATGATGTGATTGTCCTGGACTGGACGTTGCCGAAGGTCAGTGGCATTGAAATTTTGAAACAATATCGTGGTCAAGGCGGTGCAACGCCGGTGATCATGCTCACCGGGCGACGAGATTTGGATGATAAGGAAGTTGGCTTTGATGCTGGTGCTGATGATTATTTGACCAAACCTTTCGAGCTGCGTGAACTAAACATGCGGGTTGGTTCATTGTTGCGGCGTGGTGTCAAAGCGCCGACCGACAAAATGCAGATTGCCGATGTCGTTCTCGACAAACAAGCAAAGCGGGTCACCAAGGGCGATACGGACCTAAAGTTAATGCCAAAAGACTTCGCGATTTTGGAATTGTTGATGTCTTATCCGGATAAAGTTTTTAGTGCAGAAGCAATTATCGATAGAATTTGGAGCACCAGCAGTGATGCCTCACCAGATGTGGTGCGCAAACACATCAACCGAATTCGAACGAAGATTGATTCGGATTCCGGTGAATCTTTGATTCGAACCGTCCACGGCATGGGCTATTCGCTAGTCAGCACTCCCGGCAAGGAAGTTTAAGACTGCAATTGTTTTGCTCTAAGCAATACAAAAAGCAGTCACTCTGCTAACATTTTGGCAATGAAAATCGAACAACGATTTGGTGCCGTAAAATCTTTTGAGTTGCCCGATGATTGGATCGCTGATGAGCCGGTCGATCTGGGCGGTCGAAGGACCGTGGTTTTTCGCACGCCTGACAATCCGGCCATTCTTTTCTGCAATCATTTCCGCGATGAGCCATTGTCGAAATCGGGATCTTCGAAGTTTCAGAGCGTTTTGTATTCGCAGTTTCATGATTTGACTGAGAGCGAGATTGAAGATCTCGACGACGTCATCGAAGGCTTGAACAACAAAACGGCTTTTTCCATCAGGCAGGCGGGCACGGGCTATCTCAATGACCGGCGAATTATTCGGGTGCGCGGCGACTGGCTTGAGAGCCAACGGTCCGTGATGTCGTGCTTTATAGACGTCGATGGCAGCGGGCAGCGGGTTCAAAATCTCTACTTCGGCGCTCCGATCGGTGAGCTGGAGCGCTGGTCCGAGCTGGCCGATCGCGTTTTTCTCTCGATTAAATGGTCGGAAACCTCGCCTCGATAAGCCTGGCTGTCAAGTGCGGACTTACTTAAAACCAATATGTCCGCAGATTCAGGTTTTCGGGGAAATCGCCGTTTGATTTGCCTCAAAATGCTTACAGGTTACCTGATTTGGGCAAATAAAGAACAAGAGTATATTTGGATTAGAGCATGGCAGCAAATTCCAATACTGGCGTAGCCGAAACGGTGAAAGACAAAAAGGCTACCACCGACGCGGGTGCGGGTTCTGCCGAATCCACGTTAGACACGCGGACGACGCTGTCGCTGCAGGCGACCACGCCGGATGCGACTGCCCTGAAACCGGCTCCAGTTGTGGAAAAGCCAAACGCTGCTGTAGATCAGTTGCCGGCGCTTGCTGTTCCAAAAGATGCGACGTCCGCACCAGCAAAGCCTGCGGACAAGCCGAAAACTGGCGCAGAGAGTTTGCCTGTCATCATTGCTCCGCTGGATTCGACGCGCGCACCTGGAAAACCATCGGACGCGTCGGCGCCAGCCGCGGATCATAAGCAGCCTGCAGTTGGTGAGAAAACCAAGGCGCCGATTCTAGATCGCAAAACGTTGGAGCAATCGGCCGAAGACTTGCATTCCGCGTTAACGCGCAAAAGGTTGGGACTTTTCAACAACCCGGACCAGGACAAAGTTTCTCGAATTCTTGAACCGATTACTCAAGCTGACCGCCGTGCCATCGAACAAATTTACGAAGAGAAATTTGGAGATCCGGCAAAAGCAAAACAATTGGCTGCTGCAAACGCAGACAAGTCGGGCATCGATCGGACCGCGGATTTTCAGGGTAGTTCGCTCAGAAAAGAAATCGATGTTAAATTCGATGGTCCCCAAAATGTAAAACACGCGGAGATCACTTCGGCGCTCAATCGTGTCGATGCAAAAACCAACGACGCTGGTGCGTTGATGGTGGCAATCAATCGAACACGCTCCGACAGTGATCGCGGAAATGTGGCTATCCGAGCTGTATTTGAAACTTTAAACGAACCACAAATCAAAGAGCTCGATGAAAATTTCAAACGAGACTATGGCAAGACCTGGAAAGACGCAGTTCGAGAACTGGGCAGTGACGTTACTCCGCAGACTTTGAAATCTCTTGAGCTTTTGGAAAAAGGCGTCGATAAGAAATCGCCGCAGGATGTAAAAGATCTCGCCACCATCGCTATCGAATCCAAAGATGCGCGTTTACTGGGCGAGGCTTTGCGTGGCGATTCACCATCCGCGGTGCAGGCGCGAAGAGATCTGCTCGCTGACGAAAACTTCATGAAGCAGTTGACCGTTGCTTTTCCTAAGAACGGTTGGCAATCGTCCAGTGTCGAGCGAATGTACAATCGCGCTGATGCTGATGGAAATGTCACCCTCGGACGCACCAAATTAGCTGTTGCCGATCTTATCGATCCGGTTGCCCGCGACTATATCACTGAAGGTCGAATTTCACTCAAGACCATCACAGAAGAAAACACCGGCAAGTGGATTCTCGACAGCAGAGAAAATGTCGCGCTTGCTGCCAAGAATGTGTCAGAGGCTGAACGACAGCAGTTTAATCTCGGAGCAAAACTGACAGAGGAAAAACGCGAGCCTCAGACTCCTGAAGAAAAAGAAGCGAAGAGTTATTACGACAAAATCAACAAAGTGTTCACCGACCGCGGTAGCGATCGCGAAACCGAAGTTTGGAAATCGTTAGTCAAATATGGTCGCGAAAACATCGCCACTGAAATGGCGGGAACCCACAAAGAAGCTTGGGGACCGTTTGGTTGGGGATCCGGACATTCGCGCCAGGATCTGATGTCACGCGCCGAAAATCTAAGCGAAAATGATTACGACTTGCTGCGCGATCCGTTGCAGGGTAAAGAGTTTCGCCGCGATATCGAGAATGTGCTGGGCAAGTTTGCCGATCAGGGCGAACGCACCCGCATAATGCAAATGTTGGAAGACAAAGCCAGTAAGCCGACTTATTTGGAATCGCAAAAGGTTCATCGCTCCCTAACCGACACTATTGCAGACAACAAAGGCAGCGACTTCATTGGCATTGGCACCAGCTATGATGCCAAAAATATTCTCAGCAATTTTGCCAAGATGACGCCTGATGATGCTGCAAAGATCAAGAGCAATCCGGCTTTTGCAAAGGAAGTTCGCGAGTTCATCAGGGCCGAATCAGAGTTTAATGAAAGGGAAGCGCTGTTGGCGCAACGATTGATCGACAAGGCTGAAAAGACAGGAACAATTCCTCAGCCGGATCAACTTGATAAACTTCTGCAACTATCCGTTGCTGGCGATGCAAAACCATCTGCAATTCTCGCTCAATCGCAAAAGGCTCTGGAAGCGGATCCGCAACTTCGCGAGCGTTTAGCAAAGCCAGCCGATCAACGGTCGCCCGAAGATGAAGTTGTTCGCAAACTTATTGTTGAAAACTATCATCGTGCGCAAGCGCGAAACATGCCGGTCGATCAGCACATCAATATTCGTGCGAAAACTGAGGCCTTTATCGCCAATGGAACTCTCACCGTTCAAGATAAGCTCAATCTGGGCTTCGACCGGAAAACGGTGGTCGAGGCTGCGGCTGTCGCAACACCTGAAGAACGAGCGGCTACACGACTGAAATTCTCCGCGGAGGAGAATAAAGTGATCGACATCGCCGTTGCTAATGGTGGCAAACTGACAATCGCTGATCGGATTCAACTAATGAGCCTTGATCGCAAAGACAAGGGTGAGGACTTGAAACCGGTTCTCGAACAGTTTCATAAAGACAGCGAAGGTTTTGTCAAACTTCAGCAAACGAAAGATGAGTTCGCCAGTAAATACGGACGCACTCTTGATGATGTCGTGCTCGCGAAGGTAGATGATAGCGAACGAAACGAGTTCAAAAAACTTCTGACTCCGACCGAGTCGGATGGCAGGCAGACCTTCCATGACAATGTCTGGACTGCACTGCGCAGTGATAGCGGTGCCAGTGTTGATGGCACGTCGTTGACGATGAGAAGGTCGATCGACCAAACTGCTAATTCGTTAGAAGAGTATCAACGAATCTATCAAACACTCCCGCTGGATAAGCAACAGGCAATGGATGAGTTCTTTAACAAGTCATTTGAACAACATAAACAATCGAAAGAGAAATTAGCAGAGTTAGTTATAACGGCTACGATCACGGCGGCGGCCCTGGCCGCGGCGCCTTTCACTGCAGGCGCTTCAGCAGCCGCGCTCGCCGCGTATGCCAGCGTGGCCGCCGCAGGTGGTGCAGCGCTTTCCGTCGGAACTAAGTGGGCGATTGAAGGCAACGATTACGACACCAAGCACATTCTTCGTGACATCGTCCATGGTGGCGTCGCGGGCGGATTGATTTTCGTTCTACCACCAGCCGGATCGATCACCTCAGTGTTTGGTCAAGGCGCCAAGGCAATTGTCGCGGATGGCGCGATGGTCACTGCGATGACCGGGGTTCACGTCGCCGAACGCGCGGCTGTTGAGAGCGCACTTGCTCAAACATTGATGCAAACAGGTAAGAACTTTGGTGAGAAGCAAGCGCTTGAATTGATTAAACAAGCAGCACCTTCACTGACTGCTGAAGCCTCTCAGGAATTGGCAAAAACTTTGGCTGGTAGTGTCGCTAAAAACTACGGTACCGCGATTGAACAAGGCGTTACAGCGCTTAAGACACAAGCTGCCGAGGCGGGCAAGAGTTCAGCACAGCAGTTGGCCAGACAAGTCGGCGAGAGCACTGCGATTGGTGCAGGCGGTAACGCGATTGCTACCCTTGCTGATGCACCGTTTAATCCTAATGGACTCGATACGGGTAATCTGCTGACGCAAACAATGCTCGGCGCCGGTGTCGGCGCGATCATGCCGATTGCGTTTAAGGGCATCGCATCTGGTACCAGGTATGTTTTGAATGTCAGTAAAGAGACTAATGCTGTCACCGGTGCCACCGAAGCAATCGTTCATGCCAAGCCAGGAGAGCCGGTTCAGATTCGACGTGTTGATGGGTCGGTGGAGACTGTTACCGGCAAGGCGAAATTGCAAGATGGCGATCAGATCGTCGGTGGACCGGAAGCTCCCGTCGGGACACCGGAAGCTACCGTTGCGAAGCCGGAAGCTCCTGCTGCCGGCAGACTGACTGATGCGAAAGGAAGGCTCGTCAACGAGCGTGGTCGTTTGATCGATGACCGTGGACAGACAATAAACGAACACGGACAAATCGCCGATTCGAAAGGCAACTTGATTGAAGCTGAGTTTCCAAAATATCCGCAGTCTGAATTCGATCGAGTCAGACCGCAGCTGGTCGATGACTTGAAAAATTGGAAAACGCTGGACGGAAAAAATGTTGGCGAAGAATTCGATGAACTCGCCAAGAAGCTCAATCTCTCAGAGAGTGAAAAGAATCAAATTCTCGATGGTCTGCAAACTGTTCGCGAACATGGCGCGCGCATGGTCGACATCGATCCCGAGCAAGCGATCAATTGGAAACATACCCAGCGTGAATTCGGTGCCGCGGTTGACTATGCGGCACGAAATAATTTCAGCAAAGCAGAGACACAAGATCTTCTGCTCTCCGCGATGTTCTCCGATGGATTGAAGACCAAGTTTAACTTCACTACGCACAACGTAGATGGCGCGACGGCGTTCGAACACTTCGCCAGAACACATCTTGCCGATCTGCCTGCCGAGCGGCTCGCCGGCATCAAGCAGGCGATACTAGAACACCAGGTTGCACCGCCGGATTTTATGGCAGTGATTTATGGTGGCGCAATTCAAGGTTCGTTTAAAGCAGAAAATCGGATCATGACCGACGTTGAGAACGCAGCGCTGAAGACGCTCAAGGACAAGATTTCCAATCCACTGGCGCTGGGACCGGATGGTTTAATTGATGTGCCCGGCGCACCTGCCGGTGCTAAAGCTGTCAAGCTCACACCTGATGAACAGGCGCTCCTGGGTCGCACTGGTCTAGATCACTGGTATGTTCCTAACGAAGGAAACGCCTGGAACAAATTCTCGCGCGGTTTGATAGATGCAGACGGCATCGACAACTACGCCGGTCCAGGCGGTCTCAGCAAAATTGTCGGACTGCGAGGACCTGGTAAAGCAATCTTCTTCCAGGACCGTCACGTGATGTACGGCAACCCTGAGAATCCGACGCAAATTTCATCGGTCGATAGTTGGAAACAAAGTCAACGAGACTTCCTCGGCAATCCCGAAAATGGCAAACTCGGAGTGGCAACGCCGGAAGCAAGACGATTTGTCGAACAACAATCGGTCAACGTGCAAGCCAACATTGATGGTGCGCAAGTTCGAGTAAATGAATGGATCAATTCTCCAGCTGGTCGAGCTGAACTTGGTTTGCCTGCGGAAGGTTCAATCGATAAAATTCCTGGATGGACAGGAACGAAAGACAAACCGGACATGATAGATTACTCGACAGCGACGCCTGAAGAACTGGGCCGTGCGCGGAAAATCTGGGATCGTTTCGGCGATGAATTGGGCAGAGAACAACGAGTCAGTTTGCGCACCACACCGGAATATTCTCCGTCTATGCGAGGAGAAAACCCGCAAGGTCGTTTGGTCAACGAGCGTGGACAGACCGTTAACGAGAAAGGTGAGATTATAGACTCGAAAGGCAACTTAATCGAATCCGAATTCCCTGCATACGCGCAGTCCGAGTTCGATCGTGTAAGACCGCAACTGACAGACGATTTGCAAAGTTGGAAAACACTCGACGGCAAAAATGTTGGCGAGGAATTTGATAGTTTAGCTAAGAAGCTCGATCTCTCTGAAGCCGAAAAGAATCAGATTTTGGATGGTTTGCAAACAGTTCGCGAACACGGCGCACGTATGGTGGACATCGATCCGGAGCAAGCGATCAATTGGAAGCACACTCAACGCGAATTCGGTGCCGCGGTTGATTATGCGGCTCGCAACAACTTTACCAAAGCAGAGACACAAGATCTTTTGCTATCGGCAATGTTCTCTGATGGATTGAAAACCAAGTTTAACTTCACCACTCACAACGTTGATGGTGCCTCGGCATTCGAACACTTCGCCAAGAAACATCTTGCCGATTTGCCGGCTGATCGAATCGCGGGAATCAAACAGGCGATCCTGGAACACCAGGTTGCACCGCCGGAATTCATGGCGATGATTTATGGTGGCGCAATTCAAGGTTCCATTAAAGCAGAAAATCGCGCCATGAGCGAGCTTGAAACAGCCGCGCTGAAGACGCTCAAGGATAAAATTTCCAATCCACTTGCTCTTGGTCCGGACGGTTTGATCGAAGTTCCGGGCGCACCGAAAGGCTCGAAAGCAGTCAAGCTAACACCTGATGAACAGGCGCTTTTGAAGAGAACCGGACTGGACCACTGGTATGTTCCAAACGAAGGAAATTCCTGGAATAGATTCTCCCGTGGATTGATAGACGCAGACGGCATTGACAATTACGCGGGACCGGGTGGGCTCAGCAAGATCGTTGGTTTGCGAGGACCAGGAAAAGCGGTATTCTTCCAAGACCGGCATGTCGTCTATGGAAATCCGGAGAATCCAACGCAAATTTCTTCAGTCGATAGCTGGAAACAAAGCCAAAAAGATTTCCTCGGCGATGAGAAAACCGGCAAGCTCGGCGTCGCATCGGCAGAGGCTAAACGATTCGTCCAACAGCAGTCAGGCAAAATACAAGAGAGCATCGAGGGCGCGCAAAGCCGCGTCAATGAGTGGCTCAATTCACAAGCCGGTAGAGCGGAACTTGGTTTGCCTGCTGAAGGTTCTCTAGACAAAATTCCTGGATGGACAGGAACGAAAGAAAAACCTGATCTACTAGATTACTCGACAGCAACACAACAAGAACTCGATCGTGCACGGAAAATTTGGGATCGTTTCGGCGATGAACTAGGCAGAGTGCAGCGTGTCGATCTGCGCGCTACGCCTCAATATTCACCATCGATGCAACGGTAGGAGGAAAAGATCATCGCTAACAATTCGAACTATTCCAGTCATACGCAATCGGAACTTGAGCGGCTTGAAGCTCTCGGTTTCGACAGACGTAACATGAAAGTGTTGCCGGACGGCAGTGTTGTTTTTGTTGAACTGAATGCAGAGGTCGCCGGAACAGGCGATGTGGCAAAAATGACAGCCAAAGCACATCTCGATGAAATGATTGCGCGCAAACAAGAAATCGATTACATGGCATCGGCGATGTCCATCGCTGGAATGGAACTTGGTGCGGAGTTCGAAAAAGAATACATCCAACTTTGTCACGACATTGACGAGGCTTTGAAGGTCAAGGACTGAAGACAATCTTCTTGATCTCCGTAAGATAGTATTTGGTTTTGAGTAAAACGAAAGCGCTCACGGTCGCTCTAAGCAATTGAAGATGTGCGGTCGAATGTCTTTCGCCATCTTCGGTGTAATCGCGCGATTTGCATACATATATCTAAGTCCGCTGGTCTTGTTTTTCCGACAATCAGCATCATCCATATATGTGCAATCACTTTTGCTTTTCGACAGCGCAATTTTGACCCAGTGCGCTAACCGCCCCTATCTTTGACGTTAACTACTACCAGGTATTTGCGGGGAGCAACCGCTTAGAAAAAAGAAACAGCAAATTAATGGCGCTGATCGATTTTTTTGAAAAAGGACCATGCCAGGTCTCGGCGAGTTTCGCAGAAACCGGCACCGCTGGCGTGTTTATAAACGCTCCCGTGACAGAGACATTTTGGGGACAAACCGAGGACAAGGCTGAGACGTCCGGCGACTAAAGTAGTTCGTATGAGGCGTTGTACGGCGGGTGCCGGATTCAGAGAAGTCTCACCAAAGTTCCAATTAAGAGGTTTAATTCAAATGATTAGCAGGTTGGTCAAATTAGTCGACGGGAAACAAACTCAGAAAGCAGGCCTCATTAGTTTGGCGGCGATCATCGGATTGTCGGCCATCGGCTTGCCGGCACAGAGCGCACCGCCGGTTGGTGCAAAACCGGCTGCTAATCCGCAAGCGCGGACGGCTGGCAAGCAGGCTCAAAGTATTCAGCAACAACGGCTTGTTCAATATAAAAAAGAAGTTGCTCGCCGAGGTGGTGGCAAAAGTTATTTCCGAGATTTCTCAAACAAAGATATTCTTCTGGTAATGCCTGATGCCAAGGCTGAGAAGGATGATCTGAAACAGGCATTCGAAGATGCACATGGTACTGTCCTCGGTGCCATAGGAACAGGACCAATGAAAGTGTTGATCGTTCAAGCTGAAAAAGGAAAATCGCAAGAGCTCGAGAAAAAGTTGAGCAAAGACAAAAAGAATTTCAAAGCAATAAGTTTCAACAAACGTGTTACCGCTGACTATGTGCCGACCGAGCCGCGTATGTCGTCATCATGGCAGTTGCCTGTGATGAACTGTTATAAAGCCTGGGATGTGGGTTACGCAACGCTTGCGCAATTCGGGCAACGATCTAGAATTGCTGTTCTTGATACGGGATGTTCGTGGCAGGGAGACACCGGCGTTACTCCAAGTTGGGGTGCTGACGTGTCTGGAATTCATAAGGAAATTGGTGAAAAAGTTGAAGATGCACTAGATGGTTTTCTTGGAACAGGTTTGTTCAGCGATGACGTCGAAGACATCGACAAGGAAATGGAAGGCTGGGCGAACAGAGCGCAGACCCTCAGCATGGGTATCATGGACAATAATGGACACGGTACTTGGGTTGCCGCTGCCGCTGCGGGTAGACAAAATGGGAAAAATTCGGTCGGTATTGCCCCTGGTGCCAACATCTACCCGATCAAAATTTGTGACGCGCCTTTCGGAGGTCAAGCCTCTGCAGATGAGCTCTCTCTGGTAGCCGGCATGGTAATTGCCATCAACTCCGGCGCTCGAATCGTCAACGTAAGCTACTCGAACATGAACGATAAAGATATGGAAGTACTGCACGAGATGTTTAAATACTTCTACTATCACAAAAACGGTTTGATCTATGTGTCAGCCGGTAATGATGGAACCGTTAAAGACTTCGATGACTGCCCATATCTGGACACAGTTTCAGCGTTACAAGAAGTCGTTGTAATTCCAGGCAAACCAGCTCCGTTACGACTGGTCGATATGCTTGCAACCAATGGTGGTTGGGCAGCCAGCTCTGGTCGTTGTGTCGACTTCGCCGCTCCTGGACTCGATATCCCGGTTAGCAATCCGGATGGCACCGGAGCAACTGTATCAGGAAGTTCGTTCTCCAGCCCTATTGTTGCCGGCGTCGCTGCTCTGATCCTGAGCATCAATCCGAAGCTCACAAACAAGCAAGTTCAATCGATCATGATTCAGAGCTGTCATGGAGTCAGCGGTGGTCGTAGCTCTAAATTCGGTTTCGGAATGCCTGATGCGGAGAAGGCATGCAAGTTAGCCCAGTCCATGTAAATGAGGAACGGGGCGCGGCTGTAGAAGCCGCTCCTCGTCCCAGGGGCTTCGTCGAACGAATGGTTAGTTTTATCAAATTTAGTTGGAGCAGTTATGTTTACACGATCGAAAAATGGTAAGAAATTGATGCCGGGCATGGCACTGTTGGCGGTGGCACTAATCTCCATTCTGTCCCCTGCGCGCGCTTCTGAACAACGAGCCTGGGACGTCAAACTTCAAACGGAAGAACTGCAAAGACAGTTCGTCTACAGAGGCTCAACCATCAACGCAGTCGCGAAGATAAAGACGAAGTTTGCTCTGTCCACAAATCCTGATGAAGCCAAAGAGTACGAAGCGGTTTGGTATCACGATGGCAAACCGATTGGGATGGAAAAGCTGGCCGAGTTTAACATCGGGCGTGGTGACATTCTATACGTCAAGGTCAGCCATAAGAAGAGTCCGGGCGAAGAGGAATGCAAAGCGGCTGCGTTTTCGCTGATGAGAATGTCGCTGAGTGCGTACCATAAAGCCAATTCGATTATCACGATGACAATTCCCACCGAGTCGTTTTCAAGGATTTCAAACGAACTGCAAGCTCGGGGCTGCAAGGAAATTCCGCAAAAAGCCGATCAATCAAATGCCGGTCAGGTTCGTTTCAACCTCGAGTCAGAGCCGGAGGGCATGCGCCAGCACCTCTTCTTTGTGACTGGGCAAGGCAGCTAGAACAGAACAATATATGCGTTTCACCAAAGCTCGGGCTGGTCGCCCGGGCTTTTCGCGTGGGGACATTTCGAGGACATTTCGAGGACAGGGGTGGGACACGCCGCCGCTATTCTTGAAATATAGGGCGCCGAGAAAAGCGCACCGGGCAAAAAAACAGCGATTCAAACGGACGAACAAAGACATGAAGACCAAAACTACAAGTGGAAACCGACAGAATCATTCATCACGAGCTGCCAGTTCGCGTCAACGGACCGGAAATATCCTGGTCGTCACTTGCGTGACCTTCGCGGTGATAAGCGTAGCGATGATAATCGGCTACTCATTCGCCGGGCTTTACTTCGTTAACAACCGTCTGCAAACGTCCGCCGATGAAATCGCACTTGCAGGCGCCAAGAAATTGAACGATCGCGATCGCATCGGACAGATGAACAACATGGTCGCTCGTTGCAGACAACTGGTTTATTCCTCACGCCAGGACTACGAGGAAACCAAAAAAGTATTTCCGGATCTGGAAAATTTCGCAGAGCCACTTTTGACTGAAGCGCGCGATTCGGCCGGTTTGTTGGAGAAAGAACGTCAACGAGTTTCCAGTTTGGCTGAAACCGAGGCGATGACAGCGATGCGACAACGTTTTGACGATGTGAAGACAACCTACGCAATGACGTTGCCGTGGATGAAAGTTGACGAGCCTCAACTTCGCGATCTCAAAGTTGGTCGCGTCGACGATGTTGAAAGTAACGTTGAAGAACTGAAACACTTTGGCGACTTAGACAAAAACGATGTGGCTCAGGGGTATGTGCTTGACCTTCAAGCTCCGGCAATGCGTTTATACAAAGGTGAATTGCCTGATGGTATGCGACTTCCCGGCGACGACAACGATCTTGTTTTTAAATTGTCCAGCCTTCCTGCACCAGTCGACAACACTATCGCTCCGGCAAGAGTAATGCTTCCTAATCGCGTAGAGCCTGCCACTGCAGGTAATGCACCATCGGCTGCTCGTGTGTCGCTCCGACTCAAAGTTGAAACTGGTTTAGGCTTCAGTTCCGGAGGCGTGTTGCACTCTACTGGTGCGGCAAGCACAACGGGAGCCTGTCTTCAGCAGTAATTGAACGAACGGATTAATCGGCAAGCAATACTTCATCACAGTAATTCAAGGACCAGGAAAATGAAAAGTTATAGACCGCGTACGAAGAAAGGACAAGTCACCGAGTTTGGTGCCATCTTCTCGATACTGATTTGTTTTGTGTTTCTGCCACTGATAAACCTTTCGTTTATGCCCGTTAGATACATGGTTGCGCAAGGTGTGTTTTCTGAACTCAGCAGACGGTTAGGGCATTGTGAAAAATACACAGAAGCACAAGCCTTGATGAAAAACGAGAAGTGGTGGTCAGAATCTCTGGCGATGTGCGGAGTCACCCTCAACAAACCGCAACTCGAATTGTTGGTCACCACAGGTGATGGCGCACGAAGCGCGGTGTTTAGCGGCGGTAACAAACTGCCTGACGAGTGGCTGCCTGGTGGTGCCAATAGTGTCCCCACTCCTTGTATTTATTCCATCGGTCTGAGCGCAGACTGCACGATCGCCGCACTATATCAAGGACCGTTTGCACCAGCAGTGATCAAAGTTTCCGCCCATTCGCAATGGGAAAATTTGTCCAAAGATCCGACGTCACACTACTACTTTATTAACGAATAGGAAAGCCATCATGTTCAACTCCACTCTCAAGACCAAATCCCTTTTGCCCGTTGTACTTTGTTTGTCAGTTACCCTTGGTGCCACAGTTCTGCCGATGTTTGCAGATTGCGTAGAAACCGCTGGGGGTGAAACAACCAACGGAACCGCCGCTACCTCGTCCGCTCATGAGCCAATCGTTCCGGACTATTTTATCGAAGCTGAAACGGTTACTTCCCAAACGGAATTTCAACACGAGTCTTTTTCAATACGTTCTGTTGTTGAGTCTTCGATCAAGTATTACGAAGCTGGAAAACAAGACAAAAAGACTGCCTATGAAACTCTCTGGTTTCACCAGGGAAAAGCAATCGGTTTAGAACGCAATGCTGGACTCGATATTCCAGCCGACAAGAAAGTGGCAATCCGGATCAACCACGCTTCGTGTTCTACATTTGATGAAGGCAGAGCGTCGGCAAATGTGGTCATGAGAATGGCGCTTGATGTGTTGAGAAACAGAGACAAGATCGCAGTAGTTGAAGTCCCCTCTGCAGCTTATCAATCAATTTTGGAAGAACTGCAAGCGCGACATGCGCAAGTTCTGCCCGCTGGACAAGAAGCCCCAGCCGGAGCTCGCGTCAGTTTTCAATTCGAATCAGAGTCCACCGGTCTTAGACAAACTGTCTACTTTATATAAAACAGGAAATTTTAAAATGCGAGTCAGCGATAATAGTTTAATCAGTAAAGTTCAGAAGCCGCGTCACGGACGCCGCATGCACAGCCGTTCTGTAGGGCAGGGTGCGGTCGAACTTTGTGCGGCGATGATGATTTGTGTACCGATAGTTCTTGCAGGAATTGACCTCGGATTTATCGCACTCGGATCTACGATCAACGATAACGTCTGCCGAGACGCCGCACGAGCAGCTGGTTCTGGCCCATCCGCCGAATCGTTGCCCTCGCCTGCGCATAAAGTGCAACCAAATTCTTCGCCTTATCAAAGAGCGGTCGCTGTAATCAGAAAGCACTCACCAACGGACTTGCCGATGAAGGTGATGGAAAATCCTGAAGTGATCGAGACGGTTAGAGATGTCCCGCCAGCCCCGATGGGTGGCGCCGTTGATGGAGATATATCAGTCAAAACTACGGTGAGAATTACTCCACCGTTTCTCTTGAAGTCGTTTCTTCCTGCCGGCGTGATGCTGTCATCGAGGCATTTGGTTCCATTCACATACGTCGTTATGCCACCAAACCCACCTGCGAAACCTGCGAATCAATAGGTTTGATTACTTGAGCGATTTAAACTTGCCGTGCTCGATTGCATTAATGAAACTGCCTTCGTGCTTGCGCAACTCCTGGGTGTTTCCTTCGAGCCAGAGATAGAAGCAGCCTGATTCATCACAAGGACGCGGCATGATCATGATCGCTTCTTTGCTGCTGCGATCGCCTGATGGATGCATGTATTTCAGATGAGCCAGCAAAACTGTTTTGTCACCAAGTTTGCGCATCTCCCATTTGCTGTCGTCCATGTCGATGCAGCTGCCGTCGGGAACTAGGGCGCCGCCACAGACGAAGCTCTGGCACAGTGCACCATATGCGTCACTATCGTCAGGAGCGTTTTGATCTTCACCATATAAATTTAGCGATCGCCTGGTTGTGTTTGCTTCAAACGGTTGTTCGAAAAGACGTTTCATCACACCGATGTCTTCAGCCATGAGTGGCTGGTTTAGCTGCTCGTAGCAGATTTTTACGGTTGAAGCCAACCATTTGTATTCGGCGTTATTGTGTTGAGCTCTCGCGGCAGACATGTTGACCGGCGCAAAGCCGTCCGGCAAAGTCATTTGCTCGATGCCACCATGATTGGTGATGGTTTTAGCTGATTCGCTCACTAAGCCTATGCCTCCGGATTGATTTTGCATTGGCATTATTCTCCTATATGCACGATAAAATTTCTCTCCAAGCATTTGATTTGCTGGAAACTTTTGTATTTAAAATCGCTCTGGATAAATCTCCCAAAGGCGCGATCTGGTCGTTCGATGCTATGGCTCTGGCAATCCGCGTTTAGGCCGCGCGACTTGGTCTTCTGCGCAGATTGAACCGTCTGTCATCGTCGAGAATATCCGAAGCCATCTGTTCGAGACGACTGGCTGATTCGCGATCCATGGCCTCTCGAGATCTGCGATTGCGGTATGCCTCATCCTGAGCGCTTCTCCAGTCTCCTGAAGAACAGTCGCTACAGCAACCGCCTTCGCAACCGCCGCGGAACAACCGCCGGATGAAGAACCCTGGTCTCCAGCGACCACCGCCGCCGCGACCACCGCCACCGTCCCAACCTCCGGGAGGTCCTTGTCCAGGTCCGATTGGTTGATCTTTGCATTCCGGCAGGTCGATGTCCGGGTTGTAACGCATTTGAGTTCTTTGAACATTCCAGCTGGCTAGATCGGTGACGGTGCCGTTGACACGTCTGCCGCCATCGCCGTGTTGCATGCTGGCGACTAGTTTCCACTCGCTGCCGTGTTTTTCCAGAGCGCCGAGATACATGTGACCTGGCATCAAGCAGACGAAACCGCCCTTGGTTAGCAGCTCTTGCTTCAAGCTGGTGCCCATCATATTGCGTTCGCCGGTTACTTTCCAGGTGTCGCCTGTGATTTGCTTCATCGCGTGGTTCATCGCCTGTCCGTGACCACCGCCGGCTCCGCGGTCCATGCGACGTCCGTCGTTGGACATATAAGCTGCTACGCTGGTCCAGATTTCTGATACCGGGCTGCGACGGGTGTTGCCGCAGTTCTCGATGGTCCAGCTCGAACCTTGATTGGTCAGAGAAAGAAGATGCTTCGGCGGATCCCATGACTTGCCGTTGTTGTCGGTGTATTTGCCGGTCGTCGCCAGTTGCGATAACATCGAAGCCATTTTGTCCGGGTATTGAATGACACCACAATAGACACCAGAGATCATCCAGCAGCAACCCCAGTTGCCCTGGTCGTTAGCCTTTACTGGCGCAGCCATTGCAAACGCTGCGTTCTCAACAAGTTTGGCGCGTGTCTTCAGATCGTATTGCGCGTTAGGCGCATTCGGATCGAGCATTTGTGAGAGGTGGTCGTAAGTCTTGGAGATTTTGATATCCCACTCTTCGCTGGACTTTTCAGGGTCTAAACCACCTGCAGTTTGCGCTTCAATTCTTTCTTTGCCGCGTTTTTCGAAACGGTCGAGGATGGTTTGAAAGCGTTTTTTCTGCGCTTCATCAAGATGTGATTCCATCAGTTCGGTCAAACGTTCACGCGCTTCATCAACGCCGTCGGAGAAGCCGCCTTCTAAGCCGCGGTCGCCGACCTTTGCAATTTTGTCTTTGCCGTTGCTATCGAGATATGAATAGGTTCCGTTGTCCAGAATGTTGACGTTGTGGCGCGCGGTGACTTTTCCATCTTTGCCGACTTTACCCCAGGAATCAGAGTATTTGCCGTTTTCCATGACTCGGCGATATTCTTCGGTTTGCACCTGACCATCTTTTGTCGGTTTGCTGTCGAGCATCGAAATTGGTTCGCCGCTTTCATCGCGAACGAACGTTCTCATATATCCTTTCGGGCTGACGGTCTTGGCGAGGAAATCTCTGCCGTTGATGGTTTGCCACTGCTGCCATGAACCATCGGCGGTGGTAGACAATTTCTGTCCGTCGACATCGGTGTAGCGAATGATACCATCGCTTCCGGCAGTCATATCCTTGCCTGCGATGGTGCGCGTCTCGCCGCCTTTTCTGGATTCGTTGACAGAAACCAGTTTGCCATTTTCCCAGTTGAAGGAACGGCTAACGCTTCCGTCTTTCGAAATCGTTTTGCGAACTTGTCCCAGGCTGTCGACTTCGGAAGCCGAGCCGTCTGCGTTTTTAACGAGACTGGAACCATCAATGTTGATCGATTGAACGGTGCCTGCGATATCGGTTATCTGAGTGATACCATCGCCGGTGGACTCCACTTTCTTCAGTGGACGAGCGTTCGGGTTGTCCGAGCGGTAGGAAGCGCTGGCCGGATCGAATGTGTATTTGATTTGCTCGCCGTTTAATTGCGTGTCTATGATCTGTGTGGCGAAGCCGTTGGTTCTTGCAACTTCGAGTCTGGTGCCGTTTTGGCGCTCCAGTTGAAGCAATTGTTTGTTCATGTCGAAGATGGCGCGAGAGCCTTGACCGTCATCTTTGAGCAAGAATTGTGTGCCGTCCAATTTATAAACAGCCCACATGCCTTCTTTGTTGCGGCCGTGTCTTGGATCTTCGTTGTAGGCGTAGGTTCCGTCTTTTCCAACGGTGATATCACCGAACCAGCGATCTGATTTGATCGGATTTCCGCTGGCGTCATTGACTGTGTAGATCCAGGAGTTGCCCAGACCTTCGCGTTCATACGTGCAGGTTTGTCCACCTTCGGCACCAATTTGCGAACGCAAAACTTTTCCGGATTCTTGATCGTAGACAATGCCTTTGACCTTGAGTCCGTTGGCGTCTTTGAGATCCGTGAATCTGCCTTCTTTGTCGAATTTGAATTCAGAACCGTTTGGATTTTGGTTTAGCTCGACGCCACCACCGGTGATGGTGTGCTTAACGTTGTCGGCTCCGACGAAAGAAACGTTGCCATTGTCATTGACTTCAAATGCGGTGCGTTCTTGTGGAGGGGTTGTGTTGGAAACCCACTTCTCGCCGTTCTTTGCCCACGATGTTGTTTTTCCATCTGCGCCGATTTCGTTGATTGTTGTCAGTTCGCCTTTTTCTCTGACGCAGTCGACTTTAGATTTGTCTGGTCTGGTGAGGAGCTGAACGGTATTGTCGTCGTTGAACGCGACACGCGCTCCGGAAGAGATGGTGCGTTCGATGGCTACAGTGCCGTCAGGGCGCTCTGCACGCCACTTCCCTTGATTGTCAATTTGGAATGAAAGCGTTCCGTCTTTTGAGAATTGAATATCGCCTGGCAGTTCTGCTTTTAAACCGCCGATCTCGGCGTACCATTTTTTCGTGTCTGGATCTCTGCTGAAAACTGTTTTGCTTGGTTGACCTTCCGCATTTTTCTCGGTGGTCTCAATGCGTGAAAGTTCGCCGTCTTTGTGCTTCAGCTGTCTGGTTTTGCCGTCCGGATAATTGATCGTTTCGATGTCGCCGGTTTCGGCGTTTTGGTTGATCGACCAGTTGACGTTCTTGTCGCCGGAGTCTGTTGTGATCACGCGACCTTTGTCGTCGGTGATTTGCAGAGGGGTGGTTTTGTCCGGATCGTGCAGACCTACTGGCGGCGCCAGTTTGTCACCGGTGTTTGGACGATTGTCCAGAATAAAGAAGATCGGAACTTCGCCAATGTCGTTAATGGTCAGCGGTTTGTCGCGCGTAGCAGCATCACCTTGCTGGGCATTCTCGCCGGCGGCTGCCTGCTCTTCGGCTGTTGGTGCGGCTTTCGCCGTATCGCTTTCAGCGGTTCCACCGAAGGCACCATTGGCATTGAAGAGTAATTGCTGAACAGGCAAAGTCGACGCGGTCATCGCGTCGCTTCTGGCGTCGGCTGTCGATGCCGTCGTAGTGCCGAGTTCCAGCGTGCGACGATTGCCATCGTTTGCATCGCCTTTAACAGGTTGTGAACTATCTAAAACAGAAGACCCCATGGGCGTGCCTCGCATGTCCATTTCCGTGTAATCGAATTTTGTTTTGTCGAACTTTTTTAAAAGGTGTCTTACGACTCGGGGATCGTTTGACCACTAGTCTCGCCGGAGCGATTTAGTAAAGCGTGCTGGTTGGCTGGTTTAAACAGATTACAATTCAGTTGTGAACTTTTTGGAGCCAAAAAGGCTTTGATATTGTGGGTTTTGCGGTTTCTCCCACGCCATGTGTGGGGTAACTACGCAGTTGACAAGGAATTCTTTTGTCAAATCGCGAAGCCGAGTGGATAGACCTCTCGATTAGGCGAGGTGAAATCGGTTTAGCCACAGGTTGAAACCGAGACTTTGGTAATTGGAGAAATGGATTCGCGTTGAACCGGAACGATGAAGTTCGAAAATCGGAACCGCGGAAGGTCTGGCTTAATAGCAATGCGCATATCGTTTGGCGGCTAAGTCGATATATCTATCTGGGTGAATATATCCATATAGCGCGAACGCAAACTAGGAACTGCTCCGTCGTTTGCGTACTGATCTTATATTCAATTGTCGGACAGCTCGAAGTGTTAGGCAGCTGCCGCTGTGTCGCGGCCGAGCAAACGTCTCATTTCGTTTAATTCAATGGCGATCTTGCCATTTTCTGTTGAGTAAGCAATTTGCTGCTCTTTGCAGAGTTGCCAGATTTTTCGCTCCGACATCAGACCGCCGGTCATTAGACTGGCTCCCTGGATAGACAACATCGTTGTTGTATCTTGTTCAAGGTCTAACATGGATTGCTCCTTCTAGGCTCGATTCTCTTATAGCCGACCTTTGCGGAACCGATGCCGAATTTAGTTGTCACCGCGAATCTGACTGTTATCGGTCCATTTAATTGCGTTTTTGCCTGATTTAGCTACTATGTTCTTGAAAGTGGCATCACGGGTAGTAAAGTAGTGGGCAAACTAAAAGACATCGTTGACGACAAAACTGGCAAGTTCATCAAAACTCCGATTGTGGTAGTGCAGGAGATTGTTCCGGCGGACGATGTTTCGAAGTCGATTCTCGAGCATCTTAAATATCGCTATCAGATGGTGAGCATTACGCCACTAACAATCGGACCGCACGGCGGTCGGATTCTTCTTATTTATAATTACACGGGTGGACCGGTCAACGTCACGCCTGGTGCTCGTTAGCGCCAGACGAACGTTTCTATGATTGATTCAAATGCGGGCAGGTGTTGTTTCAACAGCACCTTATCTGGTGCTTGCAACATAAACTCCTCAATTACTCTTCCGGTTGAATCGGATGGATAAAATATACCGGCGTAGTGTGTTCCGCTGTTGAAGTCTCCGCGCGCGTAGAGCACTGTGCGCCCGGCGACACGTTTTGCCGAGACTTCGGCTAGATCGAAGATCGGCCCATTGGCGGCGCCTGGCATGTTGGAATTTGTATATTGATTGTCGCCGGCGTGGTTGTAGCCCATGGCGATTTGCAGGTCTTTGATTTCGATCGGGCTGAGTTTTTCGGGCACGGCGCCTACGGTTCGAGAAGTGACCAGGTCGTTGAAACGTTTTGCTGTGTCGTCATCGATTGGCATTCCACGATAATAAAATGAGATTTCGATTTTGAAATTGTCTGCGCGTGCGAACACTCGGGTCCAGTGATCGGTTAGAGGATCGGGCTTCTGCGGCAGGGCCAGCCAGCGATCCGGAAACCGGGCAAATTTTACGCAACCGATATCTTCGACTTCCATATTGCCTTTGTGATTGAAACTCCGTTTTAAATGTGACCTGTTAATTCATTAGCAAGATGGGGCGAACTGCTACCAGATCTCGATCTTTCATCACCATCGGTGGTGCCACCAGGATGTACTGGAAACCTGATTCAACTTCGCTCAATTCTAAATTGATCAGACAAGGCAGTTTGTTTTTTCTTGCGTATTCTACATTGTCTTTTGAATCGGCGGGATCTAGTTCGGTGGAATCGACGCCCACAAGCGTGATTCCGTGTTCAACGATCACTGCTAGTGCAGCTGGGCTCAGGTGTCTTGCATTTTGTGATGTTCGAGATGATGAAGGAGAAGATCTGGGAGACGGAGCGGAAAACGAGGCATCAGAAGTAGATGCATCAGAAGAAGATGCTGCTTTTAAAACCGATGAAGAAACTGTTGATGATGTTTTTGTGTCTCGAGTTTTGATCAACAATTTTGTCGGTGCTTCGACCGATTCTGAGTACTCGCGTTTTACTCTTTCGATTTCTTTGGATAAGCCAGCTAGAGCGGCTTTCATTTCATCGGCGTCAATTACGTTCTTGTTGTTTTCTTCGAACATTTCGATTACTGAGCAGGGACCGATGAAGGCTTCCAGGGCGCCACTACTGGCAGTGCCGAGTGATACCACCGTGTCGATTGGAACAAGTGCAATCGAAACGGCGTTTTGTTCGCAATCTTTTTGCAACGTGTCGGGAGTGGCTTGGCCTCTGGCTAAATCAAAAATGGTGAATTGCAGCATGATTTCTAATCCTCCTTTATGGCGATTAGAACGGCTCGCGTAGGCACTTCGCCCTTGTAATTGGCGAGTAACGGAACAGCGCTCAAAAAGTAAGGCGTCATTGGTTTTGCTTTCGAAAGGTCGAGATTGGTCAGCCGAACAATGTCATGCTCGCGTAATAGCAATTCGATCGATTCGCTGTCTTCTCCACCGATGGTGGCAGATTCGACGCCGATCAGAGCGGTGCCTTCGGCCGACAGATAGAGGACGGCGTCGGCGGATAATTGGGGGTGCGAGCCGTTATTTGCGGTTTTGAACAGTATCCGTTCAGGAAGAATCGCAGGTCCTGAGCCGAACATGGCGACTTTGTCCAACCATGGCTTCATCGCACTGCGAACGGCTTCGGCATCGACAACGGCGCTGTCAGCGAGGTTTAGCTCGAAGACCATAGCAACGCCGATGTGAGAATTGAGTTTCAGATTATCTAAATCCGTTCTGGCCTCGACGCTTTCGAAGCTGTCACCGGGCTCCAGATCCGCTTCAGTCAATCTTGCTTCCAAGCCAAAATAGGTACAGGTTGTCACTCTGCCACTCGCCCCATTGTCGGAGGGCGGAATCGAGATGTCGATTATGTTGCTGTAATCTAGCACTGTGCCTGGATTGGGGATTAAAACGAACCGACGAGATTTGACGAGAGTGCGGATGAATTTTAAGGCTTCGACTGCTCAATTATGCCCGGACGACAAGGTTACAGGAGCGATTTATGGCAAAACTTTTGATATTGGGTGCGAGAATTTAATCGTTTAGTCCGCAAAGTGACAGTAGACAAGTGTTTGCGGATGTTTCGCATGTTAATGTTAGAACTGCGAAAAGGCACATTATAGGCAACCAAAAGGGAACATTAAAGATGTAAATTATATTGTCTCTGGGCGAGGCGCTTTTTTCGTTGGTTAATGAGAAGAAAAATCCGGATGCTGAGGAAAAGGCTGAAAAGCCGAAGCCTCAGACCGACAGCGATCAAGCGGTTTCGAAGCTGGCAGAAGCTGCGGACAGCGAACGCGATCAGAAGAAACCGGACGAGCCCGCCAAGAACGGCGCTGGTGGATCCGATAGTAAGCCTGAAACTGCGCTGACGCCTGAACAGCTGGAGCAGGAGCCCAAAGAGCTCAAGGACATTCGGCTTGCCGAGAGGCAGAACGGTCGTGCTCCGGGCGAGCATGCGCCAGCGCTGGATTTTGCGGACAAGAATGTAGACAAGATTTCCAGGCAAATCGGCGCTGATTTCAGGCAGATGAAGTTTACGCATCCGGAGCTGGGCCAGGTTACGCATCGCCAAAATAATGATGGCACGGTCGAAACCACTCTCGATAAAAATGGCGAGGTGGAAACGCTGCGTTATCCGCCCGTTGATGAGAGCGGGAAGCCGGTCGAGACTAAGGATAATGGACCTGTTCTGATCGATGGGCGTGATAAAGACGGTCGCAGTGTCAAAGTGATGGCAAATGGTGCGGTCGAGCGCGAGCTTGATCCGGCTAAGAATAATGGAGTCAGCAAACGTCTCGATTATTTAGCCAATGATACGTTTGGGCGGGAGAATCAGCTCACCTTCGAAGATCGCAGCACGACGAATTACAAAGACGGTTCGTCAAAAACGGAGTACAAGCAGCCTCGTTCAGATGGGCTGCAATCCAGAGTTGTAGGCGCTGATGGTAAGTCTATCTCGACTTACGAGGGGCGAGCCGATGGCATGTCGCGTGTGGAAAAACATGGCGGCGAGATTACGGCGAAGTTTGAGAACAGCCCGGAAGGGATAACCGAGAAGAAGTGGCATTATCAGGACGGGCAGCTGGTAGAGCAGCGCAGGTTTGATGGTGGACGGCAAGAGATCACCACAGGTGGTGGTAGACCGGAGATTCGACCTGGTGGCGCTGATGGTGCCGTGGTGCCGACGGAAGTTCTGCCGGTGACCGATGGTGCTGAGCCGCTGGTGGAAACAAATGGTCGTGGAACCCGGCGTGGCGTCAAGCCCGATGTTGCTGGCGGCAATGGTGTTGTGCCTGGCGGCGATGTTCCAGCTGATGGTAACGGCGTTGTGCCAGGAGCTGATCTTCCAGCTGGTGGCAACGCAGTGGTGCCTGGTGCGGACAAAACAATTCCGGCCCTAGGTTCTACGCCGGCGATGGAGCTTCCATCGAATGGTGCACCGCCCGTTGCGGAAGTCGCACCTGCGCTTGCCGCGCAACCTGCGCCCCTGGAAATCCGCCCGGGTGGCGGCGACGCTGGTCCTCTGCCTGGTGATGAATTAGGTCCGGGTGGCAATGGCGAAATCAGACCAGGGGTTTCGCGCGAAGCTATTAGCGGTCGGCACGGCACACTCGGCAAAGCTGTTTTGAACATCGGTGAAGGCGGAGTTGTGACAACGCAATTTCCCGAGAGCGCCAAGAAAGTTAGTGTTTCGTTCGATCCAAAAAATCCCAGCAAGGGATTACAGATCAACGGCGAAAACCTGACTGAACAAGAAAAGGCTCAGATCAAAACCGATCTGGAGAAAAATGGTTTCAACGTCAGCAGTGACAATGGAAAGACCGTCAATCAGATGCTGGACGGTAAGCAGAACACCACTTACGAGCCTCCGCGTGCCGACGGCGTCAGAGCGGAAACGCTGACGCCACGCGAAGTCAAT
Source organism: Candidatus Obscuribacter sp. (assembly GCA_021772095.1). Classification (GTDB taxonomy): domain Bacteria; phylum Cyanobacteriota; class Vampirovibrionia; order Obscuribacterales; family Obscuribacteraceae; genus JADYXR01. The sequence goes on along the minus strand of JADYXR010000218.1, from coordinate 13,724 downwards.
GGTGGCATCGAGAAAACCGAACGACAATACGGCACCGCACGCAGCATAAATTGGTCTGAATCTGAAACTCGGGGTCCTGATGGACGGGTCGAGACTCGGGAAGTGGCGTTCGTCAACTCAAAAAATGAGGTCGTTGTCCAGAAGCAGGGCAAAGATGGTGCCGTCACGACGACGGTGAATAACAAACCGTTTGCCTCGGCACCGGATGCGGTGCTGGGCACATTCACCGGGCCCAATGGTGAAGTGCGTTCACTTAAAGCCAATGGCGAACTGAATGTAACTTATCCAGCCGGCGACAATCGTAAGTCGGAAACATTCCATCCAGCCTCTAATAAAGATGGGAAGCTGAAGACGGTCGAGTATAAAGACCCTTCGAAAAACGATGGGGTGGCCAGAGAAACATTCGGGTATAAACCGGCAGACCAGAGCAAGAACACGGCTGCGGAGTTTTCGACTACAAGAGATTTTGTGCCACCAAAAAATGGTGGCGAGACGCAGCGAGTCGAGTTTCGAAACGAGCGATCCGGTCCGGTAACGCGCGCCGAAGCAACAGGTAAAGACGGCGATGTGCCGTTTAAGCGTCAAGAATTTAAAGGACCTGAGGGCAAAGGTCTGGTCTTGCATACTCATTACGAGAATGGTCGAGTCTCAACTAAATTCTCCGAAGGGAGAGTGGCAGAGGCTGTTTTCGAGCCGGACGGCACGAAGAAATTGCTCGATCGTCAGGGCAAGGAACTCAAAGACGTCAAAGACGAAGAGTTGCTGATCAAGAGTGACGGCAAGACCAGCACTTTTGCCGATGGCAGATCTATAACCAGGCGCGATGACGGTTCTACCGTGATCAAGTATCCGGACAACGATGCGCAAAAACGAGTGTCTTCGATTGATGATGCGCGCAAATCGATGACAACTTACAAGGACAATCGATCTGAGACTTCGTTTAAACCAGGACAGTCCTTTGATCCTGCAATCGACAAAGTTCCGGATGGCGTTCAACCTGACGATCCTCGATTGATCGGCGCCAATCAAATTACTGAATTGCCTGCCGATGCAAAAAATTCCAAGCGCGTTGAGATTAAGTACGACCAGAGTAAACTCGCTGAAGCTGCAGAAACGGATGGTTCTGATCTAAAGATCGAAACCGACATGACAAAACGCACCATAATTACTGGCGATGCCAAAGAGAACGCCACTGGTGCTCAAGTGCGGGAAGAGCGTGAGTACGACGGGAAGGGTCCGGGCGGTCGCACAAAAGAACGCGATGTTTCTCAAGGTGATAAGCCGCTCTATACTGAAGGGGAAGCCAAAGATGGCGATGCTTCGGTGACTTATCGCCAGTGGCAGGATTCTAATGGAACGGAGATAGAACAACGCTTCAACTCCGACGGCACGATTTCAACAAAGTTTGGTGAGCATAAGGGTGACGACGCAGACCTCAGCAACAAGTATTCCGAAATCACATTCGATCCGGAGTCCGGGGAATACACAGGCAAGCTCCGAGATGACCCGGATGGCGACTCGGTGCCGCTGGAAGACGAAGAGATCGATCAGGCTGTAAGTAAAACCGGCGATAGCAGCAGTTCCACTTCTGTTCTTTTGAACGGTGACCGTGTCACCACTGGCGATGGCAAACCAACAGTCACCGAATTCTCACCAACCGATCCGGACGGACGGGTGTCGGAGTCAAGGTCTGATGATAAGACGGACACGGTGTTTAAAGACGGTCGGCGTCAAGTCGACTACAAGTCGCGAGCGGATGGACTGAAACGTGAAACCTTTTTCCCTGCCGACGACGCGCAAAAGCGAGTAGCTCATCGTCAGTTTGAAGGAAAGGGCGATCTAAAATCCGAAACGGAGTTCAAAGGCAAGGATAAAGACCGGGTCATCGAGCGCAAATTCGAGGGCGGCAGTAGAACCTCGGAGCGCGAACATCTCGATAAAGACGGCAAACGTCTTGGTATCGAACGTGATGGCACAGACGAGCAAGGCAAATTCACCGAAGTCGAGCGCAACGGCGATACGACCAGGCGCTGGGAAAATGGCAAATTCAAAGTTAGCAACGACAAAGGCGAAGTAACTGCCGAAGGCACCTCCAGGAAATTCGCGGAAGGTGGTAGCGAAGGCGTCTTAGACGTTGATGACAAAACCGGTAAGACTGTCGGAATGCGCTTCACCGGCGGACCTCGGGCAGGTGAGAATTGGTCGTTTAAACACGGCGAAGATGGAAAAACCAATCAGGTCACCTTCAGTCGGCCTGGCCAAGACGGGCAGCCGGAGTCAGTAACCTTATCCAAAGGTGCTGATGGAAAGTGGAATCCACCGGATGCCAAAATTCCAGGTTTCGATCATCCACTGGACTCGGCTGAATTCACGATCAAGGCCAATGGCGAGGTTGCCCTCGATCACAAGAATGGCATTGTCGAAAAGCTTCGTGCTGATGGCGTGAAAGAACGCTACGACATGAATGAATATTCGCGTGAAATCAATAATAAAAAACAATACTGGGATGGATACAATTGGCGCGAAGCCTCGAAAGTCGAAAAAGTCGGTGATAAAACCGTCGTCGAATTTCCCGCCGAGGCGGGTAAACCAACCAGGATCGAACGCGATAGCAAGAGCGATACTTTGTCCGTCGAATTCGCCGACAAATCTAGATACGATGCCAAATGGAAAGAGCAGAAGCTCACGCATACCGACGCCGCAGGCAAAGCTACCAGTTTCTTTAACACCGGAGAACGTGGTGCCGATTCGCGATCGGTCTGGCGAGAGGGCACGATTCTGCGAGAAACGGCCGAGGGATCGGTCGTTGAGTTTAAACGCGAGCCAAATGAAAAGGATTTGCCGAAGCGGATCACCATCAACAAAACCAATGGTGAAACAACTGCTCAATATGACAGCGGTGCCAGGATTTCCAGAGATCGCCATGGTGTGATCGAGCGAATCGGCTATCCCAATGGTCAGCAGTATCAAGTAAAAAGAGACTCTGCCGGTAGTATCACGTCCTTAGTGGACGGCAACGGTACGAAGTACTCGCGGCGCGGCGATGATGCCACCGGTCCTGATGGCAAGAAAGTTCCGCGCTGGGAAATGGAGCAGGGTGGAAAGCCGTTTGGCCAGTTTGATGGCTCGATCAATGTTCGGGGCGCCAACATCGAGATTAAAGGTCTCAAGGGTGACGAAACGGTTGTCGAAAGCAACGGTCGCACCACTAATAAGAAAGACGGCAACATTGTCAATCTTGTCGACAGTCAGGGACAGACCTGGCTGCCTCAGGGCAAGGCCGATGCCGATGGCAAGCAGACCTGGAAGGTTGCAGGCGACGATAAAGGAACATTTACCGGCAAGCTCAAACTGCTCGACGATGGCAAAGTCGCGTTTGAAACCGGCGACAATAAGAGTGAAACGCGCAACGTCGACGGTTCGCGATCGAAGTTTAATTCCAACAATGTCGAAGTGGAAAAGAACTTCGACAACGGCGCCTCGATCATCCGCGATGACAATGGCATGGTGACTAAAACCACCGATGTCAACGGAGTGGTGCGCGAGTTTTCTGATTACGTCCAGGGGCAGCGCGGTCCGGTAGCCACCAAGGTTAAAGTAACTGAGGCCGGCAAAGAACCGCGCCATGAGCGCGTGATCGACGGTCAGATGCGTCAGTTGAAGGAAGGGACCAGCCCCGATTCGACCGATCCAAAGGACTTCGGCGCGTCGGTGATGTACGACAACGGTACACGCATTCAGTTTAACGAAGACAAAACGATTGAAGAAACTGATTTGCACGGTTCCAAGAAATTGTTCAGCGAACAGCAGGAGCTGATTCGAGGCACCATCCGCGCCTCAAGCGACAATTCGACAGTCGAACTCGAAGGCGGCAGGGTTAAGTCAACCACTGACGGCACAGGCAAAGTAAAACGTGAGTTTCTCGATTACAAAGATGTGCCCGCCGCTCCGCCGGCGATACCGCAACCAATCACTTTGCCGCAACAAATAAAAGAGACGCGCGATGGCAAAGAAACCACGCTTGGTTTCACCGGCAAATTAGATCCGGCTGGTCGCCCGCTCTATAAGTCCGCAGACGGTCCTGAGCTGGCCTACGATCCGCGCAATCAATCTTTGACCAAAATTCTGCCCGGCGGCCAACTCGAAATTGAGATGGCTGACGGCAAGACTTTGCTGCAAGATCGGTCCGGACCTGTATCTGTCTCTCAGAATGGGCAGCTCAAGCAGATCTTCGAAAAAGACGGCGTGCGAACTTTCAGCACCAGCCCTGATGGCAAGGACAGCGTCACCCTCTTTAAAGCCGGTCCTCCACCAGCTGAAGTCCTCACTGAAGAATCAGTGGAGACAATGTGGAAAGGCACAAAACAAAAGGTTCTTCGCGAGGTCAAGGACGCGTCGCTCAAGCCTGACGATCCGAATCGTTACGGCAATGTCGTGGAATACGATCCGAAAACCGGAGGACGAAAGGTCTACAACGAAGTTGATGGCAACGGACAGCCGAAGGCTGCTGTAGAGACTCTTCGGGATGGCTCCAAAGTACAAACTGCTTTTGCCGATGGCAAAGAAACCAAAGTTAAGATCGATTTCCCTGATAAATCGGTTCTGACTTTTGAGAATGACAAACCTAAACTGCAAAAGTTCGAAGATGGCTCCTCTATTCAGTTCAACGCTGATGGCAAGCCAGGCATCACCACTGATGTTTATGGCAATCAACGCCAGTTTTCCTACCAGGGCGACAAGATCGCTTCGGTATCGCTGAAGAAAGCAGGCGAAGCCGACTTCAAAGAAGTGGAAAGGCTAGCTGGGGATGCGCCGACTGATTCGAATGTTGCCGATCGGCGTGTGTTGCGCGTCTTGCAACCGAGGCCCGGCGAAGCCAACGGTCAACCGGTTGGTGCGGCCGGACCTGTCCCAGCTGCCAAACCAGTCCAAGCCGCAAATCCTCCGGGAGCGGCGGGTAGTCCACCGATTGAAGCGGCTCCACCAGCTGGTCTTGCGCCAACTGGTGCGGAAGTTGATTACAACTTTAGCGGTCAACCGGTTGGTCAACGCACCGAATTTCAAAAACTCGATCGGACCGGCCGACCGATTGCTTTCCGCCAGGATCGGCTTGATGGAACGGTTTCGGTTTTAAAAGAAGGGCAACAAGTTCCGGAAGTAACCAATGTCTTTAAGGACAAAACTAAACCAGTCGACACTACAGTTAGTGCGCGGCTCGTCAGCCCTGAGCAGTCACTGAAAGCGGATGCGCTTGTCAAAGATATCATTCAAGCCAAAGGTCAAATCGGATCGATGGCCGGTCAGCAGCTCAATGAACTCTTTAAAGAAGCATCTCGGCAGGGCAACGCTGAAACATTGCGCCAGTATATTGAAACCACTATGGCCAGGCAGTCTGGCTATCGTCTTGATATGAAGTCGCAAGGCGCAGGCGAGACTCAAACATTCTCACTCACCACATCCAGTGCCACCCGTGATGTCGCTGCCACCAGGGAGTTGACTCCAGGGGGCGGCGAAGTTATGACCATGGCGCCGCTTGCAGCGGTGGACGCGCCGAAAGAAGATTATAAGCTTGGCACCATATACGATGGCGACTACAGCGGCACTGATGGTGACCCGGAAGACCTTGATGTGCAGCGCGAAGCTTTCGACAGTAATGTTGCCAAACTGCCTGATGGGCTGCGAGATCAGGTGAGCAAGGACGCCGAAGCGTTTATTCAAAGCGCTCGCGAGCGCGGTTTGACCGACGCCGAAATTGCCCGCACTCTGCACAATGCCAATCGTTTGTTTGAAGCTGATCCGGCTAGTTTGAAGCCACCATTGGAAGCCGCTGATTCGATAAGAACAGCTTGCGACTTGTTTCACGATCTGAACAGCTCCGAGCAGGTCAATAAAGGCAGCAGGCAGAATTGTGGCTTGACCTCGACGTTCGAGCAGATGCTGCAATCGAAACCGGGCGATGCCGCCAAGATCGCCGCGGACTCGCTTTTGAACGGTGAGTTCACCGCACCTGATGGTCGAGTTGTAAAATTAGATCCGGAAAGCATGAAAGCGCATCGTCAAGCCCGTGATGCGATCAACGACCGGGATACGGCTAACAGAGCCGGTCTTCAAGATCAGCTCGGTCAGGTGATCACGCACGCTCTGGGCAACTGGGCTCTGCAAAGCGACTACGCCAATCAGACCGGCAAGGAAGCGGAGCGTCCCCTGTATCTCTTCCGCGAACCATCCGGTCAGAACAAATCCGGTGAAATAGCGACGATTGTCAACCCGCAGACCAAGCAAGTTGAAACGTATCAGAATCAAGCTAGCATCACGCTTTCGATGTTGGCTGACACTAATAATACTTTCCTTGAGCGCGACAATGTATTTGTGAACGGCAACGTCGACAAAGTCAGCAAGGGCACTGAGAAGTTTAAAGACAAGACCGAGATGGACGCCAAGCTCGGCAAAGAATTGGAAAACGGTTCTTTGACGTTGACGATCGACGCCGGCCATCCCGCCTTCGGTAGCGGTTTGCAATCAGGTCGTGAAGATTGGCATGCCGTCACGGTTACGGACCAGACTAAAATTGATGGCGAAACCTATTATCGGGTCTCCGATCAACGCGGGCAAAACCTCGATCGTTGGGTTTCGTCGACCGATATGCTTGCTGCCAGCGCCGGACCTCCGCACGGAAGTAAAACCGCCAAGCCGCTGTATACCGACAAAATGGTTGATGGTAAGCCGGTTCTGGGTGATGACGGTCGCGCGCAACTAGACAAATCCAAAGTTGTCGACGCGATTTTAGAACGACCGCTGCCACCAAAGGTGGAGGCCGCAGCGCTGCCGGATATTCCAATCGTGCCGGACAATCGAACCACCGGCGAGCGCGTCCGCGACTTGCTTGGCGCGGACAAGCCCATTCCAGGTGTTCCACTTGGTGATTTGAAACCCGGTAGTCCGGAATTCACCACCAGAGAAATTGCCAATCGATATCTCGGCGCCAAGTCCGATCAAGAGCGCGAATCGGCTCTGGGCGATCTGTCGCGTCAGGCTCTGAGCGGTAACACTTCTGCGCTGGAAAGCATGCGCGAACTGTCAGTCTTGGACGCCAGATTGAAATTGCAGTTGGCGGACAGCGGTCGAGGCAAAGAAGCCGATTTGCTTCGCGACACTGCTATCGGTAGATTAGCGGAAATGGCTCCAAATGTGCCGTCTGCTAAACAGGCGTTGGACAGCTGGACTAGAGCGGAAGGACAGAAAGGTAGCGCAGATGAACTTTCTGAATTGCAAGACAAACGTTTTGCCATAGTTAATGATGCGGTTACAAGAAATGAGCGTTTCGGTCTTACGGTCGAGTTGCAGAAGGGCGATCTGTTACGTCGTCAGTTTTTGCAGTTTGGATACGGAGCCGACGGCAAAACGAGAGTCAATGAAACTTTCACAAGATTACAAGCTGAAGAACTGCTCAGGCAGGGCGCACCATCGAGTCTATTGATCGATACGCGAAGACAACTGGAGACCAATCCAATCGATCCGGCTGTGCTCGATGATATCAAAAAAGCCAATGGTGACTTGGCTGTGCGGATCGATAAAAACGACATTCCGCGTCTGCGAGAGGCACTGGTCGCCGAAAAGAATCCCGAGAAATTGCAGGCTTTCAACGACGCTGTCGAGCGAGGCGAGCGCCAAAAAGCGGAAGAAACGCGCGCAATCAACGAAGCCAAAAGCGAGTTTCTCGATCGTACAGCCACTCCGGAGAAGCGCCAAGAAGCACTAGCAAGGCTTGAAAAGCAGATGGAAAGCCAAGCCGGCGCGGACCGCGACACTCTAGGCAGCATGATCGATTTCTATAAGACCGCCGATCAGATGATCAAATTGAAAGATGCCGCGGGCGGCTACTCGGTCGATTCGCTGGTGACGATGCTCGGCAATCCGTCCACTCACGATCGAGCAATCATTGGTTTGGCTGCCATCGCCAATGGTGCCAGCGGTAATAAGCAAGAATCGGAAGGTGCCAAACAAGCGCTGGTGCAATTGTCGGAGGGTGATCCGGCCGTCGCCAAGAAATCGATCGATGCGCTGTTGAAGACAATGAATCCACCTCAATCCGATGCATATGGAGTCTTGCCGCTGGCAGCCGAGCTGGCGAAACGTTCTAATCAATATCCGGAGGAGTTGCGACAAGCCCTTCAAGATGGCTTGAAATCTCCTGTCAAAGAGCTGCGATCTGCGGCTTTCCAGAGCATGGCCAGTGTGGCCGAAAAGTGGAACGATTCCGACGTCAAGGCTGTACGCGACAACATGACTGCTGAGATGGCGCAGGCGATCGGCGCCTTGAGACCTGACGTTTTAGCGGCTAACAAAGAGATATTGATACCACGCGCTATTGAAGTGATGAAAGCCAATGGTATCGATCCGGTCAAGCATTTCCAGGACACGTTAAACACGGCTAAAGACGCGTTGCCCAAACTGGAAAAACCGGCTGACAATGCGCCTAGAGACGAAGCAAAAGTGCAGGCGTTGAAACAAGTTCGCGACCTGTCGATATATGGATTAGCCGAAGTCGCTCGTGGACGAAGCAACGATCCGGCTCAGGCGCAGGCTGCCGGTGCCGCGCTTCTTGATTTCGCCAAACCGACTGAAGGCGCCGATGCGGTTGCCAATGCGGAAAAACGTTATGCGGTGATCGATGCTTTGAGTGGTTTGCAGCCGCCGCGCAATGAAAAATTCGGCACACTCGAGACGCTCGGTAGAGTGGTGGCACTGGGCGCCGACGTTCCGCAAAACGCTCGAGAAGCACTACACAAGGGACTGGAGAGTAAAGCGGACGCGACTCAAAGGGACGCACTCAAAGGTTTAAAACAATTCGCCGACAAATGGTCGGTCGAAGATGTAGCTAAGGTCAAAGAAAATCTCAGTTTCAGCACTATCCATGAGTTGAGCAATTTGCCGCAGGGCGTGCTCGATCGCAAGATGCCATCCGGCATGACCGTGAAAGAGGAATTGCTTCATGGTGCAGACGCGGATCTGCAGTCTGATGATAATGCAAAACGTGAAAAAGCGGTGATGACGCTTGCCGTGCTTGGCGGTAAAGAAGCTTTGGAAAATGCTTGTTTAGAAGTCGAGACCAAAGAAATAAAAGATGGCGACGTCACCACTCGAACAGAGCTCACTGTCGTAGATCAAGCAGGCACCAGGTACACCTTCACCGAAGCTGCCGACAAGAAAGTCGGCACGCACCTGGACAAGATCGCGCGGGCGGATGGCAGCACGCTCACAGCTAAATGGGGCGAGCGGGTCGAGACTGTCAAACCGGCACAAGGCGCGACGCCGGCTGTGACGAAGTCATTCCCGGGCGACACTCTGACCGGGCTCGAAAAGGTAAGCGTCGCCGGAGTTGTGGCAAAAGCCGGTGATATCGCCCCCGATACCATGGACGGGCTGCCTCCGAAGGACGCGGCCGACAAGCCATTGACCGTGACCAACAACGATTTGAAAGCGAACCAGACCAGAGAATTGCTGGAGAGTGTGAAACGTTTAGCCGGAGGTCCGCCTGCTAACAAGACTGCCGAGGATTTGCTCATCACCATTGGTGGTGTCACAGAGCCGGCTGGCGATCGAGCAGTACTACTCTCGGCTAACCTCGGTAAAGTCAACGGCATGATCGATTTGCTCGGTCGCAGCGACGCGCCATCACGGGTAAGCGCCATTGACGGAGTTAATCGGGCGATTAATCCTGCCACTGGTGCAATGGCGTTGGAAAGCGCGTTGAACAAGATGCGAATCGAGCAGTACACGGCCGGGGTCGGACCTGAGAGCAGCGGTGCTGAACTCGGGAAGTTGCAAGACACGCTGAAAACTCAACTTGATGCGGCGAAGCTGGCAGGCGATCGTGACTCGGTTGTTCAACTTCAAGACCGTCTCAACTGGGCAAGCACCGCTCGATCGATTCGCGATTTGAATGATATCGCCAGTGGTTCTGAGCCGGATAAAGCGGCCAAATCCAAAGTCAAGGTAGGCGAGCTGATGACACAGGCGCAGGGCGGCAATCCGCATGCGGAAACCGCGGTCGCCATGCTGCTGGCCCAGAGTACGCCTGACACCCAGGCGCGAATTCAAAAGCTTGGTGCCGAGCGAGGATTGCCGGAGCTGCCGATACCTGAGCTCGACCATCTTTCAGTTGAAGATCGCAAATTGGTCGAGTCGGTTGCCACCAGCGTAATCGCTCAGAAAGCGGCAATGTCGAAAGGCTCGATATCCCCTCAAGAAGCGCTTGCGGTCACCGAAGCGCTGGTGCGCTCCGAGGCGTCCGGCGACAAACGCAGCAGTCAGTTGCTGGCCGACACGCTGGACCAGGCGCTAAAGAGTACAGAGGTTAAAATCGACGTTCCGGGAATTGGCAAGATCACAATCGATGGACGCAAAGCCGCGATCGACGCTATGTCGCAGTCATTGCTCAAGGGGGATAAAGGAAGCGAGGCACTGGTCGGCCGATATTTGAGCAATGCCACCACTCAAGAACTGCAACGCGATCTTCCGAGCCTGCTGGAGAAAGCTCGGGGCGGTAGTGAGAATGCCATTAACGTACTGGCTGGAATAGCTGCCGGTTTTGATTCCGACCCTTCTAAGCAAGCCCGCTTTTTAGTTACCGAGCTGGCCAGAAATCCTGAACTCAAAGAAAAAACAATGCTGGCTGCGATCAATGCGCGAGATGCGCAGACAGGCGACCGCAGAGTGGCGCAAGACCTCTTCAAATCTATGGCACAGTCCGGCGACCTTCCTGATAAGGTTCGCGAGAAGCTGCATACCATGTTGAATTCGATCGATGCCACCGAGCGTAGTGCGTCGGCGCAAGCGATGGTGGCGATCGCCGATCAATGGACGGAAGCGGATTTTGCCGCCGTCAAATCCAACATCAGTCCGGAGATGGCTCAGGCACTGAAAAATCTCACTCCTTCTGCTCGAGAGGAGTTCGGTGAGGAATTGACCGATCATATATCGTCACTGGTCAAAGACAAGACACTCGATCAAACCAAACGCGAATCTGCCGTCGAAGCGTTAGCTGCCGTAGGCGGACAGGACCTGATTAAGAACGCGGATCGCATGAAGGAACTGGGGCTGGCCTCCGAAACCAAAGATGGTATCACCACAATAAAGGACGACAAAGGCACCGCTTATCAGTTCAAGCCGGACGCCAAGGGTGAGCCTGTCCTTCAGCGCACCGACCGGGTCGACAAGACTTCTCGTGTCAATAAGTTTGACGCTGCAGGACAGTTCGCCTCCGCCGAGGAAGTGGTGGAAGGCGGCAATCGCGTGCTGCGCAATCGCGACAATCAAATCACTGAAGTGCACAAACCGAATGGTGACTATATAAAGGTCGTCAACGGTGCCGATAATAAACCGAAGTCGGTGCTCGACAATTATAATCGAGGCTGGGACTCGTCAGACGGCGGATTGAGCTGGACTAAACGCGGCACCATGGATAGAGCCGACGGCAATCCGCAGTTGAGTGGCGATGGCTCAGTCAAATTCTCCAGTGCCAAAGAACAAACTGAAGTCGTTCAAAAATCCGATGGCACGGTCGAAAAATTCGACCTCAGAACCAAAGAGAAGACTGTTGTTAAATTAGACGGCAGTGCGATCACCACCAATGAAGCCGGCAAGATCGTGCGTACTCGTGATACTGCCGGTGGTGAGCGCGGATTTGTCTGGTCGCAAGATAACAAACGATTGATCGGTGTAACTGACGAAACCGGTGTCTGGAGCAGCGCCGATGGCATGAGTTGGAAGCGCCTCGACGCACCCGGCATTACAACCGGTTCTCGCTCGGTCGACCAGAACGGTTACACAATTTCTGACGCAGGGAAAAGCGAAACCACTGTTCGTCTGGATGGCTCGCGCGCGGTCAAGAAAAGTGACGGCTCGACCGAACTGTTCAACAGCAGAGGCGAGCAAACAAATAGTCTGCTATTCAAAGACGGAGCCCTTTCACAGGTCTCTGAGCCAGGTAGTAATCGCGTATGGAAAGCCACTGAAGGTGGCAATTTTGAAATGTTCGAAGGTGACAAACCTTCCGGCATTAAAGCAAAAATTGAAGTATCGCCCGATGGTAATGTTAAACGAACGATTGCATCGGAATCGCGCGACGCAGCCGAAAAGCTCAAGATTTACGCTGACACCACAAGCAATACCGATGGCACATCGATTGCGCGGGATGCCACAGGACGCGTGCGTGAAACCACCGCTCGCGGCGGTGAGAAGTCAGTGTTCGAGTACGACGCTGCCGATCCTAATAAGGTAAAGTCAATCACGACAACGTTGCCGGATGGCAGCAAAGACACCATTCAAGCGACGGCTGACGGTAAGTACAAAAAGACAAATGAAAGGCTGGACGCCGCCTCCAATTACTGGGAAATCTCGTCATTGACGGTCGAGCGGGCGAACGGCGGCATCACCATGAGTGGTGTCAAAACGTTTGTGCAAACCGGTAGCCCGACACCGGATCGGGCCTACGCTCAAAAACGGCCGGTCCAAACCTTGACCGGAGAGCACGACACGGTCGTTACCAGTTTGACCGAGCCCACCAGAGGATTTAAAAAGTCAGGTGCCGACTTGCAGCTCAATTCGATCTATCGAAGCGATGGATCGAAGGAGACGGTATCTCTGGGCAATGACGGTATGCAGGCAGGTGATCGCCGAGTTCACAATCGTGACGGTTCGATAGCCAAACTTGACGTTCACGGCAACGTCACATCCATAAGCGATCTGCCTAATAACGGTTCGGTTGAAATCACCCGCGATGCACGAGGCAATCCTTCTGTCATCCGTGAGTCCAACGGAACATTGTGGGAATCGACTGACGGGCAGGTCTTTCGCAACGCCACCACAGGTGAGGCGCTGCGCGGCAAATTCTTCGCCGAAACCGATGGTCGCTATGGTTTCAAAATGGGCGATGGCAAAGTTTTAGAACGAAATCCCGGCAAAGGCGAAACCATACTGACCAAGCCGGAGAAGTTCGATCATAAGAGAATCGGTGACGTAGCTCCTGCCAAACTGGTTATAAAAGACGGAGGCGGTTTTGTCGAGTTGGACGACAGAGGTCAGGCAACTGCCGCGCTCACTGCCGACGGACAAAAAATCGTCGCCACTCGCGATGCCACGGGTTCGCTGACACAGCTGCGTATCGATGGCAAGTTGCCTCGCACCTACACGCGTTCGGAAGGAAACAAATGGAGTCTCAACGGCGCCAAAATCGACGGAGAGCTCTCTTTCGGTTCAGACGGCTCTGTGACCGCGTTCAAAGGTAGACTCGAACAGCCGGAATTTGTACAGAAGCTGGATGGCACCAGAATTGAAAAAAGACCGTCGCTCGATCTGAAAGGACCGGGCTATCGATACGTCGTTGAAAACGCCAGAGGGCAAATCTCCGAGTTTCATTACTCCACAGGTGGTGCCTCTGATACACTCGAAATTGTCAAGGAAGGCGGCACTCCAAGACCTGACGGTTCGGTTGAATTTACGCACAAAATGGTGCGCATGCCAAACTCGCGCGCCGAAGACGGCAACAGCCGATGGACTATGCTGCAGCATCCGGATATTCCCGGCAAAGTGCAAAAGGGACAAACCTGGATCGGTGCGCGGGAATTCAATCCGGCAACCGGCGCGACCAAAATGCGTGGATTTCAAAACGGCGCGAGCGTTCTCGATTTCTCGGTGACCTCGGCGGACGGCTGGAATTACAC
>JADYXR010000217.1 GCA_021772095.1 Candidatus Obscuribacter sp. | reverse complement strand
GCAACCACCCCCGCCGTCACCAAGACCGCTCCCGCCCTGCTGCCCACCAAGCTGATCACCGGTCAGATCGTCGCGGCGCAGATCAAGGAGAAGAAGGACTACGGCGTCACCGTCAAGATCGACGGCGAGACCGCTCTGCTCAAGGCCGACCAGTTCGCTGGTGGCTGCAACCCCGGACGTCGCGCCGCCTTCAGCAACGCCAAGGTCGGCGATGAGTTGGCCGTCGAGGTCGTCAGCATCCGCCCGCCGTCCGCCGACGACAAGCGCAAGGTCAAGAGCAACCGCGTCCAGGTCAGCCAGCGCTCCATCCAGGATGCGTGCGTGCTCGCCAATCTCGTGACCGCGACCGACACCACCGAGGGCACCATCCTCACCGGCCGCGTCAAGGAGGTCCGCAAGGACTTCGCCCTGATCGAGCTGACCGAGGGTGCCGCCGCCGGCTACCTCGCCATCCTGCACGCCCTCCACGTCCCAGGCGCCGACCGCAAGATTCGCGACCGCTTCATCGAGACCCTCAAGGTCGGCGATGTCGTGACCGGCGAGTGCTTGAAATGCGATAAGCTGCCCGAGGCGCACGTCGATCTCCGGATCGCCATCACCCTCACCGCCGAAGCGTCGCGCACCACCAAGGCGGCCCTGCAGGACACCACCAAGGTGTACAAGGGCACGGCCGGTCGCAGCCGCGACGGTGGCATCGAGGTCGTGTTCGGGCCGTCCGACGCGCCGATGACCGGCATCCTCCCCAACCACGAGGTGCCGCACGCGACCAAGAACGGCGGCTCCGTCCGCGTGAAGATCGCCAGCATCAGCGGCGACCGCATCACGCTCACCCGCAAGGGGGTCTGAGCTAACGCTCCTGCTACCGACGGCGACGCGTCGATAGCTGAAACTTAGTCGCACTCGGAAGAGCGCAGAGGGGGTCGCACCCCTCTGTTGCTCTTTCGTTTTGAAATTTTTATTACTACATCAAATCATACTAAATGAATTGGTAGATCCGACGGGAGGAAGAAGGGTACCACCGAAGTTGGTGGCACCCGTTTGTTAGCCCGAGCTGTGAATCAGCTCGAAGCCGTGTGGCAGCTTGTGCTGGCCGGCCCTCGTGACGGGTACCACCGAAGTTGGTGGCACCCGTTTGTTAGACCTCTTGGCTGTGGATCAGCCCGGAGCCGGTAACCGAGTTAGTACTCGCCGCCGCCGCTGCCGCCACTGAAGCTGCCGCCGCCGGAATCACCGGAGAACGATGATCCGCCGGAGTCGCTGCTGTAGCTCGGTGTCGAGCTTGGCGTGTAGCTCGGGGTGGTCGTCGTCGAGGAGGAAGCGGAGCTTCCTGTCGACGGCGTCGGATTGCCCGAGCCCATGCTCATGCCGATTGCCACGGCGATGCCGGCCGAGTAGCCGTCATCGGACGATGTCTGGCTGCCGGACGCCGAAGGAGGCGCCGAGCTGCCGCCGCCGGGAGCGCCTTTCACCACGAGTGTGGCGTTGCGGCGCTTGATCTGGCGGTCGAACTTGAGGAACTCCTTGAACGCCGCGTTGGCGAGCTTGAAGGCGTTCTCCCAATCGCGCCTGGCGAAAGCTGCCGACGCGAGTGCATAGAGGCGATTGGCTTCGGTCAGGTGCTTGTGCTTACGCCGTGCGAAACGACGCGAGCGCACCTTGCAGTAAGCCAGGTTGATGGCTGCGCCGTGCCTTTGCGCGTCGTTGGCGGCCGCCTGGTTGCGGCAGGTCTGGCACAGTGCGTGGGCGGATTCGGCGCGAGCTTTGAGGCGCTGCCAGTCCGACTTAGGCACATCGATATCGCACGCCAGACCTTCCAGTTCGCTGACCGCGCTGTTGTGCGCGTCACGAGCCGGTTGCAGAGTGACCGCGTTGATGGTGAGGAAAGCGCTTTCCACGTCCGCTGGCAGGCTGCCAACGAGCGCAAACGCTTCCTCATAGAGTGCCAGCTCCTGGTCGCAAGCCCAGTCGATGTCGCTGAGCTCCTGCTTCAGTGCCGTCGCTCGAGTGTGAGCGTCGACCCAGTCGGCAATCGCTTGCGGCACAATCAACTCGAGCTGAGCAACTTCCGTGCTCGCTGCCGCCAACCGCTGATCCACCTCTTTCGAAGTGGTGAAGCCGTGCTCTTTCAGTTTTGGAGCGAGAGGACCGAGCAGGGTCCGCGATTCCGAAACCAGAGTGCGAGCCTCTTCGCGATAGTGCGTGAGCAGCTCGAGCTGGTCCAGCACTTCCGTGCAGTCTTGCCGAGCCAGCTCGATGTCGGCGAGCAGTTCCGCCAGTAGTCGGGCGGACTGGAGGTAGTGCTGCTTGTCGTAAGCCGCTTTCACCTCGTTCAACGCCGCCGCCGCTCCATCGTAGATCTCCCTGGAGCCGTCGTATTGCGCGCCGGCATCCGGGAAGTTGATGGCGACGAAGTCCGACTTCAGGCGCTCGATAGCGGTGTTAGCCGCGCTCAGCTCTTCGGTCAGGGCATCGCGGGTGGTGGCAACCAGATGCAAGTCTCGCTCCACCGCTTCTTTGGCGGCGAAGAATGTCTTGACCAGTGCTGTTGCCTCAGCACGTTTTGCCCAGGACGCTTCCATCGCTGCGTGTGCCCCGTCCTGGTCGCCGACTGCCAATTTGTCGAAGGCTTGCATGAGCAGACCGCCGACTTCGTGGAGAGTGTCGTCAGGATCGCCGCCCGGTTCCGTCAGCTGATACGTGCGAGTGGAGCCCTTTCGCGATGCTCCCGGAAAGAGGTATTCCACTTCCGTGGCCCGCAGTTGTTCGATCGCGCGGATGTGGGTAGCGAGCGTTTTGCTATCCCGCTCCAGTTCAGCGGCCAGTGTCAGGGCGCGCTGCACGCGAGTCTTCAGTTTGGTGGACAGCCCGCTCAAGGTCGGTGCCTCGAGCACGAGCGCCACCGGATTGTGCTGCGCGTCTCGTTTGAACGTTGCCAGCTCTTGTTCGAGTTCGGCGATGTCGTCCTCGTAAGGAGCAAGGCTGAGCTTCTCTTGCTCGAGCGAAGCACCTTGATCTCGGCACCAGGTCACGACACTGCCGACGGTGGCAGATGTGGTTTCGACCAGCGCCAGCTTGTCTTCGATTTCGGTAAGCAGCGAGTCGGCCGTCGCATTGAGAGCGCGAGCACTGGACTTGATGTCGCCGGGTGCGACCTTCTTGTCGATGGTAAGCCCGCCGAAGAGGGTCGCCATCTCGAGTTCGATTTCGCGGCTGGAAACCACGATGTCGTCTTCGACCAGGAGGCGGCTTGCGTCCAGACTGCCCTGGATGCGGGGAAACCAGTACTTGCCGGCGGCGCGACGAACTTCGGCCAGTCGCTTCGAGGCACCAGCGGCGATGGCAAGCAATTCACTGTAGGCGGTCAGACCGGAGCGCAGTTTCTTCAGGCTATCGCCCTTGAAACGTGTTTCCCAGTCAGTTTGCGCCTTGAGGAATTTGCCGTGCTTGCCTTTGAGGTCGGCGAGGCCTTCGGTGATGTCGTTGAGTTCGTTTTCGAAACGATTGAGCCGCGACTTCATGCTCGACCGGGCCGTGTAAAAGCGCAGACCGATCCAGACGGTGAGCAAAAGACCGGCGATGATCGATCCCCAGAACAACAGGATACCGGGCAGCTCTTTGAGAGCCTCGTCGCGCTCTAACGCACTTTTCTGTGCTGCGATAGCGGCCGAGACTTCGCTGTTGACGTTGGTGATGATCGTGGACAGAGCCACTTCCGGGCGCTCGCGCATATGCTGCTTGAGCACGGGGATAAGCGGTCCGTCGCTGGCGGCGAAGTGCTGAGCGGACATGCCGTATGCGCGCAGCCGATTGCCACCATTGGCAGCGACGGAACCGCGCACCGGGTCGTCCTTGTAACGCACCCACATGACTATCAGGTAGTCGTCCACCGGAAAGTTGGGGTTGCTGCGCCATTTCAGAATGAGCTGGTCGAGCTTATCCGCTGCCAGTGTTGGTCCCGGGCTGGCGTCGCTTCCTTGTTCTGTGGCGACCACGAATATCTTGAGATTGTGAACTCGCTGAGCGTGCTCGATCTCTGCCGGCAAAGACGGCAAGCTGAGCGGCCTGGAGCTGTGATTCTCAAGACGTGAATCGATGTAAACGTGTTTCTCCGGATTGAACTCCGGCATCCACGTTTTGGACCCTTGAGCCATCGCCGAGGTCGCTGATGTTAGACACATCAGTGCAACCACCAGCGGTAGCATTATCCGTTTTAGAAAATTCATGTTCAGTATCTCCAAGTTAGGCTTGAAGCGGCTGAGGCCGCTCGGAAATTTGAGACCTCACCGCGCGGTGACGGCATAGCGTCTCAACCGGCCTGCCCGACTTCGAGGCTGCCCTTGATGTCGTCGATGCGCTGCAGCACCTCGACCGCGAGCATGTGGGCGCCGTCGAAGTCGTAGAAGATGACGAGTTGTTCGAGCACCGGAATCACTTCGGCGCTGCGGATGCCGTGCTGGCGCTGCTTGATGGTGAGCAGCATTTTCAGATACTTGCCGATGTCCTTGCGGCTATCGGTGCTGTTCTGAGCGCCCTTCTGGTAGATCGACTCGACCAGTTTGCCGAGCACGTCGACGAGGGTGGGGGAGAGCCAGCCGTGAGCGCCGCCCAGTGTGGTAAGCGCTTCGTCGTAGCTCTTTCTGGCGTTGTCGAATTTGTTCTTGCCGAACAATTCGTCGCCGGCGGCGATGCTGGCTTGTGCCTTGGCTTCGGGGGTTTGATTGGTGGTGGTGGCCATGTGTTTTAACCTTTCGAGTTGGGTTTACTGGGAGCCTGCGATGCAGGTTTCCGTCAACGGTGATTGAGTAAACGTTGATCAGCCTTGCAACGTCTCCGCCTGTCTGTCGGCGATGTCGTCGATCCGCTGCTTGACCAGATGGAACTGCAGTTGGCGTGCTAGCCCTGCGCGGTTTCGTTGAGGACTTGCAGGCGCTGCAACAGTTCGGCGCTCAGCATGTGGGCGCCTTGCAGGTCGTACACCGCGATCATCTTCTCGATGATCGGGATCAGCTCCTGGCTTTCGGGGCCGAACTTGAGCTGCGCGATGGCGAGGGCGCGCTGCAGGCTGCGGGTCAAGTGGGCGAAGTGGTCTTCGTCCTGGCAGTCTGCGAGCTGGGCGTCGACGACCTTGAGGATGATGGGCAGAAGCACCGGGCTGAGCGCGCCGTAGAAATCGAAGGCGGTCACCAGTGCGCTGTTGTAGCTTGACTCGGCATCGCTGAACTCGCGGGTGTCCATGTACTGATCACCGGCGCTGATGTTCTCCGTAATGGAGGCGAAATCGCTGTCGTCGTCATCGACGCCGGCAGGCTTTACGAATTCTAGGCTCATGTGGAAAGCTCCTTATTTGTTTTGACCGGCAATGCATTCCTGTTTCCAGGCGCTGATCACCTCGATGTGAGTGGTAAAGGCGATGTTGTCCGGCAGCTGGTCGAGCGGGAAAAAGGCGCACGATTTGGCGTCGCTTCCAGGTGACGGTAACTGCGCGGTCGGTTTGGCGAGATAGAAAACCAACACCTGGTTGCCACCAGGGGCGGTGTGGATGGCGAGCAATCTGTCGATCTCGATGTCGAGCTTAACTTCCTCGCCGGCTTCGCGTTTGGCTGTCACCTTGGGATGTTCGAACGGTTCGCCGAAACCACCGGGGAGGCAATACATGCCGGCCTTGGGTTCGACTCCGCGTTCGACAAGCACGATGCTCTTGCCGTCCATGGACGGGATGAGAGCAACGCCGACGACGATCGGATTGTTCCAGTAAACGAACGAACAAGACGGACAAGCCAGCTTCATGTGCCCTTCGAAATCGCGCTCGTGGAGCGACGATGAGCAATTAGGGCAGAAGCGGTATTGCAGGCGTCCAGTCCGGAACTTCGATTTTACCAGCGAGGCGCCGTAGAACAAAACACCGGAAAGCGCGATGGTCAGTGCCAATTCGAACTGCTGCGACAGTGCCGAAGCAATGCCGGTCAGCAAGGCGAATGCCACCACCGTCAAGCGGGCCCTGGAGGGCAGACCCAGACGCGATCCTGCATAAAAACCCAAAGCCGATGCCGCCGCGACAAGGAGGCACGGTAATAGAAAAATCATGGGCATTTCACTTTCTCAAAAGGTCGAATCGCGCTGCAGGTCTATCTCCACAGAGGCAGAGCGAGTGCAGGCGAACAGAACAGAACAGAACAGAACAGAACAGAACAGAACAGAACAGAACAGAACAGAACAGAACAGAACAGAACAGAACAGAACGTCATTCAAGCTCTACCGGCTCGTGGTTACGGGCAGATGGGCTGTGCAACGTTCAACCACCGAGTTAAAATCGCGCGGAATCACTCACACGACTTAGAGTCGGGCGAGAAGTTGACGCGATAAAAACTGTGACGAAGTAAAAGTTCTTGTAAATTGGTTGGAGGATGGTGATATTTACAACTTACAAACTTGCTTGCGCGAAAGTACAGTCTCTTTGATTGCGCTTAAGAACTCTGTGAATTACTTAACTGAAAAGCTAGCGATAGCCTCATTCTGAAGGTCATTTCTGATCTCCGTTTAAGATCGAAAAATGAGTCAGTCGATAATGATCTTGCGCTCATTTTTTTGAAAACAAAATTTTTGAAATTTCCGCAACACCATTTGTGGTGTCAACGGATCAAATCGAAAACAAAGTTGAAGGCTAGCGAACTGTGCTATTGCACAGTGTTTTCGATGACCCGCTTAAGATTTCGAAGTTTTTTTTAGAGATATTGCGACACTCGCGGTAGCTGGTTCGCGCAGCTCGTGTCGCATAAGAATTAGCCAATGTTATGATGTGGTTTCGATTTAGAACTTAACTCAAATAGTCTGTTTATAGGCATCTTCAGAGCTTTGATGTTTTGTATTTTTATAACTGTGAGAACGTACACGGTGAAACATCTGTTGCAACAGATCGGGCGCGTAAGGATAGAGTTTCGTACCCGTTTGTTTCCCTCTCCTTGTGAGTCCCCGTCCCTATACCAAGTTTGAATTGCTCCGCGCGCCTGAAATTCGTTTAAACCTCAACAGCTGTGGGGTTTGGCGAAGTTCAAGTTCGCGTCAACGTGTCACGTGACTCGTTTGAGCATCCGCAACCAACCAGCTTAGCTGGCAAAGTGAGATTCATCATGTCAGAAAACCAGACTCCTGCGACCGGTAAACCACGGTCCGGTCTCGCGCGCGTTCTACTGGGCGGTCCCAAGCGCTGGCTCCTTCTTGGGCCACTCGCTATCGTCCTGTTGTGGACTGCCTTTTACATCGGGCAGCCGCTTTTCGCTTTCCTGTGGGCCTACATGCCCATCTGGGTTTTCGCCTCCGCCGTCGCCGCCGGGTTGACGTTCACTCGTCTCGGCAAGGTCGGCAAGATTGTAACTGGTATCATCGGCGGTGTTATCGCCGGTGCGCTGCTCTTTAGCTACGGCGCCACCTTCGCACCATTTGTGGTGGCAAGTGTGATCGGTGCCGTGCTTCTGGCGCTGGCTCCTCGACTTCCTGTCTTGATCAATGCCGCCACTAAGGCACTGCTTGCCTGCGCCGGATTGTGGTTGATTCTCGTCAACACCGTTCCGTCCATCCAGCAGTGGCAGCTCGCCACCCACATCGTCAGCAATACCGAGATGGTGGAGAACTTTCCTGTCACCATCGAAGACCGAGTACTGACGCGCGCCACGGCGCTCGAGTATGCGCTCAAGTCTAACGACGATCGCACCAAGCAGGTCGAACGCGTCGGTATCATCTGGCTTCCGCCCGGTACCGCCACCACTCTCGACAGCTCGGACGACAAAACCGTGATCCAGGCGCAAGACAGTCGCTGCGTTTGGCAAGCACCGCTCAAGTTCAATCCCGACGTCACAGCCAACAAGTTCTGGTACAGCTTCTGGGGTTCCACGCACGGCGTCATTCGTGTCGATGGCTCGGAGATGAACCGCAAGGTCGACCAGAAGTCCGGCGAGAATGCCTTCTTCATGTTCGGCGCCGAGTCGTGGGTGACCGAGGGGCTGTTCAAGCTCCGTCACCCGCTCTCCAAGCCCGCGCAGAAGGTCTACTGGCAGAAGCCTGACGGCAGCTGGGCGCTGCTTGTCTCGTACGTCACCTATCGTCCGACCTGGACTGGCACCATGATTCCCGTCTACTCCGGAGTGATGGAATTCGGTCCCTACGGTGGTTTCACCAACCACTCCGCTAAGGTAGCGAAGTCCCTGTTCGGCGGCGCTACCTTGATGCCGCCCGAGCTGGTCAACACGTACGGCGCTGCCTACGCCAAGTTCCGCTTCGGTCTGGGTGACTACTTCTGGTCTCAGAAGGGGTTGCTCGACATCAGCGAGGACACCAAGACCCGCGACGAGTATCCCAACAAGAACTCGCACCCGTACTATCAGAACTTCCAGCAGCTTGGCCCGCAGCTGGTCATGCCCTTCGAGCCCTTCGGCGATACCGCCGACGCGCTCACTCACGTCCTGCTCTTCGATGCCGCCTCTGGCGAGATCAAGGGCTACGATCGGAAGGGTGGCGACAGCATCACCGGTCCTCGCACCGGTCTGCAGAACCTGACCGAAGCCGCCCCGGAACTGAACTGGCAGATGTACGCCGCGGTCGAGCCGCTTGTCATTCACACGAAGGACGGCAAGTGGTACTACAAGGTCTCGATCATTCGGGATGCCCAGGGCCACGCCACCGTTCGCATCATCGTCGTGGATGCGCAGACGCTCTTCCCCGTGGCGTTCGACAATGTCCAGGATTTCCGGAAGTACATTGAGACGGGTAAGTTGCCGCAAGGCTTCAAGTCCAATCATCGTACCGCTCCCCAGACTCCTGCCCCGAACATCACGCCTGCCGCGCCTGTGGAAACTCCGGTGCCCGCGGAAAAGAAGTAACTGCCAAAGCGCGCAGTTCCCGAGCAATCGGCTGAAGCGTGTGTCGAGAAGCGCAGCCCGAGCGTCAAGCGATTGGCGAGCGTGTTGCCTTCTCACACCGGCGTCGTGCTGACGTGCGTATCTTCGATGCGCATGGTCAGCCGATAGCCGACACCAGACAATCAGGATCTTGCGGGTAAAACCGCATGCATCCTGGTTGTTTGGTTTTGTGTTTGGGATATGATATTGTATAGTAAATGCGGTTTGAACTACAAAAGCGGGAGGTCCCGGCAGGCGGAACTCGCAGAAGAATGGCAGCAGTACTCGCGAAAGGCATCAGGCACCAGCCGATCAGGGGGATCCAGTTTTTGGAACCGCCCTGATCGATTTGTTGTGCCCGCATCAGTCGAAACTGCTGCAGTGCAGAGTGTTAGTGTCGCGCGAACTATGCTTGCCCGGTGATTTGACTCACAGGACTGCGTTGTTTTGCCGCGCGACACCGATTGTTGAGCGCACCTGAATTTCCGTGACAGCGTCCGGTGTAACGGATGCCACCAATAGTGGTGCGGGCTGTCGAGCAAGATCGTTTAGTGGTGCATGCCCTGAGGCACGTACGGGATGATCTGCTTGGGTGTTTCGAACTCGGTCATTACCAGCCATTCGGGCTTGAGATTCAAACGGATGTTGTCCGCTTCGGTGTATTCGCGAGTGGCGACGGTACCTTTGCCGCCGATCACGTCCATCTCCTTTTCGAGATAGCCGCTCACGCTGAACAGGCGCCGGGTCCAGCCGGACTCACCGTCGAGCGAGTAGTTGGTTTCGCTTGCCGCGCCGCCGATTTCGAAGTAGATGTTGCGGAGTTCGTCTTTGCCGTCGGCGGTGTACTCGGTGATCGTGTAGAGCCGAAACTTATCGCTCTGGCTCATGTAGTTCCGCGACAGCACTCGGATGCCTCTGGTGTCGTATTCGGTGACGGTCATCATCGCCGAGGTGAGGGCGCCGAACCATTGACGCCGCTCTGCCAGCGAGCCATCCACGCGATACGACAGCACTTCGGTGCTTTGATGGTCCTGCTTCATCACGCGAATCGGCGTCTTGCCGTCCGCCTGGAAGGTGGCTTCCTCGTAGTTCGTTTCCCACCGGCCCATCTTGGTCGATGCGACGAGAACGCCCTTGTCCGAGTAGGTGTTGCGCTCGTAGCCGTCATCTTCGAGCAACTTGAAGGTCGACGCCAGTGTCGAGTCGACGCGATAGGTCGATTCGATGAACAGCTTCCAGCCCTTCTTGCTGTAGCTCTTGCTGTCGAAGACGATAGTCTGGTTGGAGCGGATGGCGCCGTTGGCGTAGAAGTACTTGCGGTGCTGCGTGGCAGCATCGACCAGGCGGTTTTCCTTGCGCATCTGCACGCCGTCGTCGAAGTACTCGACGTCGTGCTCGTAGGTGACGCCGTCGGGCATGATGTCGGCGCGGCGAATGACGATCGCTTTGCCGTTCTCGAGCGTCTTGATGGTCTCGGCGACCTTGAGAGTGCCATCAACGCGGTAAGCATAGTTGGTCGTGGTGCCGTCGCTGTTGTAAGCGACAGCGTTGCGAGGTGTGATGCCGTCTTCGTAGAAGTCGACGTTGCGCAGGTCTTCGCCGTCGTGCAGTTCTGCCTGGATGGGCAGGCGCGTCGGGAAGTGGTGGTCTTCGATGGTGTCACTGGCGGTGGCGTAATAGCCTGCCGTCAGTGCCACTGCGCATATCGAAACTGCGGCGACCGCAATGCGAATAGAAACCGGCACAGCGAGCACCGGGGCAAGTAATTTTGAATTCCACATACTAGCCTCCATGAGGTTGGTGGAAGTTAATGTCTGCCGTTTTGTTCAAACGGCGCCCTCTGAGAAGCGGTGTGAGCCGCTTCTCAGTAGATCGGCTTAGCGAAAGCCGTTGTCGATGATGTGGAGCGACAGGATCAGCGCTCCGAGAACGGTGATGCCATAAACGCCGGCGCTCACTTTGAAGAAAAGCGGCCAATTGGGTTTGGCTTTGTAAGCTTTGGCGGCGAGGGCGTGGATGCCAGCGCCCAACGCCAGGAGTGCGGTGGCCGCCGGGAGCGCGAGCATCAGCAGATGAGCGACGATCATCGAGATCATCATGCCCATGTAGCCGGTGCTCGAGCCCATGCCGAACGCCGCGAGTGCGATGACGACGACGAGAGCGACGATTGCAATCTTCTTCATATCGAGATTCCTGAAGTTTAGACCTTGCCATGGCAGAGGGTCTTGATTAAGAACAGCACTGGATGCGCTGAGCGGGTCGGAATGAGAACGGTCAGGTTCGTCTGCCTCAGTTGAACGAGACAACACCGTTGATCTTGAGCACGCCTATCACCAGCGAACCGTACATGCTGGAGATAAAAATCAGTGAGGACAAAACGCGAACGCCGGGTGCTGCCTGGCGCGGTTTGCCGGTGACCATGCTTTTGCCGAGCGATCCGAGATCGCCGACGAAGCTGAAGAAACTGCCGACAATGAAGAGCAGCATCACGGTGGCGAAGAAGGTGCCCATGTCGGCCCAGGCTTCGGAGAAACCGAAGTAGAGACCGGCGACAGTGGCGCAGGCGTAACCGCCGGCGGTGCTGAGGAGGGGCCAGACCACCATGATGGAGAGGTATCCACGCAGGCGTTGCGCGCGGTCGAACAGTCCCTGGACGATGGCGGGTGCTCCGAAGAAGACCTCGGCGACCATCACCACTACTGCAATTGCGATCAGAGTCAGGAAGGTAAACATTTTGCCTCGGATGATTAGAGTCGGTTGAGTCCGTTCAAACAACGGACAGCGGGACGAGAATTGCGCGACGGAGGAACGACGCACCGTTTGAGACTGTTGCGTTTGGTCCTCAATCGCTGGTCGTGTCGGTACCGGTGGCACCGCGAGTGGTGTCGTGTTACGGTCCACCCATCGGAGCAGGCACGTATGGAATTACCTGCTTGGGCACCGGCATGTCGCTGAGAACTGTGTAGTCCGCCGGCAGCGAAATGCGAATGTTGCGTTCGGGCGCAATCTTCTTCGTGGAGACGGTTTTGCTTTTGAGCACGCGCTCTTCTTCGACCAGCAGACCGTCTTTGCCGTACTTGCGCCTCGTGAAATTCGGCACCATCTCTCCGTCGCCGTCGTAAACGATTTCGGTCGTCTCGAGGTTGTCCGGGTCGAAATAGATGTTCTTCCAGAGGGTGTGGTCCGTGGAACGGAACACTTTGATCATCCACAACGAGTGTTTGTTGTTGCGGAAAGTCCACCACTGCTGCATCACCGCGTTGATTTTGGAGTCGAAACGAACGACGCGGATGCTGCTGCCGGAGACGGCACCAGACCATGTGCGCTCTTCTATCGGTGAGCCGTCCTTGCGGAACGTGGTGATGACGGTTTTTTGACTGGTCTGCTCCATCTCCGACGTCCTGGTAACGCCGTCGATATCGTAGGCAGTCTCGAAGTAGCGCGAACCATACGGACCCATGGCGATCGTGTTGGTGAGGACGCCTTCGTCGTTGTAGAACTTGCGTTCCCAGGCGTTGTTGTCGAGGGTTTGCAGCGATTGCAAGAGCGACTTATCGTCGCGAAACTGGTTTTCCTGGACGATCTTCCAGCCCGTTTTGCCGTGCGCGAGTTCTTGCACTCGACGCTCGACACCGTTGTTGTGGAAGTAGGTGCGCGTGACCTTGCCGTCAGCCGAGAGGACAGTTTCCTTCGACTTTCGACCGTCGGTCAGATACTCGACGTCGAGCGCGTAGGTGAAACCATCGGGCGCGACTTCGGCGTACCGCAAGCGGGGGCGCTTGCCGTCAGCAGCTTCCGGACCGTCCGTGATCGCCTTTTCGAGCGTGCCGTCGGGACGATACCAGTAGTTGGTGACGCTGCCATCCTTGTGGGTGGCGAAGGAATGTTTTGCCGTAATCGAGTCGGGGTAAAGCTCGACGGTTCGAACTTCTTCGTTTTTGCTCACCTCAACGCGCGAAGCAATCCCGGGCGGGATGCCTTTTTCGTCGATTGTGGCACCACGGTCGGTGGCAAGAAAAATGCTTCCGAGCGCTCCGGCAATCGCGAGGATTGCGGTACCCAGAGCGAGTCGACGATGTGAAATCATCAATGGCTCCTGTTCAGGTTAAAAGACAGGCTGTGACGCACGTGCCCGCTGCCGGTACCACGCACCGAAGCGCATGGTGGCCGGCAAGCAGGCTCGTTTACTTCACCGCTGTGAGTTTGCCGGTACCTCGTTTGCCGGGCGGGATGGTGTCGATGCTGGTCGCCAGCCGAATGGTCTTGCCGGTCGGCGTGGTGCGCACCGGGTTGGTGGGCCTGCGCCTCCCGAACGGACGAATCCAGGTGGACGGCGCCGGCGTGATCACGTTACCGCTTTTGCGATGAGCTGCGGGTTTGTTGTGACCGACAGGCGTCGACGCTTCGGGCGCCGAGTAGCCCAGGTACGAGGTGGTAGTTGCCTTGTCGGGCGCGGTGCGACGACCGAGCCAAAACATCGACGTCGACACGAGCACGCACGAGATGGCGGCGCACATCAGTGGGCGGTCGGGGAAGTACACCCAGGTCAGGCAGAGCGTCGCGAACATGGCGATCTGCAGCCAGAGGCTCGGAAGAAAATCCAGTTCGGAACGCGCCAGGCGCGCACCAAATGTGATACCAACGCCCAGCGCGGCCGCCAGTATCAGAATCGGGGTCAAAATATCCATGTGAGGCACCTCTTGTGAAATGCCTGGTTGATAGAACACGCAGTTCTCCAACCAGAGTTACGTGGAACCACGAGCGCGCCGTCGAAGACGAACACGATGCGTGGCGATGAATTAAAAACCGTCTCAGGCGTCGACCGCGAGCCAGCTGTGCGGCATGCCGAAACAACCGTCCGAGAAAGGCGCCATCGTGGCATAGCCAAAACGACGAGCGACCTCACGGGCGATCTGGAAATTCGACAGCGAGCTGTCGAGAAGGAAAGACGGGCGATCGAATGCAGAGAGCACAATGATTTTGAACATGCCTTTTTCCAAAAGTTTGGTGAATGTGTGGACCTGAATCGATCTCGAGAACCTCTGCTGGCATTCTGGAGTTGGATCAGGCTGAAGACGTGCGACTTCTACTCGTAAAACGCGAGAAGGAGAATGCACGGAAAGCTAGGTAACAGAAATTGGAGTGGAACTACCTGGTTGTTTTGAATTGGATGTCAAGAATGCTTATTGATATCAGAAAGCTAAAACGGCCAACTAAATAAGAGTTATGAAATGGACCTCTTTACATCTGTTAATAAGAAGCAATAGCCAGGTTTTGTGGCACTTTACAGGCTCCAAATCTTAACGCGAGCTAGGCCAACTACTTGGGGCCGCCAAGGTCAAGTTTGGGTCCGACCATGTGAGAGAAGTTATGTAAGTCGCAAAACGATTGTTGAACCAATGGTGGGCAGTGTCCTAGTTTCACTATGTTTTCCCATCCGTTTGAACTTTCGAGATCCTCCGTCTCCACCGCTGCCTCATTCACCACCCAGAGTTCCCTTCGCCGCATGCGCCGGTGAAACATTTGCACTTTCGCAAAATGCGTCAGTGGGACAGTTTCACTTCCGCAATTATGTTGGTGAAACGGCTTCACTTGCGCTCAATACGTTTGTGAAACTGGCACTTTGGGAGATCGTCGGAGAAGCAACTCTGAACCTTCGCAAAATGCGTCGTTCAGCGGCATCTCACATCGTGTGTCGGCAAAACATCTGCACCTTCGTGACATGCGGTAGGTGAACTTTTACCGGGTGTTCTGGCGAGCACTTCGAAGTTCTAACGGGTTTAAACGGTCACTTGCAAATTTGCGAGCGACCAACAAATTGGAAAGGGTCAAATCATGTATCAATTTCTTGCCCGAGTCCTGATCAACGGATTCCTCCTCGCGTTTCTGCTCCCTGCTCTATTGCCGTCCATCTCGTTCCACGGTGCCTTCTGGCCCGAGGGCGTGATCGCCGGCTGTCTGTTCGCCCTCGTGGTCGTGGTCGTCGAGTTCTTGCTTGGCGCATTCGGCATCCTCACCCTCGGAATCGGCTTCGTTCTGCGCTACCTGCTCTGGTTCGTCGTGCCGGCCTTGCAGCTGTTAGCGATGGCGCACTGGTTTCCGCAGTATCTCACGATCGGCAGTTTTAGCGCGGCATTGCTGGGCGGCTTCGTGCTCATGATCGTCAACGCCTTCACCAACAGCACCCCGACCGGTCGCACGACGGGCTAAACCAGGCCACTAGCTGAACCAGCCAGACGGGCTAAAGCCGGCCCACTAGCCAAAACAGCCAGACGGGTTAAACCCGCTGCGCTCCAGTCCTACCAGAATGTTAAAAACATGACAGCCTGTGCCTGTTGCGGCAAATCGATCGACATCGAATTCGGTCCTGGAGGTGAAGTTTTCACCGCGGATGGTGACTTTTATTGCGACACGTCGTGTCGAAATAGACACGTCCAGCGCATCATGCGAGACGAGCCTCCGCCGGACAATTCCGAGCGGCCGTTGGTGTCCTCGTACGATCCATAACCTGATAAACAGCTTGCGATTCGCTGAATCGTGACTGCGTAAACCCGCTCGTTTACAGTGGTCTAGGGCAAATGCTCTAGACCACTTCCCTTTGTTCTCTTGTTGCGAAGTGAAGTAGTAGAACTGGAAGGCGCGCTCAGGACGCCAAAAGCTGAGTTTCAGCATTGACGTTCCTGAGAGTTTGTTAGCCGTTGACCAGGCGTCGATTTAGTTCTTTGCCAGCTGTGATCCGGCAGTCACTGCTGGTTTTCACCGTGCAAAAGTCGCCGCAATTAATGCGACTTTTCTTGCCTGCATAAATCGAGCTGTTGTTCCCTGCTCTAATGAAGCCGTTCTCGCCACTTTTTACGACGCAATCATTATCTGAAAGAACTCGGGAGCAATCGCCAGTTTCCACAATCGTGTCGTCGAAAGCGAGGATGTGGCAATTGTTTCCGCAGATTTCGGCTCTATCCAGAACGTTGCTTCGCTAGAGGCGAGACGCAAACATTGCCTTTCGAGCATTGCGGCGGTTTCCTCATCGCACTAAATAACGAAGACACTGGGTTTCCGGTTCCGCCTCCACTGACTAAACAATTCGGCAAGAGCGGCTTTGTATAAAAAGTCACAATGCAAACTCCCGAGACAGGCAACATTAGCCAAGTTCGAGACATCACAGTCCTAAGTACAAGATTCGAGGGATCAACGGTATATGGATTCAACCTGAGGGATTGGTGGTATGACGTGTACCCAATTTGGTAGACAGTGGTTTAGACAAAAGTTGTTCTAAGCCACTGTTTTACCTTTAAACCGATGTTTTACCTTTTTGAATAAATTC
>JADYXR010000216.1 GCA_021772095.1 Candidatus Obscuribacter sp. | reverse complement strand
GAATTTATTCAAAAAGGTAAAACATCGGTTTAAAGGTAAAACAGTGGCTTAGAACAACTTTTGTCTAAACCACTGTCTACCAAATTGGGTACACGTCATCTTATGCCAGGCTGAGTTCAGCCTTTTTCAACTATCAACTGGACAGCTCCCTCTCGTCTCTCATCTCGCATCGAGGATGGAGCCTCGCCGAAGCTGGGCTCGCAGAATTTAACGACTGATCCAAGACGAAAAACCTGGGACGAAATGAGGCGAGGCTGTCCCATCGGTCGTTTAGACTTGGGATGAACCGCCTGGGGAAAGGGAACTTGTATCAGTGACGGGCCGGGGATCTTAGTTGATTGTGAGAAAGCGCTTAACTCCTCGCGCGAGTTGAGCAAGCGTTGTCTGAAGTGTGCGCATAACTGGCATGAGGCGGGTTTGGCGGGATTTAATCCGAGTGGTGCGCCGCGGAAACGCTCACATCGCTGAAAAGGCTGACTCTGTCGTCGGGAAATCATGCAAGGCTTTTCGTTCACCTATTTGTAATAGCTTCAGTCGCTGATACGTTGAGATTAAACCAATTCAACATTCCAGACGGAAACTAAACAAGCAACAACAACGCACCAGCGCATCTAACTAACTAAACCAACTATGAATCGACTCCACCTCGGTAATCGGGTGTTCACCGAAAAACACGGCAAAGTGAAACTCGCCCACGGCCCCTACTCCGGTCATCTCTGCCCGACTGTCACCTATCTGCGCAGCTTCGATGGAACGCGCGTTCACCGCTTCGTCCACGTGCCGCATGAGCTCGCTTCGTTTGACCACGCTATGTGGATGGAACGGCGCACTCGTGTGACCAACCGTCTGCATGCCAAAGATATCACTTCCGCGCTCGACGAGCAGGTTTCCAACGATGACGAAACGACGGTCTCTCGCGATACCGACGCCTCCACTCTCGTTGATACCGAATGCGGTGTCGAGTATCAGTTCGACGAAACGGGACGGTTGTCTTCGGCCTCCTACGGGAGCGACACTCCGGAGCCCGTCTCGCCCCGTTCTCGCCGCGCTGTCAAAGAACGCTCCGTCCGGCGCATCACGCGTCGCGATGGCGCGCATTCTTCCAGACTGCTGTGCTGACGAAACCCCAAACCCCGCTGCAAAGCGGGTGTCCTTCAGCGTTCACGTTCGGCGAGAGCGTTGAAGGATGCTCGTTTTGAACGACCATTAGCCATGAAGAAATTCTATTACTACGACAGCAAAAACTGGACCGCGCGGCAGCAATGCTTGCTCGATCCGGTCGAACCCATCTTCGTTGTGGAAGCGCAATGCATCCTCGAAGCCGACAAGGCGTTTCTAAAAGAAACGAATATCAATCCAGTCAAGACAGCCTATGTCTCAGTAACACTCGCGCCCATCGGTGCAAAATAACATGAAAGAACATCTCACCAAAATTGAGGCTGCCCTTGCGCACCTCGACCCAACTCGACGCGACACCATTCTGCAACAAGCCCTGGAATGGGCGACGGCTTCTGAAGCGCTCGAACAACTCAAACGCCGTGGGCTGACTTTCGTCGGCTTCATGGGTTCCGCGCGTGAACACGAGCACACAGCCGACGTTTGCGCCCTGATCGAAGGCATCGCCAGCCGCCTCGGACCGAAGTTTGCTGTCATCACCGGTGGTGGCGACGCCGTCATGGCTGCCGCTAATCGTGGTGCCAAAAACGGAGGCTCGTACTCGATCGGTCTCAACTTGATCGCGCCCAACACGCCGGAACAGACTGCCAATGGCTATCTGGATTTGGCTTTGCCGCACAGCGGTTTTGGCCACCGGATGGACAGCTTCCTGACCTACACGGACATCATGGTGATGGGCATCGGCGGCTACGGCACCGACCTGGAGGAAGTTTACTACCGCCAGTGCATCCAGGTGGCGACGCACCGGGAGATTCCGCTGGTCTATCTCAGACCCAGTTTCTGGCGCAGCAAGCTGGATCTGATCGCAATGCAGCTCGATAAAAGGCTGGTCAGTGCCGACGATCTGCGCATGATCCACATCGTTTCGGAAACCGGCGATAAGCCTGACGACACGGTGACTGTGCGCGACCGCCAACTGTTTCGCATCGTCGAAGATGGAGCCGGCGAGATTGAACGCGCGGTCAATCTTATCACTCGCCTGCACCATGAGAAGCCCGTCGCTGCCTGAATCTCTACGCGTCCCGACAAGGCGACGCGCCCCCCCCGAAGCGAGAACTCAGCGGCATCAGCCGCTGAGTTCTCTGCTTTTGGGATTTATGTTTGGAAAACGACAAGAGATAGTAAGCACCGTATTTAATACCAAAAATTTTGATGAGCGTGGTTGTGAGCATTCTTGCGAAACGGGCGTGTTCGTTCTAGGAAGGCTGAAATCGAGTTGTCGCGTCGTTTTGAAACCAGCAACGCGCTAATGGATTCACTCAGGAATGACAGCCGATGCTGCTCCCAAGCTTCTCCATTAGCGCGTTCTGATCTCAGTTAAGACTGCGCTTCGTACTGCTTTGACGAAACGCGTAAAAAGTCGGGTGGTCTTCGGCTTGACGCCTAATCCCGGAAACGTTACTCCTTTGACGAACATCGCGTCGATGAGGTCGCTCGGTAGTTCCAGTTGCACTCCCATTTTCGAAACGAGATTCACGATGTTGCGTGGATCTTCGCCGCGATACTTGGGAGTGTCTGTGATTACCGAGAACCCGGCCTTCTGCAATGAGGTCGCCATGCGCTCCTTCATAGACACGTTGAGCCCGCCGATCCAGATGTTCCATCTGTCGACTTCGCCCATACCGTGAATCGAAACAGCGTGCGAGGACTGCGAAAGCAGCTGTTCAAGCGCCGGATGACGAAACCTCGTTGATGTCACATGGAGTTCCCATGGTCGTTCGACCTGGAATCCCTGGAAATCAAAGAAGTTGAACGTCCGTCCGGCGACAGCCTCCGCGATTGCAGATGTGCCTGGTTCGATGTAGCCGCCGTGGGGAGAAACTACCGTCACTTTGCTGCCGCGATTGCGAGAGCGGATGATGTAGTCTTCGTTTTCCGAAAGTTTAGCCATCAAAGCCGGAAGACTCGAGAAGATGTCTTTCGGCGGTGACATGGGTGGTTTCCAGTTCTTGTTCGAGTCCGTGCAAAATCATCACGCTAAGGGCGCAATGAGTGAGTTCGAAAATCGTGAATTGAACGATTGTTGGACTGTTGGTTGCCGGTTTGAAAAAAATGCATTTATGGATAAGTGAAAACAGCTTACTTATTAAATGCGGGCGAATGCGCTCTTGACGAGTCGTGTTGTAATTAGGGACCTCAGGCTACGCGCAGTCGCGATTAAGCCGGGATGTAAATAGCTGGAGGGCGGCTCGATTACCGCCTTCTCACCAAATTTTTGAACTTTAGGGCTTAGCGCGGTTCGCGCCACTGCTGTTCAACAATATTTTGATGGCGCTGAGCTTGCTGACTGAGTCGAGTCCCTGGTCGGCAAAAATTTGCTTGATCAGTGCGACTCGTGTGTCAGTAAAATCCATGCCAAAGATTGCGTCGTCGTTGACTAGTCCCAGCATTTTTGCCCATCCTCTGGTTTCAGGATCGAACAATGCTTTTTCGATGTTGCCTTCGAATTTAGTGTTGACCAGGTTGATGAACCCGTCGGCAAGCGGCGCTCGAGCGCCGGCATTGGGGGAACCGGCGGCGGAATCTTTGAGATTGGGCGGCAGAGACACCGTTCTTTTTGACGCCACCTGTGGTGCCATAGGAGGCGTTCCGTCAGCCGAGGGAAGTGCATGTCCGGAGCTGTTAAAGCCGGATGGAATGCCGAATTGGCCTTGATGTGCCAGATAGGCGTTGGAAACTCCAGCCGCATTTGTGGCCTGCTGAGCCTGAGCACCAGGGTAAGTCATGGTTCCAGAACCACCTGGAGCGCCGGGATATGACATGCTTCCAGAACGATTTGGAGCGCCAGGATAATTCATTGCGGAACCGCCCTGACTGTCAGGATAGCCTTGTGGAGTTGTGAATTGTCCTTGCTGTCCAGTCGGCACCAACGCATAGCCTGGTGGTACCGTGATTGGTGCCGTACCATTCAATCGCGCGTCTTGATCATCTTCCGACCACTGCGCGCTGGCTGACTGATCGACGCCGAATTCTTGTCCGAGTCGTTTTTGTTTCACTCGCTTACGAGGATTGTTCAGCGGCTCGTCATTGTTATAATTTTTCAGCATCTGCGGTCCGTACATGTACGGATAGCCGGTCAATCTGCCCGTCGTCAGCAGTCGATACGGAGTGGCGGGACCAATTGAACTATAAGGTCCGGACAGTCCCATCAATGGATAAGCGGCGTATCGCAGCGGATAAAGCAGGTTGGTAAAACCGCGACCGTAAAATGGATAGTAGTATGCGGAGACCGGCTGGGCAAGCCCGATCAGGCTGAGCACCGCGCACGATATTGCCGTCAATTTGACGCTTCTTTGTCGTGTCGATTTTGATGTCTTGCGTGCAATTGTTTGCATGACTATGACCTCAAATCCCGCAATGCTTCAACACGATTGTAATACTGATCCCCGCTGGAGTACAGCCATTCTTTCAAAGCTTTATTATTGAGCGCTGAGATTTGCCGATGCTGTCACACGTCAATCATATCTGCTTATTTGAACGAGCGCTGCTGATTCGAACGATGCCTGTTCTAACGATGCCGACTCGACCGATGCGATTCGAATGATGCCGACTCGAACGAGCACGTGCGGTCTGCCGTGACTACTTCGCGACTGCTTCGGTTTTTGCTTTCGCTGGTTGGCCGATTACTTCTTTAAGCGCATAGAGAGCCATTCCGATATCGCGTTCGAAAACGTAGCCCATGTGACCCATGCGGAAAATCTTGCCTTTCAGCTCTTCCTGTCCATCGGCAACGGTGATGCGGAAGCGCTCTTTGAGCGCCTTTCGGATGGCTGGGACATCGGTTGAGTCCGGTGGATAAATTGATGTGATTGAAGGAGATGCGTGCGCGTCATCTACGCATGGTTTTAAACCAAGCTCGCGGACGCCCTTGCGGAGCGTTTCTCGCAGACCGACGTGACGTTTGAATATCTCGTCCTTTCCTTCTTCCTTCATCATTTTGATTGATTCAACCAGAGCGACCACGAACGAAACGTTAGGTGTGAACGGCGTTGTGCGTTCGCGTTGCGACTTTAAATATTTGCGGAAGTCGAGATAGAAACGCGGATTGGAACACGATTCAACGGCCTTCCAGGCCTTCTCGCTGACGAAGGCGAAACCGAGGCCCGGAGGGAGCATCAACGCCTTTTGAGAGCCGGTGACAACAATATCGAGACCCCAGGCGTCGATCGGAACCGGTGTCGCTCCGAAACTCGTGACAGCGTCTACAAGTGACAGAGCGCCGTGTTCTTTGATAATCCCGGCGATGGTCTCGAGGTCGTTTATTACACCCGTTGATGTTTCATTGTGCGTGATTGTCACTGCTTTGATTTCTTTCTTCGTGTCCTTCGCAAGCGCATCTCGGACGGCTTGTGGATCTATAGGCTTGCCGAACTCGGCCGTGATTCTTGTGACATCGGCGCCGTAAGCCTCGGCAATCTTCGCGAAGCGCTCTCCGAATACCCCGCACACCAGGCTGAGAACCTTGTCGCCGCGGTTCACGGTGTTGGCAATCGCGCCATCCATGCCGCCTGTGCCAGAAGATGCCAGAATCAACGGCTCATTTTCCGTGTCGCCAAGCCATTTTAAGCCGGCGATCGATTCCATCAGAATGTCTGAAAAGTCAGGACTGCGGTGTCCGATTGGATGTTTCGCCAGAGCGGCGAGTACGCGATCCGGAACAGGCGTAGGTCCAGGAATCATAAGGAATTCGCGCTGGATGCTCGGCATGCTTCTCTCCTTGAGTGCACAAACACGGTATCGAAGGGACGATTATAAACAGTCCCTCGCGATGCGTTTCCTTTTTCTCATCTTCGCGACATCAAATCTTGACGATTGCGTCCTTCATATCCAAAGGCGCTGCCATCCTTCGGTGTTCGTCCCTCAGTAATAAAGAGCTGCGGAGCTTGAGAATGATGTCTGATTCTGCATGCGTCAGCTTCCTGAGTTCCATCGAAACTCTTGGAGATGACATGCAGAAGTTTGGCGCTGCAGAACTTTAGAGCGCGGCTAATTCTGCCGGTTCCAGTATTTGAAATTCTTTGGCTGGTTCCGGACCCTGATAAGGTTCGACAGAAGCAATTTTATCGTTGGCCACTGTGACGACCGCGACTTGAACGTCGGGGTAACAGTCTTGCCACGAGCTGCATTTGATGTTGTCGCAATTATAGTAACCGAGAGTTTTGATTTCTTTGGTCTGAGGACGAGTCGCCGGGCGGCAATTCTCGCCCTCCCAAGAAAGCGAGTCCCCGATCTTATATCGGAGACTCGCGATTGTTCCTAGTCTGAACCCCACGCCCGAGATGATTTCAGCCTTGCAATGCGGGCAGACGAGACCACCTTCGAGAGTGTTGAAGCTCATTTTTAGTTGACTGCCGTAGCGCAGTTCAGTTTGGTCAAGTACTCGCTACGCAGTTCACTCTTTCCCACGCGGCGGGCTTCTTTGCGAGCTTCGTCGAGACGTTGTTCGGCGAGGCAATCAGCTGCTTCGTGCGGAGGAATGTCTTCGCGTCGGCTTCGATCGAGGACTTCACCGATGGTGTCGTGAATCTTCGAAACTTTGTCCATGACCTTCTTGTAGTTGTAGCCTTCAAGTTCGGCTGCTACGTTGATCAAGCCACCAGAGTTGATGGCATAGTCAGGGGCATAAACGATACCGCGATTGAAGAGGTCGAAACCATCTTTCTCGGTTTCCAACTGATTGTTGGCGGAACCGGCGATGATTTTGCACTTCAATTGTGGGATGGTGCGTTGGTTGAGAATGGCTCCCATTGCGCAAGGTGCGAAGATGTCGCAGTTGGTTGCGTAAATCTGATCTGGCGAAACCACGTCAGCGCCGAACTCTTGAACAACTTTCTCGACTTGATCGGGATAGATGTCTGTGATGATAAGCTCAGCGCCAGCAGCTGAGAGGTAAGAAGCGAGGTGGTAGCCGACGTTGCCTACGCCTTGAATCGCCACTTTCAAACCTTCGAGACTTTCTGCCATTCCGGATGATTTGAGTGCTGCCTTCATGCCTTGAAACACGCCAAATGCGGTCATTACTGAAGGATCGCCGCTGCCGCCTTCGTTGCTTCCGCCGACTGCGTGGCTAGTTACGGTTCTGATTGTGTCGATGTCTTTGACGGTCATGCCGACATCTTCAGCTGTAATGTAGCGTCCGCCAAGAGAATCGACAGCGCGTCCGAAAACTTTGAGCAAATCGTCAGTTTTGTCCTGACGCGAATCACCGATGATGACTGCTTTTCCGCCGCCCAGGTTTAGTCCTGCCAGCGCAGCTTTGTAAGTCATACCGCGGGAAAGTCTGAGCACGTCACGAAGAGCTTCTTGCTCATCGTTATAACGCCACATTCTACAACCGCCAAGGGATGGTCCAAGCACTGTGCTGTGGATGCCAATAATGGCTCTCAATCCTGTTTCTCTATCGTGGAAGAATGAGACTTGCTCGTGACCATAACTGTTTAGGTCATAGAAGATTCCCGTCATTTCCGGCTCTCCTTACTTTTTTGAAGCGGGTAGGTACCCGATGTATATCCGACTAGTAATTTGTACTATGGATATTCGAATCCTCTTGAGAATCATTAGGTTATCGCAATTATTCTGTCTCCGGTTCTGATAATCGAAACAGGAGCATGGTTTTCGGGGACTGTTCGGTAGCGGCCAAACGATATTTGAGCTGAATTGTGCTTAAGGTGAATTCGGGTGCAGAATATTTTTCGAAGGAGGGAACGATTGGAATCGGCATGCAGACTGTCTCTCCTTTGATTCTCATCTGGTTCAATTGTCTTGCGCTGCAGTTCCGTCGACTGTGACTTGGTCCAACTTGTTTAGGACGATTAAGAAGTTCGCGCGAGGACCGCAAGCGAAAACCGCTTTAGCTGGTAGTCCTAATGCAAACTGAATTTTGGAACTATTCTAGAACTGAACCCTGGGATCGATCGCTGGAACAATGCTCGCGATCGTGTTGGCGTGATTGTTTGACGGCATAGGTCGCTGATTTGCTTGCTGCCGGGTCGTTACGGCATATGTTTAAACCAGTTTCTTCGCGTTCATTGATATGACTACTCTGTTATTAACTTTCAGTTTTTCAGCATCAATATAGAACCTAACACAAAACAAAAATCTTCTCGTTGGCCAATCGATCTCTGTCTTTCTAGTCTTCTCGACTGGTGAGATTTGGTCTGGCTTCGAGAGTCCTGAAACCGTTGTAATAACTCACTTAAAGCTTATGAACCCACTTCCTTCCCATCCATCGACCGGCAGAACTCTTTTTGTTCTCGGCCTGCAAAACCTCTGTGCGCGCGTGGTGATTGCCGATTGGTATCGCAATGCCTCTCAATCCGTCGCCCAACAAGCCGCCGCGCTTGAGAGCGCTTACATCGCCCGCGCCAGTTACACCGCTCTACCCGCTCCGGGTACTCTCGCCACTCCCGGTACTCTTGCAGCTCTCGCTACTCTCGGCGCCCGCACCACTGGTGATACCGGTCATGTGGTAATTCGTCAAGACGACGCTGTTGTGTTGGTTCTCGACGCTGTTTCGGGGGCACCACTGCTGGTTCACGATGACGAAATCGTTGATATCGATCAGCGTCTGTATGACGAGTTTGCTGCTCAGTTCAAGACGGCGCTAAGCCACAGCACGTTTGTCAAAACGGCGATGGCAACTGCTCAAAGCGCTGCTCGAGATGTTCTGCCTGCGATTCCGCACATCGCGGGTTGTCTTGCGGCTCTGGTCGAGAAGTCGAACAGGCTGCTGGCTCTCGTCACGCAAAATCGCAATTGCACGAATCGGGAACATCTCTTCGTCAGAGCGACCCTCGGCAAAAAGATCGCTGTGGAGCTGGCGCAAGAATTTGCTGGCTTCCGTTACCAGCTTCGTCAGCATCGTTCGCGTGCGTCGATTGCGCTCGTCAAGCTTTCGTCCGGAGCGATCAGCCCGAAAGCATACGACCAACAGTTCGGCATGACTGATGAGCAGGCGCGCTTGCACCTTGAACTCAGTGCTGTGACACTCGTGGAAAAAGAAACGGCTGGTGTCAGCGAACCGCTGCAGGTGCTTGCTGACTCGTTCGAAGTGTCCGACATTCCGCTTGCCGTATTCGATACGCTCACGAAGCGGCTCGAGTCGGTTCAGGAGAACTGAGCAAAAGCGGCTCAATGACTGTGTTTTAGAACCAATAACCCCAAAGGAGATAATGACGCGAAAACAAACGATGGCCCTAGTAAGGCACAATGGAACACTGGCGCGAAAGTACACCCGCAAAGGTGGCACGAAGGCGCAGAAGAAACGCAACTCGAGAAAAGCCAGGCGCTATCTGAGCCGCGCCAACCAACTGATGGCGCCGCTGCGCAGTCAGATGTGGTTGGTGAAAATCGACGGTCGATTGGAGGCGATTGTGGTGTATCCGAAGGTCGGGTTTTTTCTGCCCGGCGATGAGGAGTGCCACCACTGCGATCGAGTGCAAGAGTGGCTCAAGCAAATCCACCCCGATGAGAACGAGATACCGAAGGACGATGAATTCAGACCATCGCCCGGCAGTCTCTGGTTGGTGATTGTCGAGTGCATCTACCAGGTGATCAAAGTCTCGGACACTGTCGAAACCGGGATTTTTATCCCTGGACAGGAACCCTGCTGGCTCAATTACCACGGCGCGGAATTTCTCCGCCGGCTCGACCCAATTGTGGCTGGAAGCTAGTTGTTCCGAAGTGAACGATGGCGAAGGGTGGCACAAATTCTGTGCCACCCTTCGGTCGGTTTGGTCAACAAACCGTTCTTTTTTTGCCACTACATTCGGTGCCTATCGTACTGTCTGGTGTAGAAGGCCCAGAACCGTATCGGGATCGGTTTTTTGCCTCGATCAACGGCCTTGTCGATTGCAGCAGAATTTTGAATATATGCGCGAACTTGATGCCTCGCGCTAGGTCGCTTATCTCTATATCGCTGCGGTTTTTACTAGTGATCATGGGCTTGTCGAACAAGCCTATTTTCTTACAGCTCTCTTTAAAGCTCTAGAAAGCGAGTAGGTGAAGAGTTTACGGCCGTTTATCTCATGCTCTCTTAAATACTGGTGTAGACCTGTGTTCTTTGCTTTCTGAGTCCACGTTCATGTAGGGCTAGGTATCTCTATCTCTACCCGACCCGAAACCACAAACCAAGAAAGACAAAGCCTTTTCCCCAGTCTCAATTTCGCATACCCGCCAGCCATCCAGCTGTCGAGTTTGCACTGTTTTTTTATCACCGCGCATTGCCACCTGACGGAACATCCGCCCGGTTCACATTGCGTACCAGACCAGTCAGACCGGAATCTCCGACACCTGACAAAACGAAAGGACCATGACCATGAAAGCAGTTGCATTCGGCAACAACACCGCATCCGTCATCGTGTGGCTTCGCGACACGCCTATCGACGGTTGCCTCGGCTACTCCGTGCGTCGTATCAACGTCGCCACGGGCAAGAAAGAAGCTCTCAAAGCCTATCTGCCCTTCCCCGGACAGGAGAAAGATGGCAGCGGCTGGACCTCGCGCACGACCGACGAGTGGCCCATCCAGGGTTTCAAGTGGAAGGACTTCACCGGCAAGCTGGGCGAGACGTACAAGTACGAAGTCGTTCCGATGGTCGGCACCCCGGACGCCCTCAAGGCGCTCGAATCCGAAGCCGTCATCACCAACGAAACCAGCCGGTCCATGGACTGCGGCGAGTTCATCAAGGCCTGCTTCAACCGTGGCATCCTGTCCACGCAGAAGCTGGCTTCGATGCTTCCGAAGTTGGCTGACGGAAGCCCGGACCCGGAGAAGCTGATCGAAGAACTGAAGAAGCCGGATTCGCAAATCCGTCGGATGCTCGCTGGCGACCTGCCAGGGTTCATCCTCAGCATCTTCGAAGACGCCAAGGCGGAAGGCGGTCACGTTCACTCGGCTCTCTACGAGCTGGCTGACCCGCAGATCGTCGACTACCTGCTCGCCAACATCGACGTCTTCAGCCTGATTCTGGGCGAAGCCGGCGAGAACAACGAGACCAACGCACCTGCCCAGGCGCGTTTGATCGAAGCCGGCGCGGACCTTACCCTCCGTCCGGTGAAGAAGTCCTCGATTTCGCACAACAAGCTGCACGTGCGGAAGAACAAGAAGGGCAAGGCGGTTGCGGTGCTCGCGACGAGTGCCAACTCGACGTTCACCGGGCTGTCCTGTCAGTCCAACAATGCGGTGAGCATCGCTTCGGCGGAGCTTGCCGGGATCGTCTCGGAATACTGGGACGCTCTCAAGGCGGACGCCGAATCCGGCGAGATGATGGGTCAGGACTTCCGTGCGGCCAACCGTGCGAAGCCGAAGCTCGTCACGCTCAAGGACGGCACCACCGTGCAGGCGTGGTTCGCGCCCAACACGGTGGAGAACACCAAGCCGAAGACCAAGCCCGGTGTCCCCGTGGACATGGGTGAGGTGTTCGACGCCATCGACGGTGCGAAGGAGGGGGTTTACTTCCTCGCCTTCTATCCGGGCTTCCCTTCGATCATCAGCAAGATCAACGGGATGCAGTTCGGGCGCAAGGATCTGTTCTACCGCGGTGCGGTGTCCAGTCCCCAGGCGCTGCCCAAGCCGTTCACGCCCCAGGTGCCGAACCGTTTCGTCCGCGATGCGGAGAGCGGTCTGATGGTGCCGGCGGGTGTGTCTGGTGACGGCATCAACTCGGTGGACGTCAGTGGTGCGTTCGCTGACCTGGCTGGTGCTGCGAAGGTCGCGGCTCCGGTTCAGATCTTCCACCACGACAAGAAGCGTCCGGTGATCATCGCCGCCGACTCCCTCGAGACGGCGGTCGGGAAGTGGCAGCGTGAGCTGTTGAAGCTGCCCGATGCGCACTCGATCATTCACGACAAAATCGTGGTGGTCGATCCGTTCGGTGACAATCCGGTCGTGATCACGGGGTCTCACAACCTCGGGTTCAAGGCGAGCTACTCGAATGACGAAGCCCTATTCATCATCCGGGGCAACCATCGCCTGGCTGCGGCTTACCTCGCGCACATCCTCAACGTCTACGACCACTACCGGTTCCGGTCGATGGTCCGCAACGACGGGGGCAAGTTCGAGGCGTCGCTGGAGCCGACTGCCGCCTGGCAGGATCGCTTCTTCAAGCCGAGCTACATGTCGAGCAAGTCTCGGCGTGAACTCGACTACTTCATCAGCGGTGCGAAGCGGCTCGAAAAGGCCGTTGCGTAACTGACGGTGATGCGTCGGAGTGGGCGAAAGGGGGCACCAGTAATGGTGCCCTCTTAGCCTGCGGGCTCAAGCTGCGCATTCTGGCGGCTTGAGTTTTTAAATTTTTTATACTATGCATTGTAGTGAGTGCCGGAGAATGCCGAACGAGAGAGAACTCCTCGATTCCTTAGGTTGAATCAACGGCTGTTTGATTTTTCGAATTCGGGCCAAGTTCTGGTAACCCGCTTCCAGTAAGCGGCTTCGCGATTTCCAGATTCGATTTGAAGATGTTGTCGTTATGTTGATTCGCTCGAGGTACTACGAAAACACTGCGTTTCACGCCTTGATGTCAGGGATCTCGAGCTTGCTGACCACGCAAACACTAGCTTTCGGGCTTTGCCTCGGTTGTCTCCATGATTTGTTGAGAGAAACTGAATCTTGATTATATAGCGGGGAATCGTTCAACACCTGCACGACTACTCGCTTCTAGAGCGAGTCTAATTTGCAGATTCGATAGCATCGGATCCCCATTCTGTTTACTCAGCGCATTGAATCATCGTAAATCGTACCCGTGACGCTCAGCGCATAGTGGCAGTAAGTTTGCTCAGAGCAGTAAACTTGCCCCCGTTTAGAGCGACGATTTTGTAGTAGAAAGGACCTGCCTTCATCGCGCTGATGAAGCTGGCTACGAATTCATGGCGCTCTGCTGCTGGGATGTTTTTAATCAGCTTGTGAGCGGCGTCAGCGTGTCCTGAATAAACGAGATCAATGAAAAACTGCTCCTTCTCGTTGGTCAGGACCTCGTCCTTCAGTTTGGAGAACTTGACGGTGTCGATTGGTCGACATTGTCGAGATCGATAGAGTGTCGGTTCCCACGTCTCTGAGGCTTGCCTGTTCGGATGGTTGTACAACATTAGACCCGACTCTATGCTCGGTTTCTTGTTCGGTTTTCGCGCGGCACGTTTTGGAACTATGTAGGCACGACTTTGAAACCAAGTCAGATAGACAATGGGGCGCGGACCGTCGACGGTGTGTGTTCTCCACTGAAGAAACGAGCCGTCTTCCATTGCGAGGACTGCCGTTTTCAGATGCGGCAAGACTGGAAGTTCTCGGGTATTTTGATTGTTCATGGTGGCGCCGACGGTGCTATATTCGGTTTCGTTTGCGGTTTTGTTAGAGCTGGGGGTGTTCTGTTCTGTGTTGCCTCTGGTGGCATCGGCGGTGTTGTTTTTTATGCCGTCGGACATTTTGTTGACGTTTTGGGTGCTTTGTTCGGTATCGCCTGCGGTGCTGGTCGAGCCGTCGGTGAGATTGCTTTTGGTGGCTGTGGTTGAGTCAGCGACTGCGGCATTGGCTTTGATGTGCTGGGCTTTGATTTTATTGGTGTGTGGTAGTTCGATTTTTAAGTGCGCGGACCGGGCGTTGTTGTGCCAGAGGCGAGGGCAGTTTGGTTGGAGAGAGAAGATCTCGTAGGTGTAGCAGCAGTAAGCGCCGCCGGACCATTGGCGGATTATGAAATCTTTGACGCCGTCGCCGTTTAGATCGATGGTTTTGAATGGATCGTTGTCTTCTGTTTCGGTGAACTCGCCGTTCTTGACTGTCCAGAGCCAGAGATCGTGGGCTTGTCGACGGAGGAGCAGCTTTCCGTTTCGTCGTACTTCAATAGCTGAGCTATTCTCGCCCTTCCAATTTGAGCTTGTTTTAGTGAAAGTAAATCCATCGCATCTCCAGGTTGCTCTGCTGATGACATGCGCGTTTGCGATATTGGCGGTGGAGATGAGAGCGAACATGCACGAGACAAAAATCGACCATGCTGATCGTTTTGTTCTCATAGAATTTGGATGAAAATGCGCGTGCATTTTAGGGTGCAGGGGGCGGAAAAAGTGGGGCGTAATTTTCATTTTTCCTCAATATCAATAGTGCTGGAAGGCGCAGCCTGTAACAGTGTCGGGCGATGGGGCGGTTGAGAGAGCTGCACTAGCATTAGTTGTTTAGAGCTGTAATTAGGCATTCTCTGCTTAGTCGATAACTTAATACGATAGCAAGTTCAAGAGTTCTAAGCAGAATTGGGGGTAAATTCGTTTGTTTTGAAGGGTCTTCCTGATAGGTTGGTTTTATCTCCCATTTGATCCCAAATGATTTCGCGCTACACAAACTAAGCCTCTACATCAGACCTCGATACCGGCAATCTGGCGAAAACAGCCACGATGCGGAGTCTGCCGACTTGGCTGACGATTGTCGATGTCGAGGATTCTCCCGGAACCAGAGTTGGAAACGCCGTTTCCCTGGTCCTGAGGAGTGCGGTAGCGATTGGAGCTGATTGAACACCCGCATGTTGAGCTGCGCTCATCGTGCACTTTTAAGGAGCTCACTATGGCGACTAAAATCGTGTCGCTGCAAACTATCGCCAGCCGGATTCCTTCGGACCGGATCCGAGATCTGATTCTGCTGGCTCGCACCACCAACATGGGTACGCTGGGGGCGCTTTCGCACCACCATCCGCCGTCCTTGTTCGACCTGCAGACGGGCAAACAGCTCGAGACGCCGTTTACG
This sequence comes from Candidatus Obscuribacter sp., assembly GCA_021772095.1. Lineage (GTDB taxonomy): Bacteria > Cyanobacteriota > Vampirovibrionia > Obscuribacterales > Obscuribacteraceae > JADYXR01. The sequence continues at coordinate 689 of JADYXR010000216.1, read as the reverse complement.
ATTCCGGCTGTAGGGATGGCGTTTCGACCGACAGAGAAGACCGAAATCAACGCTGCGCGCAATCAAGAAGTTGCCATCGTCCATGGTGACAACTCGCCGCGCGTGGTGTTCTACGACATCACCCTCGGCGCACTGCTGGAGCCGTTGGCGCTTGCTCGGGCGACTGCCGTCGTCTACAGCAAGCAGGGTGACAAGCTCGCGCTTGGTACCAGCTCCGGTCGTGTTTGCTTGTATGACCTTGATAACGGGCACCGGCGCCAGGAGCTGTGTTCGGTTCAGGTCTGCAAGTCTTCGATTGTGCGTGTGGAGTTCAGCGGTCAGGGTGAATGCGTTTTCGCGCTCACCGCCGGTGGTGCAGTCTATTGCATCGAAGTTCGCACAGGATTGGTTACACAACGTGATTTGTCCGGTGGCGATGAAGACGCCGACTTCGAGTGCTGGGCACACTGCATGCATGAAGATGCCAGGCTGGCGGCGATCGCGGGCAGCGTCAACCGCAAGTCAGGCACTTGCAACGTGTGGATTCTCAACATCGACAGGGGCAATCGTCAGCTCATTCGCACCGGCCACAAGGTCTACGTGCGGCGCGTGATTTTCTTCGGCGCCGACCAGTTGGCCGTTCTCGGTGACAATGGCGTGGAAGTCTACGACCTGTCGACGCGCGCGAAGAGTGACATTCAGCAAGGCGG
>JADYXR010000215.1 GCA_021772095.1 Candidatus Obscuribacter sp. | reverse complement strand
CTTGGTGAGCTAATTCAGGGAATTAAGTTTGTTGATGGTATCAAACAAGAAGAGGCCGCCTAAGCAATGCTAAAACACAACATTTGAGAAAATCTCGTCGGACGTCACGATTCACCACTACACCGGATTCACGCACGCGAAGCTATTGAAGCCGCTTTCCAAGGTCGAAGCCGTGTTGATGAAGTATATGACTGAAGATGTGGCCGAAGTAGACAATGTTGTTTCGATGAAGGGTATGCGCAAAATCAAATGATGTGTATTCTCACAGGCGCATCAAAACTCCTACCGCAGGCAGTAGAAAGGGGGCACTACCGCTAATGTTCCGCGCGCGCTGCCTCTGTGTGGGTGCTCAGAATCACCCAACGAATCTAAAAAGGCGCCCCTCCATTTTTAGAATTCTGAAAACAAAAAAGGAACGCGGGCAACATTCGTTCGTTGCCACACGTCCAATCAAAAACGTCTGGAGTATCCTATGACTAACAACTCAAAGTGCGTGAAACTTATCGCCCCGTTGGTGATGGCGCTGTGTCTGCTTCTGCCTCCTGCAAACGCCCAAGAGTCGAATGACAATCTAGGCGATGGTCAAATACCTACGACGGTTCGGCGTCCACTGAGAGCGCTATACAGTCGACCAGAATTGCCGGTCGATACTTCCCGCACGTTGATTGTGGTTGACCCTGGATTACGTCAGAAGGCGACGTCCGAATCATCTAGCGTGACTTCGACCGAAGCACCGCGAGCCACTTCTAATGGGACTCCTTCACGGTGGATTCAGTTTGAGAACTGCACGGTAGACAGCGCTGCTTGTGTTCCGACCAGAGCCAAGCTGATAGAAGCAGCGCAAAGACAAAGAGACAAGTGGATAGATTTTAAGTAGAACTTTGCCATCTCCGGAAGATACAATGAGCCGATGAGCGAATCAGAACAACCTGTAGCTATTGATGGCACGAAAAAATGTATTCATTGTGCTGAGGAGATAAAGAGCGAAGCATCGTTTTGTAAGTACTGCAAGCAGGTTGTGGATGAGTCCGCATACGAGGATGAGGCCGCGCCAGGCACGAAGCTATGCCCGTTTTGTGCTGAAGAAATAAAAAAAGCTGCGATTAGGTGCAAGCATTGCCAGTCTGATTTGAAATCGCCTAAGACCGTTTCCAAGGTGTCCACGCCAGTACCGGTTCAAAACAAAGCTTCGGAGGAAAAGCAATCTCCAGTACCAGAGTCGAAGCTATCCAGGCGAGGTCTCAAGCTTTGGTACGGTGTCGTTTTGGGCGTGCCAGTAGTCGCGTGCATCGTAGGCTCATTTAGTTATGAAGTGGCCCTAATTGCTTATAGGGCTTCTGGCCTTATTGTTTTTGGTTGCCTTCTATTTCTTTTTTCGAAGAAGATCCGACGCCACGCACTAATTTCGCTTTGTTTACTTCTTGGGCTTCAGTACTTGAACTACTGCAATATCTACAAGTCACTCGATAGCTTTTCACCGTCTACCGCAGCAGAGCCGAACAAACAGAGTGAGCGAAATCAGAATGAAGACGGTACGCAAGTATATCCGCGTGATACAAATGCCTCTTATGTTTTTATTGGCGAACCTGTCGTTCTCGACGATATCGAGTACGTAATCAACAGTGTGAAATGTGGGCAATCGGTTGGAAACAATTCGTATACGAGCCAGTCAGCCGAGGACGGAGCCTCATTTGTCGTCGTTGGTTACACCGTGCTCAATAAGAAAAAAGAGACAACAACATTTTTTCCAGATATGAAGCTTACTGCAAAAGACAACACAATATATTCGCAGGATGCTAAGGGACAAACTGCGGCTACGATGAGCGGTATGAACAAGGACTTCTTGGTATCGCAGCTTCAGCCAGGAATAACGAAGAAAGGACTCATGGTTTTTGAGCTTCCAAAAGACAAAATCTCGCAAGGGTTCGTGATTTCCATGTCTTCCGCAAGCTTATTCGACAGGCATAAAGTTTTGATCCTAAACTCCACCCAGGGTGACGATTATTTTCACGGCAACTAAGATGTCTCTTTAAATTTCTCAGCTCGAACGTCAAGGGAAGATCAATTCTTCTAACCCGAGAAAGGGCACCTTATATGGTGGCTCCGAGAATCAGCTTGCACGTTTAGAGTGAGTGACAATCCGAGCTATCATTAGTTGAATGGAACATTAGAGAGGTAGCTACGATGACGAACAATGCGCACGGAAAGAGTGAGGCTGAGTATCAGCAAGCACTCAAAGATTTAGAAGCAATTACGGCGATAATCGCACGAAAAGAATCGAGCATGCAATCCGAAGCGAAACCGCAATCTGGAAATCAAAACGATAAAACCGGGGGCGGTGGCAAGACTTTAGTTGACGTACGTTCGATGACGCCTGGATCGCCGGAATACTTGGAAGCGAAAAGGCAGTTTCTGAAAGGCGAGCCGTACACGACCCCTCAGGTCGCGGTCGATGTGAGAGGAATGAATCAACTCTCTCCAGAGTATCAAAAGATCAAGGCGGAATTCGTCCGAACGGGAACAGTTAAATAGGATTCGACCGACAATGTTTCCTCAAGCGAGACGCAAAGAAACCCGACTGCCTTCACTGCGCGGTCGGGCTTTTCTTTTCTCGTTTTCGCTTGGATGAAAATTGATTTGACCCAATCTACGAACGACCTGCGACTAACTGCCTGTGCGCTCATTTGCGAACTGTATCAGTTGAACGGTAGTGGTCTAGCACATCGTTTTTTAATCTTCTTCTATGAAAGCTGTGTGGCGATTTCGCTTGCCCCGCAGTGTTAGTCACTTTTCCGAAAGATATCGGATTTTGCGAAACTGTATACGGTATCACTCTTGTGGTCTTGATATGAATATTGATGTATATGCGTTATCGGAATTCGCGAAGAAGAACCACTCACCATGCGCATCTTCGAGAAAATTTAGATGATCCACTTGAGAGCGATTAATGGTAGTTTGTAGAGATGACATGCATTGCTAAGCGCTTCGGACGCTTGGAGGAGAATGACCATATGAAAGGAAAACATACCGAAGTGGTGCCAAATCGGAAAGCCGCACGGAAAGCGGAAACTTTGCCAGTTGGAAAAGCTCCAGCGATGGAATTGGTCGCCGCGAAAAACGAACCGAAACTTCCCGGTGATCGGTTCGTGCCAAAGAAGGATGTGGCCAAGGCGTTCGGAGTTAGCGTTTCGACTGTTGATAGAGACCGCAAGAAAGGACTGTACATGCCTTGGTACAAGGTTGGCACTCAATGGATGGTCATCGAGAGAGAGATGCTTGAAGCCATGGCTGCATTGCGTGTCGATCCAGCGAAAGACTCGACCGAGGCACCAGGCAAAAGATGGCAACACCTTCCAGCCGCTCGCGCTGCTTCTCTTGCGAAAAAATTACGATGTGCGAAAACATCTCGTGTGCCTGCGTCCAAGGTTGTGGAGGATGAACAGGAAAAAAATAGCAAATAGATAAACCCCACGACTGGCTTCTGGGCGAAATCGTGGGGTTCAACATTAACACTTGAGGTCACATCTAAGAATCATGATAGCACGAGAGCGCGGCGCGAAATATCAACAAAGAGATAAGGACGTTTGTCGCGGCCGTTTTCAGGAAATTCTTCCTGCAGCTGGTGTTCCGTCTGAGTGCCTCCAGAATAAGCATGGTCCGTGCCCTATGTGTGGTGGCAACGATAGGTTTCGTTTCGATGACAAGAACGGTACCGGCTCATGGTATTGCAATCAATGCGGTTCTGGAGACGGCTTTGAACTTATAAAGCGTTTTCGCAACTTGAATTTTCCAGACGCGATCAGATTGGCGTTAAGTGTTTTGGGCGGCACCGCTGCACGATCACTGCCACCGATTGCGGTGCAAGAAAAACCTGGTCCAACCAGCGATGAAATTGAACATGCCAGATTGCGACTGGAGAATTACTTTGGTGGATGTTTGGATGCTAAGAACTCACCGGCGGATAACTACTATGCGAGCCGTTACCTACCTTGTGAATCAACTGAACTGCGGTACTGCCCTGAACGCCATGCTGTGGTGGCACGTTTGGTAAATCCCAAAGGCACGCTGACAGCGCTCCACCAGACGCTACTTAATGCGAACGGTGAGAAGGTGGGCGAACGTCTAACGAAAAAACTATTCGACGGCGCAAACAGAGGCGGGGCGATTCGGCTACACAATGTTACGGATGAGATGGTTATCGGCGAAGGCATTGAAACGAGTCTTGCTGCTTCTATCCTGGCTGGTGGTACTCCGTGTTGGGCGGCATGGTGCGCCAATAACCTTGAGGTTGTCGAATTGCCTCCAGGTGTTCGCAAGGTGACAATCGCCGCCGATCATGATTTGACAGCGAAAGGCGAACGCGGACAGACAGCCGCTAATAAGCTTGCGGAGCGATTACTCGGTGAAGGCAGAGATGTTTCGATAGCACTGCCACCGGTGCCCGGTACTGATTGGGCAGACGTGCTGAAATCTCTGAGGGAAGCATCATGACGAACGATGGGAAGAAAGCTAACGCTGCAAAGGCAAAGGCTAGCTCTGTCTGGACGGAAAGCATCCAAAAGAAAACAAATTCGGCTGAAAAATCATCGAGCAACAATGGTACTTCCTCGAAATCCAATGGTAACGGCTCGCACGCAAGCAAGACGACAAATACCGATGGTCAAAGAGGAGCACGCGTTTTAAGACGCCTTACTGGCATTGTTGATAACCATGAGCTATTTCACGACCAGACCGGACAAGCGTACGCGCGTGTGCAAGTGGCAGAACACTATGAACTGTTTCGGACGGCCGAGAAGAAATACGAAAACCTGTTGCGTCATGAGTACTATAAAATTCACGATTCGATTCCGAGTCGAGAAGCGCTAGCATCAGTCTCCGCACTGGCAACAGCTAAGGCACAAGTTGATGGACCTATGAGAGCCGTCCATTGCAGAATCGCGCACGACTTCGATGATGACGGTCGACTGACGGCAGTTCACCTTGATCTATGCGATCCTGCGCACCGAGCGGTTAAGGTTACACCGGAAGGGTGGAAGGTCGGTCCATCGGAAGTGTATTTCCGGCGCGCACCACGAAGCCACGCTTTACCCGTACCTGAAACAGGCGGGGCGATTTCGAGCTTCTTCGATATCGTGTGGGGTCCGTCGACAGAAATGTGTTTGGCAAGCTCGATTCAGATCGGCTTGCTCACTGGTTGGATCATTCATCTCCTTTCACCTGGACCGTATTTAATTGCCGAACTGCAAAGCACTCAGGGCACTGGAAAATCACTGCTCATGCGCTTATTAAGAAGTATCGTCGATCCGGCTGATGGCATGGCGGGAGCCCTGCCGAAAAACGAAACGGACATGGCCATTGCGGCGCTGAATTCCGCCGTATTATCTTTCGACAATCAGAGTGGTGCGCTTTCAAAAGACGCTAACGATTGGTTTTGTCGCCTATGTACTGGAGGTGGCATAAGTGCTCGGAAGTTATATTCGGATTCGGATGAAGTGACTTTTGATATCAAGCGACCTTCGATCATCAATGGCATTGAAAACTGTGTTACGAAGCAAGATCTCATCGATCGTTCAATTTCTCTATCACCGCCTGTAATACCGCCTGATCGACGGCGAACTGAGGCCGCGATACTCGCTCAATTCAAACAAGAGCATCCGAAAATCCTCGGCGCGTTTCTCGACGTTTTCGTTCAAGTTCTAAAAAATCTTCCATCTACTACAGTCGAAAATCCAGGTCGGATGGCTGACTTTGAAACTGTACTTCAAGCGGCTCAGCCTGCCATCAGCCTACAGGACGAATCTGGTAGTTCGCTCAATCTTCTTGAATGCTATCGAACGAATCGAACGGAGTCGATGAACATTGGGCTTGATGTCGATCCACTAGCCTCGGCGATCTTGGAATACTTCTATAACGTCAGTGTGCCTAACTATCTGCTTAGTGGCAATGCGACCACACTAATAGCAAAGCTGACAAAAGGCGAAAAGCCGCCGCTCGATTTTCCTACTTCACGTAGACTTCGTGGCGACCTTTTAAGGATTAAGCCGGCGCTAGAGAAACTTGGCTTGACAGTGGAAATTAGCAATAAAACGGCTCAGGGATTCACTTTCGAGATTCGTCGTGGCTCGGCAGGTGAGCCGTGACCAGTGACGATAATGACGATGTAGTGACGATGTTTCGAAACCGGAAAGCCACCAGACATGGGAAAAGTGACGATGATGACGATAATGACGATGTTCCTTCTTTCTTCTGAAGAGAAAAGAAAGAGAGTAAGACTAGTGAGAAAAAAGGCTGAGAGGTTTTGGACAAACATCGTCATTATCGTCACTTCTGGCTGGAACCCTGACTGGTGCCACCAAATGCGATGACGATCATAGTCACAACATCGTCATTGAAGAACCCGACATCGTCACCACCAGTAAAAAAACAAAAGGAGATGAACACGATATGAAACTGTTGAAGATTACGTCGAAAGGTCGCCAGTACGGTGACCGCGCGTTAGTACAAAAGATTATTCGGGATATGGAAGATCAGCCCGATGTCTGCCCTTTGCGTGAAGCACGTGATGCTCTGTTCTGTCTGCGCAACCGTATTGACGAACAGTTCAAAGGGAATGATCGAGCGGTTTTCTGGTATCACTTCAGTCAGCTTATGGAGGCTGATTACGATGCTTCCGTAGGCGAATGGCGAGACTATTCGGAATATTGGCCGACCGTCAAAAGTGTTCGGTCATAAGTTGTTTGCTCAAAGGAACTAGAACCATGCACCGAAGGCGGTGCCAAAGGAGGAATGTTATGTCTAAAAAGGTTGAGTTAGATCCAGAAGTCGCCAGTCTGCTTCGGAAGAAAAGAGATTATTCGGATGAGAAAGTTTTGGCCGTTGAAGATGCTAAGGAGGTGTTCCTTGCTTGCACTGAAAATCTCGAGTCAAATTCCGAGGTGACCGACTTCCCATTTTATGTGGAGAAGTCGAAGATTAGCCAACGAAGCCGCTTCAAGAACAGTCCGCCTGAAAGACTGGAAGCCGCCATCGAATTCAACAAGGTTCATAACCTGGTGGCAGGAACGTTTGACCACACGTTTAGAGGAATGTCCGGCCGACCACGTGAACTGCTCGCTCTCAACTGGGATTTGAGCGACGCGAAAGACCCGATGACGTTCTGGAGTGAGTTAATGGAAACGCTCATTAACGGTCAATCTAAGCGTGAATTGCTGGCGTTTCAGGACGCCATAACAAAGAAAGCCTGGTGTGCAAAAAAAGACTGGAAACTATCTGGTCCGAATTGTTCACTGGCAAGTGGGTTCAAAGGAACACCCTTTCCCCCACACATAATTGCGCACTATCTGAATAAGTGCCGGTCAATCGAGGAAATGAATCAGTGGACTGACGAGTATCTCGCAAACCCTGCAAATGGTGAGCTAGTGCGTTGTCCGCTCTGTCAGGGGAATTTTCTGCACGTGTAGGTTGTTCGTCCACACGACAGCGCGCGCCATTTTGTTCAAAATCGAAAAGCGAGATTCGCTGATCGGCGTCAAGGCCTTTTGCCGGTTGACGACAGTCAAATCTGCCGCTTGACATAACTGTTACCTCCTTTAGTTTCTTAGTCTTCTGGTTCTTTG
>JADYXR010000214.1 GCA_021772095.1 Candidatus Obscuribacter sp. | reverse complement strand
CAAAGAACCAGAAGACTAAGAAACTAAAGGAGGTAACAGTTATGTCAAGCGGCAGATTTGACTGTCGTCAACCGGCAAAAGGCCTTGACGCCGATCAGCTTACTGGGATGAAGATTCTTCTGAATGGAATTCAGATCTTCAGATCAACGTGATTTCGCTGAGGTATGGCGGAGTCAACCCAAATGGGTAGTATCACGTTCACTTAGTTTGGTCGGTCCAAAGGCGACCTTAGTTTCAAATGACATCGAGCAGGTGTTTCGGGGACTGAAGAATGAATTCGCCGGGGAGAGCGACGTCGCTGGCCCGGAATCGGCGCGGAGCTTGACAGCCCTGGGTCTCATCGATGATGATCGACTCTACGTGCATCCCATCGTACTTGGACATGGCAAACCATTCTTCGCAGGCAGACGACCGCCCCTGCGCCTACTGAACAGCAACTTAATCGACGAGACCGTGATCAGATTGACGTACGTACCTGCTTGATATGCAATGTATTGGCGGCAACAATGGTACCAAATATGGTGGCGGGAATTTCCAGGCGGCTCCAAATGAACGGTTCTATTCCGCGTATTGTGATTCACGCGTTCGTCTCTATGCCTCGACGCTCACCATGTGAACGACTGACGATATTATAAGGGAACGTTTCAGTTTCTGTTGATGGGGCCTTGCCTGTTTCTCTCGATCCGCGAATAGATAAATTACAAACTGAAGAGTTGTACGTTCTCTAAAATCTGCACTGATCAATTGAAATGTTATCGATCAGACAGTCACGAACTGGATTTCGAATCTCGTCCAATCAATGGACGGCGCCAAGCCAGTTTCGAGGATGACTGCGCTAAACGCTCACGGAAAGCGTTCCACTCTATTATTACACCTGGAAACAACTAAGAACATTCGATTTGTCGCAACAGTTTCCTGAATAATTGCGGGCTCTCATCTAAACACATGCAGCAGCACGAACCGACGATTCCAACATTCAACCTCTTTCATTTCACTTCTTGATGCCAAGTTTGGCGTTTATTTGATCAATATTACTGTCGCATTCGGCCAACGCTTTATTCCAACTTGTATCTTTTTTGCCATTAACGAGAATAACCGAAATATGTCTCTTGTTGTCCAAAATTGCAGACAACACTTTTTCGCCGATCAAACACTGATATATGGTTTCTCTAGGTGTAATCTTAATTTGTTCATCATGTCTTCGGTTAAACGCTTTTTCGAGAGAACTGGCTCGATAACCTGCCTCTGCTGAACTACGCACTTCTATGTGCGAGGAAGCTTTAGACACATTGCTCAGTTCTTTGGACACTCTAAAAGTCAGATACTCTTTGTCATTCCAACTGCCAATACTTGGATTGGATGTCTCAAGATTCCAGAAGGATCCGTCCTTCCCTTCGGCCTGAATTGAATAGGTCTGAGGGATGCCTTCGAAAACTGGCGCTTTCCAAGAAACTCGAATGTTTTTCGCAGGGTCTACTGATAATCTGCCGCTCCATGTTTCCATCTCTGGGTCATTTGTAAAAGGTTGTGGATACCAATGAATCCAACGATTTCTAATGTTGCAGAAGTCCGCTATTCGTTCAGCCGTCCAACGTTCTTCGAGATATTTTTGAAACTCTGATCTTTTTTCTTGACTCGTCAGCTTTGAACTTGACGTGCACAAGTTTTTCCAAGATGTGAGTGTTCCAACTTTGAAATCCGTTATCCAGACGTTTTGAGCCGGAATACTTTGGCTACCAAATTGGCGGCGCAGATCGTCCGCATAAACCGGAGGCAAATTGTTGAAACAAATAATCAAAGGTTTCTTTTTCAGAGCATGAGTAGGAAACGAGGGTGGAGAATCAGTTGTTACTAAGAAAATCTTCTGCTGAACTGGTGTATCGGATTTCAGATTTTCATCAACTCGCACCTCTGTTAAAAAATCAAATCCGGATCGCTTGATCGAAATGATTTTTCCCAGCAAACAATATTTGTAAGGCAAAAAAGTGTTCGTGATGGTATTTGCTAAAACGGAATCAATGAGGAAAAAAAACAGTAGCATGGCAGCGAAAACACCATTAACTCTCGTGCGGCTATGTCCACTCGTATTCAATCTGCTTTGTCCCCCTCCAGAATTGATACTTCGATCACATGATTTAGCATGAGGTCTTTTTGCTACATTTTACGCAGTACAGCTTCGGCATATCATCTGCAAGTTGGTGTTGTTTCGTAATTCGCTCGGGATCATTGAGCCTACTCGCTTCTGCTTGTCCACTTGCCCAGACCCACACTGGTCCACCAGGCTCTATTCCTGGACACATATTGTCGTAAACATAATATGCCCATCCCGGACGATTGGTGACCGGACAGGAGGTAGTGTCTGGGTGTTGACGGCGGTTTCACCGCCACGCCAGGGTTTGGGTCCGTGGGTTCTTCATCACATCGAAGCCCTAAGCGATGTGATCAAAGAAGACCCCTTTATCGGAGCGAATCAAACCAAAATTTCCTTTCATCACCTCCTTAATACGGTGCGTCTTGCAACCAGTTCGGTGATCGGTCACCACACGGCTGATGAAGTTGTAGGTGCGAATCTTGCCGCTACGATGAGCGAGGCCGAGCTGATCCGATTTCAGCCGGTTTTGATGTTGCTGCAACTCACGCCGTTTACGCTGTGCCAATCTAGATTGCAAAATTTCCAAAGCTAATTGCTTGTTGCGGTGTTGGTCGCGCCCTTTGATGAACACAGTGATCCCGGTCGGCTTGTGCACAGCACGAACAGCTGACTCGACTTTGTTTTGATTCTGTCCGCCGCTTCCGTGTCCGCGCTGTGTCGCTCTGCCTTCGCTAACGAATCCGGAAAACACGTATCCGTTCTAATGAATGTGTCTCTCTCGTTCCTCGCTGTCTGGCGCATGAGAGTGACATACTTGGCTCATATTTATGTTTGATGTTGTGTGCGTCAAAAAATTGAGCCCAGCGAGACTCCAAAATGCTGCGATATAAAATGCCACCATATTCAGTGT
>JADYXR010000213.1 GCA_021772095.1 Candidatus Obscuribacter sp. | reverse complement strand
TCCTCTTGAATTGGGTTCTGGTGTTGCAACCGAAACCATACCAGGCTAGTCCTGGAGGGGATCACCAAACTTTTCAACTAAACTCGGGACAAGGCCTTCTGATTTTTGAACATTGATACCGTTTTGCTATCAATAACTCTATTCTAAGTATTGGACGTTATCGATTGCAATAGGGACAATGAGGACATATTCTGTGTAATCGGTGAATGTGTCATGCAAATTATTGTGGAAAAGAAAATTGAAGTCGTCGAATTCGAGCCTTGCTACCAGCAAGCCGTCGAGGAATTGGTCTTGCCGATTCAACAGATTGAATTCGGCGTCAAGATTACGCGTGATGAGCAACCGGATCTGATCGATATAAAAAACGTTTTCCAAAAAGGAGACGGTAACTTCTGGGTTGCGTTGTGCGCGGGCAAAGTCGTTGGTACCGTCGGTGTCGTTGATATCGGCAATCAGCAAGTTGCGCTCAAGAAGATGTTTGTTCATTCCGACTTTCGCGGGAAGACATTCGGCGTCGCGCAAAGCCTGATGAATGGCGCGAAAGAGTGGTGTGCTGAGCGCGGCGTAAAAACAATTTTGCTTGGCACCACAGCTCGGATGTTTGCGGCTCATCGCTTTTATGAGAAGAATAGTTTTTTTGAAGTACTACAGAACGAGTTGCCATCGAATTTCCCAGTAGTCCATGTTGACACGAAGTTCTACAGATGCGACAAGTCCTGAGTTGACGCAATCGCTAACGATTAAAACGCGGCGTTAACGTCGACTTCCTCGAACAGTTCTTTTCTAAGTAGTTCGTTGAATTCCAGTTCGGATAGTTTGCGCAGCGAGTAGCTGTCATCGATTGCTTTCTTGTATTCGGCAGTCTTACCGAGTTTCAACAAAGCGAACGGTCTCATCGTCAAATTGTTTGACAAGTCGCCGGCCTTCTCCGCCAGTTTGAAATTCTGGATCGCTTCCTTTTTGTCGCCGTTGAGCTGATAGGCTATGGCTTTCAGCATGAAATCACGGTCTTTATTCACTGAGTAAGTATCGCTGGCTTGAGCTGCCGACATATCAGCCAGGGCAAACTGATTGTATCCCTGGGCAAGCTCTAGAATGGCGCGTTTTCGATAAAGGTCATGCGTCTTGTTTGGATCGATTTCAATCAGTTTGGAATAGTCGGTTATTGCTGATTCGTAGTCCTTGAGCCGCACAAACTGTTTGGCGCGCTCCAGGAGTGCAGTTCGATTTTCGGGGTCGAGGAGTAACGCCTTTCGATAACATTCGATCGCTTCCTCTGGCTGGTTCAAACCCTGATAGATTTCAGCTCGTGCGATATTCAGAGCTGCCGAGTCATCCTTGACTAGGTTTAACTCCTGAAGTATTACTTGCGGTTTTTTGCCAAGCTTCATGTCGAGTTTCGCAGTTTTGATCAGATGGTCATCGCTGAGATTTTTGTCCATTATTGAAGCACCGGAAATCAGAAGTCTGCTCAGTTGTGGAGCCGGTCCCGCGAGGACGTTGGACCAGCCATAAAGCACTGACGCCATTCCTATTGGTAAGCTGATTGTAATGATGATCAATAGTCCGACTGTGATAGCAGTGGTTGCGATAACCCGATTAATAGCCACTCTTTGAGAATATGGCTTGTCTTTTTTTGTGCGATATTTCTTTTCTAGATTGAAAAATGTGTTTGCAAATTCTGCGGCGAAAGCGGCAGTGACGCTGATCATGAACCAGGCTGCCAGTGGTGTTGTCAACCAAAATGGAGGAGACGCCGTGGCACTGACGGTGGCAAAGAGTGCAAACGCTGAAAATATTGCGCTCGTCCAAGCCGCGGTAACGGCCAGGCTTTCGAAGGCGTACATCGTGCGATGGAGTTTTAACAGTCTATAGTCCGCGAGTACAGCTAGTGGGAGAAAGATCAAACTCAACGAGTTGATCATGCAAAAAACGCCCGCTGTACTCTGGCTGAATGGAGGGTGATCGCTTGTAGTCACAAAGGCGACTGACGCAAGGCAGTAGAAAACGCAAACGGCGGACGCAGTGCTTAACCACTTGGGGCGGTCAACGTTGGTGATTCCTTTGTCTACCCGGATCTTCTTCCCGGCATTTATGAGCTTGAGATCTTTCAACAGCTCGTCTATCGATTGATATCTGTGCAATGGATTTTTGTTTAAACATCGCATCACGACAGCCTCGAGGCTCTTTAGCGGTTCGCGTGTTTTTTCTTTGCTTTTCGGAAAAGATGGCGCGGGGTCATTGATGTGCTTGACCGCGACTTGAATGGGGCTTGTGCCCTCGAATGGCGGCTTGCCGGTAAGAATCTCGAACATCACGCATCCTAAAGAATAAACATCTGATCGATGATCGATGGGCTTGCCTTCGCACTGTTCCGGACTCATGTAAGTCGGGGTGCCGAAAACGTCGCCTGTTTGGGTGAGGTTGCTGGTATTACCTGCGGTGGACTCGATAATTCTGGCGATGCCGAAGTCTAGAAGGCGAACTGAGTCGATCGACTCGCTGAGCGGGTTTACTATGATATTGCTGGGTTTGATATCACGGTGAACGATGCCTTTTTTGTGAGCGTGCGATAGCGCTTCGCATAGTTGAATCATCATTGCGGTTGCCCGCTTTGGTTCGATTGTCTTTGTTTCGGACAGATAATCTGAAAGGTTTTTTCCTTCCAAAAATTCCAGCACCAGATATGGTGACTTGCAGTCGCTCTGTCCGTGACCGTACATAGTCACTAATCCTGGATGGTCGAGTTCGGATAGTGATTTGACTTCTTGACCGAAACGTTTGAGGGCTGTGTTGTCTTTGGCGAGATCGTGCTTGAGGAGCTTGATAGCGAAGATGGATTCGGTCTGAAGGGCTTTAACTTTGTACACGGAGCCCATGCCGCCGTGTCCAATCAAGGAGAGCACTTGGTATTGTTTGCCGAACGATGGAAAGTGATCAGTTGTCGAATGAACCGGAAGCGTTTCGGTTTCATTTTCCGCTGAAGTCTTTCCTGTTGCGGCGAGTTCTTCCGCAGCTTGCCCGGTTTCGTCCGTGGTAAGTTTAAGCTCGATGTCGTTCTTCTGTTTCAAATCTTCCATCGCGCCCACGCTTTCGTTTTGTCGCTCGCGATGGCAATATACCCGAAAGCATAGTACAAAGTGCGGAGCACTTGTTGTTCCGCACTAACTGAGGGACTAGAACAACGTTGCCGGAGTTGTGCACGCTACCGAGTTGTTTGATAGCGGCAGTCAGGTCGAGCGCAGGGGGCCTGGGTTTCTTTCGACCTAGTCAGTCTCCTGAAGTAGGTGGGTGCCCGGGTTTCTGAGTTGCAGCGGCTTGGGTATATGTTACGAGACGAGGCATCAAACTCGCGCCTCTTCGACCAGGTGGTCAGAAATCCACAAAGAGCCTCCGGAGCACGAATTCATGAAGCATTCGAGTATAGTAGCACTGGCTTTAGGCATAGTGATAGCAGTTTTCCTGCCGTTCTTTCTTTTGTACGTCGTGTATGGGTCAGGACCGAGATCTTTACACGCGCTTCCTGATTGGATAAAGCATATCGTCGCCATCTCATGCAGTATCTGGTTGGGTTACCAGGCCATCGGTATGTTTATTCTAGGTCTCGACGGTGCCGGAATGATTGAATTGCCGAGGCTTTGGTATCTGGTGCATTTGAGACTTTTTGCTGTTTTGAATTTGAACGACCAGCTTAAAACTGATTATTTTTCTCGACTGAGCCTACTGTTATCACGGAAAGTTGAAAAAAATCGGTCAGTTCTTGCGGATTTAAATTGGATGGATCAATACACAGAACACAATCTATCGAATAGCATGAATCGAGGGATGACGACCTCTGTCGAGAAGCTCTGCGACAAGATTTTAGCTGTCGAAGAAAATGAATCTACAAGCACTTGCTGGTCTATTAAACGGAAGGTGCTACAAAAAACAAATCGTACACAAGAATTAGCCTTGATTGAGCAGTCTTCCAAAGGCGCGATTGATGGATAGCCAGCGGTTGTTGCACTCGTGTAAGAAAAGTCATGGAATAAGGGCGTAAGCAGGAACATCCAGCTTTTCACCCATAGCCAGGAACGTACGGCGACAGGTCATGGAACGAGAAGAGTCCGCGTTACTGAAAATTAAAACATTTGATCTAGCTCTTGCGTAAATTTCAAAGAGATCTATAATTTCATCGGTTGTGGAAGCACCGGCAGCAAACCTTTAGTAATTAACATTATAGGCTCTGACCATGCTCCAAGCCACAGGCGAGACACGCTATGTACGTCTCTCGCGCTGAAGAAAGAAACTTACCGCTTTGCGATCTTGATACCGCACATACTGGCCAGCGTTCTGGTGAGTAATGCATCTATCCGCCTTGGCAGAAGCTTCTCGAATAAACGAAGTGCCATAAAATTTGGCACCCCTAAATAAAGTGATACGCCACTGTATATAGTGTCGCAGTTCGACTGATGCGACGCGAAATTTTACAGCTGTTAGCAAAACACGTCTATTGATCCAGTTTTAAACTGGTTAATTTCGATGCGCCGGTATTATATACGGTGGCATCGTTTTTTTTGCTTTAAAACGGCAACGCTGCAATGGGCTTGCAGATTTGCTTGTCATGAGAATCTCGAAGGATTCAAGAAATAATGAGCGGTAACTGTATGCAGCTAGCGAGAACCGTATATAGTGCCTCTCCCGGATTTTTGAAAACTGGGCTTGCGCTGGCTGCGAGAGCTATTTCAGGATCGAATGTCGTGCGATTGGATGTTTACAATATTCATTAAGGCATCATATGCGCCACCATTCCGATCTAGTCAAGAGGGTTGAATCTTCGACTGCATGTGGCGTTGGGGAGGCGCATACAATTTGTTACTGGGCGAGTATTCTCGATCATGCATCGATTTGACTACTGGGTTACTTAGGTCTATACCGGATACATCATCCGTTCAACTTTCACGCACAAGCGAGTCCCTCAGAAATTTACCAGGCACCCCAGGCAAATCATTCCGAAACTTTTTTATCGCCACCACCGCGATGTGAATGATGCCGACAGTCTAAACCCTGGTCTTTGTGCCTGTTTCTGAGTCCAAAGTGCGTGATGTGAGCCTCGCTAGTTTAGATGTTCGGATGATGATTACCTTCAATACCTGCCCACAGCAGTCGCGAACAACGCCGATCTTCCCTAGCGCTGTCGCGCCAATCGTGGCCCCGAAATTCGAAAGCGGAGCACCACCTAAATTGGTCAACAAAATCACTGCTGTTCTACGTCCTTCCCTCCGAAGAGCCGCATCAACTGTCGGGAGAATGTCCATGAAGTTTCCTGCCTGGTTCAGCCAGATCATATTCTGGGGGCGCTGGGTCATTGCGCCGCTGTACGCAGGTCTCCTGATCACTGGCCTACTGCTCTCATACAAGTTCTACGTCAAGCTCGTTGATCTGATTGAGACTGCCAGAACACTCAGCGGCACCGAGCTGATATTGGGTGTTTTGCATCTTATTGATATCGTCATGGTCGCCAACCTGCTGGTTGTGACGATGGTGGGCGGATACAGTTTGTTCGTCCAGAGAATCGATGAGTTCAACACGCGTAACCATTTGCCCTGGCTCCAGCACTTCGAGCCCGGTGCACTGAAGGTGAAGCTCGGGATGGCTTTGATTGGCATCTCCAGCATCCATTTATTGGAAGCCTTCATCGACGTCAAGGATAAAACCTTGGTTGAACTCGCCGGATTGGTGACTATCCATCTTGTTTTCGTCATCTCTACCGTGGCGATAGCGAGCATCAAAAGTCATCATAAATCGGAGTGAACAAAATGGATTAGTCACCCGGATGACTGAAGGGTCCGACCAATTTTTGTCATTTGGGTAAACGCACAGACCGATCAATGGAGTTCACAAGCTTCAACGATTCGTTTTGGCCAATGCGAAACCTCGATGACTGAAGGGGCCGTTCTATTTTTGTCATTTGGGCAAACGCAGCGGACTGTATATGGAGTGCACAAGCTCCAGTGTCTCGTTTCTGTTTATGCGAAACCTCGATGACTAAAGGACCCGTCCTATTTTTGTCATTTCGGTATTCGCAGAAGCGTCGTTCGACTGAATAAGTTGGAACAGTTTCTCCTCATGCGAAACTCGATGAGTAGATGATCCAACGGATTTTTGTCATTTCGACAAAACATAATTCAAACCAATGGAGCCTCAAAACCAGAGTAACTTTGGAACGGAACTAACTCGATTCACCTGACTGGTTCAAACAAACCTGAACCAGTTCATCTAATCCCGCACCTCGAACGAGAGAGTGACTCACATGAATGGCATCGCCACCCTCCCCTCTTCGATCTCGGACAAGTTCCGCATGATCCTGTCGCACCGATTCGACAACATCTTCACCAGGTATCGGCACGACGAACTCGGCTTCAAGCGAGTCGTCGACCTGTTTCGCAAGCATGGGCTTCTGACCGTCGTCAGTCCGTCGCCTTTCAAGCCTGTCGAAATCGAAGTGGACGAAAGCCGACTCGATGACGCGCGTTATCGTCGCTGGCTCATTAAGAAGCTCAAGGCGCCGCGTCCGTCCAAGAATGTTTTCCACACGCTGCAGATCGACCGTGTGCGCCTCGTTGAAGACGACTACCGAGCCGCATTCAGCGACTTCCTGGGTGCGTCTCTGGAGTCTCGTCTGGGCACTGTTGAAGGCGTCGAGCTGGCCGTCCTGATTCGTATGACTTCGGACATTCTGATCGACGGGCTCGACAAGCTGAAGCTCTTCGAGCTCACCCCGGAGATGCTGGCGCAGTTCGCATTGCGCAAGTTTACCGAGCAGGCGATCGACAACAGCCCGCACTATCAGAAGGCTGTCGCTATGATCCGTGATGTTGCCGAGCAGGAGCGGCAGAAGCTCAGGGCCAGCATGGCTGTCTTCAATCAGCAGCTGATGGCTGATTTCGATGAGAGCAATCGCGCGATCATGGCTGATGTCAACCGTCGAGCCGACGCGTATATCGCCGATATGCGCGCGCGACAGGCGGAGCGTCAGGCGAAGGAGGACGAAGAGTCCGCCCCGCGTCGAGCGCTGGAAGCGGCCAACGCCGGCAAGACTGAGCAGGAGATTTTCCGCGAGTCCGTCATTCGTCGTGAACGCGAATGGCGTGCGGCGAATCGCATGAGCACCAAGGCGCGCGTCCTGCTGTGGTCGACCGTTTCGGTGGTCGCCGTCGCGCTCGCTGCTTTCCTCGAGGTGGACGGCGCGACGCTTCTCGATGTTGTGAAGCCGCTGTTCGACTGACGTTGACTGTCTGAACCACTGGGAGCCATCCGATTTCTCGTCGGGTGGCTCCTTCCTTTTGGCGCGTGATATTCCTCACGCAGTCATTCTCTATTTCAATTTGAGGTATTTAATTGTGAAACTATTCAAACTGTTGTCGCAGTTTTTCAAAGCGATTGTTTTTGTATTTCAAATTCCGAAGAAGCTGGGTCTCAAGCTGCAAGAAGCTCTGGATGACTATGCTGAGATGGCTCCCTATCGCATTCGCATGATGTCGATGTCGTTTGCAGGAGCGTCGGTGACTGGTTTATCTGCCCTTAAGAACAGCGTGCCCGGAGCGCCTGTGGTGTTCGATCCGAACAGCGTTCGAGATCAATTCACCAGGCGTGAAATGATTATCTGGCGCTTGATCGATTTCGACCGCATGATGTTCGGCAAGCACGATCCGATCACTGCGCGGCAGTGGATCACGCTTGGTGATTTGCACTGGGAGTATCGTCATCCAGGCGAAGCTCGAATGTTCTACCAGCGCGGGCTGAAAATCTTTCGACTGTCGTGCGAAAGTACCGACGACAGGCTAATCGCAGCGCAAAGGAAGCTGGCAATCTGTTTTATCGCGATTGGTTCTTTCTCTGATGCTGAGGTGCTGCTGAAGGAAATCGCCGAGGCTTACGAGCTTAAGACGCTCAACAAACTCCAGAGCGCTGACATCACCGGTGGTGATACGGCGAAATTAAAGAAGGCGTCAGATCAGGAAGTCAATCTGACGACCGAGCGGGTGATCAATCTACTGACGCTTGCCGAGGCGCTGAAGAGTCAGACGAAGTATGCCGAGGCGGCTGCTTGTCTCAATAAGGTTGTCGACATTCACGAAGCTGCGGGCTTGCCCTCCGAAGAGTGTCTGCGTGTTTATCGGGAATTGTCGTCGACCTACGAATTGGTTGGTGATGCAACGAAAGCAGAACTTTTCAGTAATACCGCAAGCCAGCTCGACTTCATGCGGATCGTGGAGAAAGCTGTTGGTCCTGAAGCGCGCAGTCTGGTCGTGGAGCTTGAGTCACTTGCTTCCCTTTATCGCAAACGCGAGAAGTCCGATCTTGTCGCCGCGCTCAACAAGCGTATCCGCATCTGTCATCTGGTGGACCGCACTTCGGGGCCGAATTACCCGGGGATTGAAGCGGATCTGGAGAGCCTGGCGCTGTTACTCGATGCCCGGGCGGAAGGGGCAGATGCCACCAGAGCGTTTCATCTCAGAGCTCGCAGGAAGCGCATCCTCGATAAGCTGTCCAACAAGCTTTCCGTGGCTGCGATGTTCCTGTCGGCCAAGTTGTCCTGGTTGTTTGCCGCGGTGGAAGGCTGCGAGCCGCTTATTGCAACGGCTCTATGCACTTTGATCTAAGCAATGAACAAAAAACAAGCGTCGCTGCCAAATATTCGGCCATGACGTGCTCCCATCAACTACTTGCCTAAATCTAGGAATTTATGAAAACACTGAAATCGTCTGATTCTGGTTTTGCGGGCTCGATCAGGCGCAAAGCCGACTTTCTCCCCACCGTGTTCGTATCGGTGGAATTCGACAACGCCTTCATCCCGCGTCTGGCGGATTGCTTCGGGACCATGATTGTTACCGCCAACAGCAAGGGCGATCGTGCCTGGGCTGATTTGATTTACAAATTCGACAAGCATGCGCTGTTTGATCTGACTGTTCCCAACGAAATTGTTCTTGGGCGCATGGAATTTCAACTGCCTGGTGCCGATGGTAAGCTGACGACAAGGGTCTACGAACCGGAGCCGCTTTCGTTTGGGTTTGAACGTGTGCGTATCGACATCGACCGGACCCGCGTTGACAATGAGAGCTACCGCAAGGAGGCTTCGTCGATTCTGGCGTATCTTTTTGCCTGGAGGCTGTTTGTTGAGCCGCTGAAACCGCATCATGTCGCCCTGGTGCGAGTCGATGCAGTGTCGCTCAGTGAGTATCTTCGCTTGCGTCATCGCGGTGAAGTATCACCCGATTCTTTGTCGAGGTTTATCATCGCGAGAACCATCGACGATCTGCTGAACGACTCGCCTTTGCTGGCCGATTTCGACAGAGCTGTTGATCGGATAGCGGATTCACTGAATGCCAGGCGACGTTCTTGAAACGCGTCAGGTTCGTCGGCTGAGCACCATCGGTGACACTACGCTGATGTCCAAATAGCATTGCCTTCTGTCGGCGTGGTGCAAAAATAAGTCTGCTGCTCTGGTTGGTGCGAATCCATCGAATCAGCCAGCAGCGTTTTGGGAAGCGGTCTAGAGGCTTTTGATCTAGACCGCGTTTTTTTGCCTTTGCTTATACGAGGCGTTATAGTAGCAATTCTTTTAAGCGAAACGACTCAAACGCGGCTTGGTGTGCCGGTTGAGTCGCTTCGCTAGTGATGGCGCAGTCGCCTGGTTGGCGGGTGTGGCGGCCCTATCTGTGGTGGCGCGGCCGTTTCATCACTTGGGCTGCTTGGGCTGACCCTCCTTTGCCAGCAGCGAAGGGCGTGGTCTGAAGGGGCATTGCCAGCCGTCGCCGTCGTGGTGAGCTTTGCCGGAGTAGACCCGAGCCTCACCGCCGGTGGTGGCGGAGTCGGTCGGCAGGGCCGGGTTGATTGTGCCCTGGAAGAGCGTGTCGCGCATACGGACGGTCGAGGCAAACTGTTCCAGTCCGCCCTGTTCCTTCAGTTTCCGGATTTGCGATTCCGGATTGAAGACCAGGGTTGGGAAGGTGAACCGCCGGGAGAAGCGCGAGGCGCCCGGGTTCATGCCGACCACGAAGAATGCTTTGCCGGAGAAGGAAAAGCCGAAGTTGCTGGTCTTGGGATTGCACGAGTAGTGCGGATCCCATTCGCCGTTGTCGTGGTCGTGCAGCAGTTGGAGGTGCTGCCAGAGCGCTTGTTCGAACTGGTCCTCGGTGGTGAGCTGAGGAGTCTTGAACACGGCGATGAAGGTCGTGTAGTCGCCGAGCTGTTCGTACTCGTTGACGAAACGCCGGAGGTCGCGACCCATGGCGGCCACTGCGCTGATATGACCCATCTGTTTGTAGAAACCAAAACGGTAAGTCGCCTTGGCGAATGCCGCTCGGGCTCCCACGCAGGGGTAGTATTCTCCCAGGATGTAGGCGCGCAGCATGTCGTGGGCAGCTTCACCTTGAGGCGGGATGACCGGGTCGTTATCGTCGGGCCAGAGCTGGCCTTCGGGGACGACCTGGAGGATCTTCTGCCCGCGTGGATCGTCGCCGGGTTGGGGCTTGGCGATGCCGGCGTAGCAGCTGAAGGCGCGGGCTTCGTGGCGATCGAACAACGAGCCCGTGGTGCGCGCCAGCTCGGGGAGCGAATCCAGCATCTTCAGGTTTTGTTGCCCACGCTCCTCCACATCCGGCAGTGGAACGACCGGCTTGCGTTTTGATGGAGCGCGGGGCTTGGGGGTTTTGTCTGCGGTCACACTGAGGCTCCTTATGAAAGTTAGCTGCCGAAGGGCTATTCGGGTGAGCGAATCCCTTAGAAAGAAGTGAACTTGTGCTTGCCGGTTGGTCCGGCGAAAAATCGCCATCGCTTTTAAAGGCTGATGGCGACTGGGTCAAACCACCACCACCGCGACCTCTGATGAAGTCGCGGCGGCAATTTGTGGGGCACCAGGCAACGTCCGGTGCCGTTGCTTGGACAGTTGTTCGCTGGCACCGCAGGCGGTATCAGCTACATCTTGAGCGCGTACTTGAGCGTCTGGATTTCGGCTTCGTAATCGTCGGTGCCGACTTTGTCGCGCAGGTCGGCCGGCAGCAGCCCGGGGTAGCTGCAGTGTTGCGCGGCGATTAGAGTTTGCAGCCGGCGTTCGCGCAGGATGGAGGCACTGGCGCGCCAGACCTCCAGGGTTTTGAGCACAGAGTTTTTGCCCTGACCTCTGGTCTCCTTGACCAGGAAGCTGAAGTCACGAGCCGAGTAGTTGGCCGTGATGCGCAGCACCTCGTCCAGTTCGACTTCTGGAATCGGCACCTTCTTGCGACCGAACAGCTCGGTGACGAAGTACTTGCGGTCGTCTCCTTCCGGGTCGAAGATCGGAATCTGGATCGGCGCGCGGCTTTTCACGTCCGGGTCGAGCGAGTCCGGGCGCGAGGTCATGAGGCCCCAGAGCACTTTGCCGAACATGCTCGGGTCGCCCATCAGCTTGATGAAGTTGCCGGCCAGGCGCTTTTCGGTTTCGTGGGTATCGCCCTTGTGGACGCTGCCCATGGCCGTGTGCGCTTCGTCGACCAGAATCAGAACCTTGTTGTAGTTCTTGATCCGGAGCTTGAGCTTTTCGAAGGCAGCGTCGGTCTCGCCGAAGTACTTACCACGCAGCCCCTTGAGCTCGATGACGACGCGACCGGAGGCGGCGGCGTATGCTTCCAGTCGGAAGGTCTTTCCAGACCCGTTAGGACCGGAGACGAGGATGACCGGAATGGCCGTATCCGGACTTTCGCAGCGCCGGAAGATGTCGAGGAAGAATTCCTCCGACTTCTTGCCGCCGATGATGTCATCCAGTTTGTGTTCCGGACGCGAGAAGGTAACCATCTCGCCAAGGTCGCTGCGCAGGCGCGCGTTGATTTCGTCGAGCACGTCCGAGCGCCGGATTGTGCTCCTGGTGCGCCGCCCCGTTTCCATCAAGCCGTAGACAGAACGCAGGGTGAGACCGGCGGTGTCCTGCGCGAAGAGGTCGAGTCCGTGCTCGAAGTCGACCGGCACGACTCGCTGTCCGCCCTTGAAGCCGGTGATGAAGCGGCTGCGCTCGGACTGCGTGGGCAGGTCAATCTCCGTGGTGTGCACCGCCGGCAGTGCCAGAATGCGAGCGTTGACTTCGCTCTGGGTGTCGGCGACAAGCACGATCAGATGTGAGCTTTCCTGAAACCAGGGTGACTCGATCAGGCTCAGGAAGGTGACGAGCTTCTTGCGGTCGGCGTCCGAGAGGCGATCGAAGTCGCCTGCCGGAAAGAGCGATCCGGCAAAGCGGATCACCACGCAAACCGGTTTGACTTTCTTTTCGTTGAGCCGCACGGCGTTGACGCCCTTGAGCGTGTCGGCCAGTAAGACCAGCGCAGCCAGTGGGTCGATCGAGGTCGCTTTGACGTTGCTCTCGAAGCTGCCCATCTTGGCCGACTTGTCGAGCACCAGGGCGTCCGCTTCCGAAACCGCTTTGGCGAGCGTCTTCTGTTCTGCGTCGTCGAAGAACCCGATGCCGGTCGCGCAGTCGAAGCGGATGACGGTGAAGTTGGGCGACAACTCCTGGTAGAGCGTGCGCTCCAACTCGAAGAAACGTTCGCCGCCCTTCATGGTCGGGAAGAGGTCGTGGCGGTTACCGGAGAGTAAGACCACCGACCGACCGCAGTCGGAGTAGGCGGTGGAAATCTCTTCGATGAAGGCCGTCCGTTCCGGCACCGCGGGCGGTGTCGGGGGTGGCTCCGGAGCGGCGAGCAGCGCTGCCGTTACGGAACCGGCAGACGGCGGGGGTGTGGTCGGACCGGCGACTTTCGGTGCGGCGGTCTGACCGGGTCTGTCGCCGCCTGATCTTTGGGGCACCGCAGGCGGTGGCGCAGATGCGCGACTGCTGGTCGACCCCTCCGCATGTGGAGGAGTGGTTGCACTCATTATGTAAGCTCCTTCTTCGGTGGGGAGGAAGTGATACGGAATGCGTCGGCGTGACTGAGGTCGAAGGCGCCTTCGCGCTGCAGCTTCTTAACGTCGAAGCCCTTGCCGATGCCTTCGACGAGCGTCGTGAACTCGGCGTTGTTGACGAATTCGGAGGGCTTCTGGGCGGCACCCAGAACCTGGCGGTCCACCACGATGCGGGCGCCCTTGCCCTGCTTGCCCGTGGTTTCGTCGACCCAGTACTGCGAGAGGCAGATCAGCCGGCTACCCAGTTTTGCCGCTTCCTTAAGAACGTGGGTGACGAAGAAGATGGTCAGACCGTGGCGGGTCCACTGGTCCCAGACCACGTCCTGCATCTCTTCGCGGGTGCGCTCGTCGAGGGCGCTGAAGGCTTCGTCCATCAGCAGGATTTTGGGCTGCATGATAAGAGCCTGCGCGATGGCGACGCGCTGACGCATGCCGCCCGAGAGCTCGTACGGATACTTGTTGCCGTCGGCAGGCGAGAGACCGACGTCTTCGAGCAGGTCGTAAGCCTGTTCGCGCGACTGCCGGCGGACCCGGTAGTAGCGGATGAAGTCGAGGGCCTTGCTCTGCAAGGGGGCAGTCGCGACCGTCTCCTGGTCGAGCTTGACGCGCGGCAAGAGACCGACGCGCTTGCCGAGCTGGCGGCCGGCGTGCAGCGCTTCCCAGACCAGCGCGGTTGCTGCCCGGGCAGGCAGGGTGGCGCCGCGTTCCAGCAAGTTGGTTTTTTCGAGCATGATGCCCAGACCGATGTTGTCGGCGACGGACAGATGTCGATAGACCAGCGAGTTCTGGAACACCATGCCGCAGTCGCGCGTCACCCGCGAGACCGGATGGCCGTTGACGAGTGCCGTGCCCTGGTTGGGGCGCTGGATGCCAGCCACCAGGCGCAGGAGAGTGGACTTGCCGCAGCCGGAGGGGCCGACTACGGTGACCAGCTCGCCCTGCCGCACGCGCAGCGAGACGTTGTTGAGGATGGTGCGCGGGCCGTTCTCCGAGGGGTAGGAGACCGAGGCGTCGCGCACGTCGATCAGATACTGGGCGTCACCGGGGGCGGTGGCATGCCGAGTCGCGGTTGTTGTGGTTTCGGATTCGCTCATGTGTGAATGCTCCTTATTTGTCCACCCAGCGGTACCGGGTTTCCAGCCACTGGAAGGTGTATTCGAGGACGAACATGATGATGGTCGCCCACAGGACATAGGGAATGATCACGTCCATGGCGACATACCGCCTGAGGACGAAGATGCGGTAGCCGATGCCGGCGGCCGCTGCTATCGATTCGCCGGCGATCACGTAGCACCAGGCCGCCTGGAAATTCAGGCGCAGTGAGCCGATCATGCGCGGCAGGATTTGCGGGAAGATGATGCTCCAGGTGATTTCCTGGTCAGTCGCGCCGAGCGACTGCGCCTTGTAGAGCTCTTCGCGCGGGATTTCCAGGGCGCGCTTGCGGGCGTCCAGCACCACCCCTGGTAGCACGCCGATGACGACGAGCATGATCTTGGACAACTCCCCGACGTCGAGGTAGATGAACAAGATCGGCAAGAGCAGTAAGGGTGGAATGTTCTTGACGAACACGAAGAAGTAGTACAGCACGGCGTCGATCAGGGGAAACGTGCCCATGTAGAGACCGA
The DNA here is from genome assembly GCA_021772095.1 of Candidatus Obscuribacter sp. Taxonomy (GTDB): domain Bacteria; phylum Cyanobacteriota; class Vampirovibrionia; order Obscuribacterales; family Obscuribacteraceae; genus JADYXR01. Next base: position 37,531 of record JADYXR010000213.1, on the reverse strand, counting down.
TGAGCACGCCCCCGACAGCGACGATTGTGATGCCGATGACGAATCGTTTGAGCGACGCCCAGGTGTCGACGTAGAGGCGAATCTCGCCTTTGGGGTCAGGCGTGAGGGCCGAGCGGTGGAAGCCTTCCACCATCTCGGAGGGCAAAGGCATGAGCTTGGTCGACGCTGCCGACTCGCCGCCGCCGGTTTGGGCCTCTTTGACGCGCAGGTCGTTGGCGCCCGACATGTAGAACCAGCCGAGCAGAATGAAGGGCAAGAAGCCCATTCCGACCCGGGCCCAGAAGGGCAGTTTAGTAAAAACACGTAACATTTGTACGCGCTCCCCTTTCTTTGAGGGTGGTAGAAATACAAAAAGACCAGGAAAATGCGCGCGGGCATTCTCCTGGTCTGACGGTGTTCGAGCCTGCCAACCCTGGTTAGCGAGTTGGATTTTGAAAACGAGTGTGAGCGTGGAGACGCTCGTCAGTGGCACGCCATCCTGAGGGCGTGTGCCCTCAGCGAAATGCCGAGATGGGCTTGTTCAGCCCATCCCGGCGGACTGTGGTGTCACAGGCGGTGCTCATCGCCTGAGGCGACTTTTGCTATCCGTTCAGTCCTCGCGGCTGAATACTTACTTCTTGAGCTGGCCGTTCTTGGCCTCTTCCATGAACTTGACCGTGTAGCGCAACTTGATGTTGCGGCGGTCGCCCTGGACGGTGCCGTCCGGGTACTGGATGCCGACGACGTCGACCGAGGGCGCGCCTTCGCCGAGCAGGTTGTGGGTGAAGCAGAAGTTGCGGACCAGGTCGTTCTTGGCCTTGATGTCGTCGCTCTTGGTGAACTCGATCGCTTCGGCCGGGGTGTAGAACATCTTGGTGGTTTTGAGCTGCCCCTTGAACTCGGTGACCGAGCACTTGGCGTTGTCAGCCATCACCTTGAGCGCCGCTTCGGTGTCCGGACCGTGACCCTGCATCAGCTCGAGAACCTCGTACCAGGCGCCGTTGAGCGCGCGGGCGAAGTCTTCGTTGGCGTTGAGGGCGCGGGTGTTGCAGACCATCAAGTCCTGGATTTCGCCCGGGATGCGCGAGCTGTCGAAGATCTTGGTGACGCCATTGGTCTTCTCGATCTCCATCACCATCGGGTTCCAGGTGACGACCACGTTCTGGCTGGCGCTAGCCAGGAAGGAGGGGGCGATGTCCTCGTCGGAGACGTTGAAGATGGTGTAGTCCTTCTCGGTCAGCCCGGTCTGCTCGATCTCGAGGGCGCGCGTCAGCATGTACTGCGAGACCGTCTTCTCGACCAGGAAGACGTTTTGTCCCTTGATGTCCTTGAGCTTGAGCCCCTTGCGCGTCAGCACGGCGTCGTTGCCGTTGCTGTAGTCGCCTACGATGACAACGGTCGTGTCGATGCCAGCGGCCGCCGGCATGTCGAGCGCTTCCATGTTGGTCATCACGCAGGCGTCGGCCTTGCCCGCGACGAAGGCGTCGAGGGAAGCCGGGTAGCTCATGTAGTCGACCTTGATGTTGAGCCCGTACTTGTCGGCCCACTTCTTCAGGATGCCGGTCTCGTTGGCGTGGTACCACGGCATCCAGCCGGCGTAGATCGAGACCACGACCTTGAAGTCCTTCTTGGTCGACGCGGCGGCCGGCGTCGGAGCGGCGGCCTTGGGCGCTTCGGCGGGCTTGGAGCAGCCGGTCATGCCGAAGACAGCGGCCAGACCGAACGAGGCGAAGGCACCGAGGATGCCGCGGCGGGAGAACTTGTTCATGCGAGATTCCTTGTTCAACGGGTTGAGTGAGGTCGAGGCACAAGCCCCGACCAGGAATGAGCGGTCGTTTTCAAACGAACCGCTCGTCAAGCCTGTGAGCTTAGCGGCATTTATGGAGGACAAAACGTTCATGCCGATCGGCATGGGTTGTGTCATCGCACAGAATGCCGCTAACTCGCGACGACCTTGCGATCGTCGAATCCGCCGACGCCGTTATTCACGACGCCGGAGGCAGTGCCGGTTTTAATCGGCACCATAGGTGGTGCGAACTTCTTGGCGTCGTTGTTAGCGACGCCGCTTCGCTGCACGCGACGCGACTTCTGATCTGGCTGGTCCTGCCAGAAACTTCCGGCAAAATTTGCCGTGTCCCTTATAAGGGACAGAGGGATCGCGGCGTCGTATCGATGGCGACGCCGCGAAAGTGTCGGTTCTAATCGGCAGTGTGACGAATCGCTACGCCGCGTACGAAACGGCGCAGCTCATGCCGCTGCTTACGGGTTGACGATCGAGCCGGCGAACAGGATGGCGCCGGTGGTCGGGTCGGCGAGTACGGCGAGGAACGGCCGGTTGACGGTGAGTTCCCAGGGCATCATGCAGCTCTCGAATCCCATGCCCACCGAGGTGACCGCCGCCGCCTCGCCGCCTTCCTCGTCGAAGGACGCGAAGGTCTTGTGCTGCACGTCGGTGATGTGGAGACCGGGCAGGTCGCCCATGCCGCTGAAGTCGGCAGTCTTCTTAAACGCCGGCTCCATGCCGAGCGCCTTGAGCGAGTCGTTGAGCTGGTTGCTGTACTCGACCTTGAAGCGGGGCAGGTGCAGCGTGCCGTCGCTCTCGTGGAAGCGCTGCGTGGCGGCGGTCCAGCTCGCTTCGTCGAACGTGGCGGCCAGGTCGGCCGGGGTCTTGCCTTCGGCGGGCAGGAAGACGTACAGGTGGATGCGCTTGGCGGTGCCGAACGGCAGGGCGACAGCTTCGTAGTCGGCGCTGCGCGAGTGCAGGATCTCGCCCGAGCGCTTCATCAGGGGGTGCTGCTTGCTGCCGTCCGGAGTCTGGAAGGCACCGTCCTCGGTGTCGTTCTTGTCGAACTTCTCCGTCCACTCGCCCTTAAAGTACACCGCGTTGAGCAGGTACATCACGTTGTTGGGGTTGATCTCCTCGAGGATGCTGGTGATCTTGCCGTTGGTCTTGTCCGAGCACCACTGGTTGATGTGCTCGAGCGTGTCCGGGGCGGCGAAGTCCTCGACGTTGACGGCCGCCTTGTACTCCTTCCAGCAGGCGCTGAGGAAGTCGGCGTCGAAGTCGGTGCCCTCGGCCGCCCAGAGCGCCTGGGCCAGTTGCAGGGTGACACCGAGTTTGGTGCCCTTCAGTTCGTTGAGCAGGCTGCCGTAGCTCTGGTTGTGGGCGGCGAAGCTGTCGGTCGGGCCGGTGAGGCGCAGCCCGTTGACAAGGGCCGCCAGCGTGTCGCCGCGGGCGCCGTTGGCGGTCATGGCCAGGGCGACCGAGACGCTGACCGGCGAGATGAGGACGTTTTCGTTGGGCTTCTGGGCCAGCTCCTGGCTCAAAAGGGCGAAGCCGAAGGACGCGGTCGGGGTGATGGATGAGCTCATATTCGTTGTTCCTGAGAATGTTTTGGTGAAGGCGAGAAGACAATGGCCGAACCGGTGGAGGCGCAACAGCGTCACCATCGGCTCAGAGCCTTGAACGTTTTTTTCGTCGACAGCGGCGACGGCACCACCTGCGCACTGCAGGTGGTGCCGAGAATCAATCAACTACGAGTGTAGCCTTAGATCTTGGGGCGTTCGTCCGAGGCCGCCGGCTTCTCGGTGACGGGGGCGTCGCCGGTCGACTGGGTGCGCTGGGCGGCGCGGGCGGCGAGCATCTTCTGGAAGTCGGTGCCGGCCTCTTCCTTCTCGCCCTGGCTGACGTACTTGGCGCGCTTCTTGTCGGCGTCGACGCCGGCGATCTTGCCGACCACCTTGGTCTTGGTGGCCATCGCCTTGTTGTCTTCCTTGACCGCGTCGATCGGGCGGCGATTGGCGGTCTTGCGCATGCCCATGGCGCGCTCGTAGGCTTCGAGCAGCTTGGAGTTGGCGATGTGGTCGGCGATGGCCTGCGCCTTCTCGGCGGGCAGGTTGGCCATCTCCTTCTGGATCTCTTCCAGCTGACCCATCAGCTCTTCGAGCTTCTCTTCGTGCCCTTCCACTTCGGCCTTGAGCTCGACGAACTGGGCGGCCAGGCGGGTGATGTCCGCCTGAAACTGGGTGCCGTCCTTCTGGGCCTCGTCCATCTGGGCCTGCCAGTGGGCGCGGTCTTCGTCGGTCCTGGCGGCCGTGAAGCTGGCTTGCGCGACCTCGTAGGCGGAGAGGGCGCCGGTGAGCGCTTTCTCGGCGTCCTTCTTGCTGGTCTTGGAGCTGTCGCGGGCGTCGCGCTTGGTCTGGACGGCGATCTCGGCTTGCGTGATGGCGTCGGCCAGCGCCGTGAAGTCCTTTTCGAGGTCCTCGCCGTAGAGGTCGAAGGCCATCGCCTTGCTGGTGGCGTCCTTGGTGAACTGCGCATCGGCGGCGGCTTCGGCACGCAGACCCAGCTTGGTGAGGATGTTGGAGAAGAAACGACCGATTGCGTTGAACAGTCTCATGACGTAGTCCTTTTCTTGGGATGGTGGATAGAGCCGAAACGCGCTGCCCGACGGGGCAGCGGCAAGAGCGTGCCAGGTGGAGTTTCAGTCCGCCAGGCGATTCGCCCGTTTCTGCTTAGTCTTCTTCGCGAGCGTTGGTACGGTCTTCCGTCTGACTTTGCGCTTGCGCGGCTTCAGCCAGCTGGATGTACTTGTTGCGCTTTTCGCGCTTCTCTTCGTCTTCCTCGCCGGCACTGCGCAGGCGGTCCTGCACACGCTGACGAGCGGCCACGGCGCTTCTCATGCGGTCGGCCGCTCCGCCGTCCTGGCTGAGGTATGTGGCCGGGTCGACGTTGCCCATCCGGACCAGGTCCATATAGGTCGTCTCCAGCGCCGCTTCGATGTCGTCGACCTGAGCGAATAGTTCGGCCAGGTCGCCGGTGTTTTCGTCGTGCTGAGTCAATCGGCGCGAGTGGGCGCTGATCTGTTTGTCGAGCGTTTTGGCTTCGGGCTCGCTGCCCTCGAGCTTCGCGCGTTTGGTCTGCCAGGTTTTCAGCTCTTTTTTGAGCGTCTTGACGTCGACTGCCTGGAGCGCCTTGTACAGATCGAGCGCCTTGCGGATGGTCTGGCTGCCTTGCTTGTAGACATCCTCGGCTTGCAGCGCGAAGCTGGCTGCCGAAGCTGCTTCCTTGGAGGCGAGGTACTTCGCCAGTTTCTCGTACGCGATGATGAGCTCGCCGGCTTCCTTGGCGCCCTCGTCGAAACCGACGTCCTGGCACTCCAGACCGACTCGGTAACCTTCGTAAAGGTCGTGCTGACGGCGCAATGCCATCAGCTCTTTCTGACGAGCGACCACGCGCTCGGGGCCTTTGAGCACGTAGTGGTAGAGGAAACTACAGGCACCGATGAACGTGCATCCGATTGCCACCATCAGTGATGCCGGCGACGGGGCGATCATGACGGTCCAGGCGATGGCGAGAGCCGTTCCGGTCAGAGGAAAAATCGTGGTGGCATGGCTGGCGCAATCTTTTAAGACGCGCTTGGTCACCACGCCTGGCTTCAAGTCCTCGCTCCCGGGGCGCTTTTCGACAGGAGCGTCCCGGGCACGAAGAATGTCGCGCGATGTTGGTTGTTCGGCCACTAAAAAACCTCCTTTCCTTTAAAAGGCGTTGTCCATGAAGAGGTGGAACTCGACTCTGGGAATGCGGTACATGAAGGCGCGGCTGTTCTCGTCAGGACGCCTCAAGGGCGGCTGCATCGAACCTTTGCCGTCCACTTTGAACCGCGAAGCAGGCATGCCGTGGACGGCGATCAGCCGCTGCACGACCGCTTCGGCGCGTTCTTTCGAGAGCTTGATGCTTTCCGATTCGTCGGAACCGGAGGCGGTGTGCCCCATCACGACAACACGCGTGTCGGGATAGTTGTTGGCGAGCCGGTCGGCAATCTCGTCGACCGTCTTCTCACCGGCTTCGTCGAGGACGGCGGAGCCGGTCTGGAAGGTGATGTTCTTCACCTGGGTCGTGCCAATCGCCGGCAGCGCCTGCCATTCTTTCTCGGTGAGCTGGGCGAACTGGCGCTTGACGTTGGAGTTGCCGAGCTCGGCCGGCAGCCGGTTTTGCACCGCCTTCAGAACCGACGTGTTGATGATGCGATACGGGTCGGCAAGCGGGTCGGACTTGAGCCGCCCGGTCTTGACCAGAACCGCGGTCGACACGCCGATGCAGTTGAGGATGCCTTCAGACGAACCCTGACCGAAGCCCAGTTGCTTCAGGCAGTTCTCCTGCAGGTCTTGCCAGTCCACCGTCTTGAGGACGGACTCCAGCTCGGTCTTGTTGTTGATGCCGGTCGCCACCTTGAGCTCTTCCAGCATCTTGTCGCGATCGCCGCTGAACGTGCGCATCGAGCTGTAGTACGCCTCGAAGAAGGCGACCACGTCGTCGTGGTTGTTGGTGACGAAATCGCGCTTGAACACGAAGACGTCGACGATGTAGCCCCGGAATTTGTCGGACCCGAACACTTTCTTCAAGCCCGGCACTTCGCGCATAAGCCGCGAGGCGTCCGGTTCCCAGAGCGCGAAGAAGTCTCCTTCGCGACGCTTGGCGGCGGCAATCACGTGGGCGATGTCGGCTTGTTCGCTGCGCCACGAGTCGGTCTTGGTCAAGTTGAACAGGTCGAAGTCCACGACGGCGAGGTCGATCAGGAACTCCGAGGGGCTGGCTTTGACGTAGACGAATTTGCGCGACGCGTCGTTCAGGTCGGCAATGGTGCCGGTGGGCAGCTTGTCTTCGAATCCGAGGATGACGTCGGCGCCGGTCGAGTCGGCGATGGCAGCCGTAATCACGCCCGGGTAGTTGTGCTTGAGCCCGTGCTGGAGGTACTCTTTGACGGGCAAAACGATGAAGTCGTAGTCGCCTTTGGCGAACTTATCCAGGCGATCCTCATATGAACCGCCGTCGTCGGTCCAGGCAAGACCCTGACCGCGCCTGGCCATCTGCCGTTTCATCTCCGGCGTGTTGAGGATGGAGTAGCCCAGGTAGCCGTCACCGCAACCGCGGATGACGCGGTTGACCTTGGCGTCGGAGCCGCCGACTGCCGCTTCTTGTTCTTTCTTCTTGAGGAGCCAGTTGCTGCTCACTTTGTAGATGCCGATCCCCAGCACTCCCAGAAGGAGGATGGCGACCGCGAAGATAACGGTTCTGTTCTTCATGCGAAGTTTCTCCCAACGAACGCCGCCCGGTTACAGTCTCCGGACGGCTAGTGTGAATGTGATCAGGATGCACTTCAGGTGGCGTCGGAACGCCTTTCCGTTTGCATCGCATAGAAAGGTTTGGGATTAAACGGAATCAAATGGATCCGGTTTGCTATCACCGAATCCATTTGATAGAGCCGTTTTCCCTCCCGACGTGGCACCGTCAGCGGTACCAGTGCTCACACCGGTTCGGTGCGATCACTTCTTGAAGGACTGCGGGTCGAAGACGTCCAGCTCGGCGGCCGCGTCCTCCAGAGCCTTGCGCAGCTCCTGGAGGTCGTTGGCGGATTTGTACGAGACGGACTTCTGTCGCAAGGCGTGACGTTCGCCTATCTGGAAGCCGATCGTATAGATCGGTACCAGCAGTCGTTCGGCTTCGTCGGTGCCGTACTCGATCGAGTCGCTGGACTCACCGTCGGTGATGACGATCAGGCGGAACTCGCCGTACTGCAACTGCTTGTCGCGCTGGGCGGCGAGCGCCCGGGCGCCGGTGCGGACGGAGGCACCCAGGGGTGTGCCGTTGTCGGCCGAGACCTTGTCGATTTCGGCGAGGAACTTGGTGCGGTTGTTGCCGCCCAGCGGAAGCACTTCTCGTTCGCCGTAATAGTCGAAGACGTAGAGCCCGAGGTTGACGTCGTTGGGGACGTTGTTCATGAACTCGCGGACCGCGGCTTTCGCGTCCCGGAGCCGGGCTCCGCGCATCGACCCCGACCCGTCGAAGACGAAGTAGAAGTTACGCGCGAGCGAGATTTCGCCCTGGGGGATGGCCGCCTGTGCGGCTCCTCCGGGTGCCGAGGGCGCCCCCGGTACTCCGGGCTGGACCTGGACCTGCGCGTTGGGCGCTTGCCAGGGCTGCGGCTGGGGTTGGGGCTGCTTGGAGCAGCCGGTGGTCAACAGCGTCGCGGCGATCACCGCGAGCGCGCCGAAGCAGAACTTGTTAGCCAACTTCTTCATGAGATTCTCCTGCGTTTGGGTTGGAATGGAACTGTTCGGGTTGAGTTACTTGCCGGCCGGACGGAAGGTGTCGAACTCGGTTTCGACGGCCTTCACCCGGAACACGACCCGACGGTTGGAGTTCCACTCCGCTTCGGTCGCAGGGTTGGCGAACTTCGGCGACTTGACGCCCATGCCGACCGCGACGAACTGCGACTCGTCGACGGGCAGGCCCTTCTTCTTGCAGAACTCGAGGTACGCCCTGCGCACCGACGTCGCCCGGTTGAGCGAAAGGTTGCGGGCCGCCTGTTCGATGCCGGCGATTTCGGTCGCGCTCTTGCCGAGCGCCTTGGCCTGTTGACGGCGTCCGGGGCGTTGTGACCTTCGATCACGACAAGGGCACCACCGAAGGTGGCGGACAGTTCGAGAGCCTTCTTGAAGGCGTCTTCGTAGCTGGTCGGGTCGAAGGCGATCGCCTTGGGCGGGAAGTAGACTTCGAACTGGTAGATGCTGCCTTCGTCGTTCCACTTATCCAGCTCGGTTGCGATCTTGTTCTCGACCGCCTGCTGCGTCTTGGTGGCGTCGAAGGTGGGCTTCGGCACCGACGTCAGGTCGACGTTCTTAAGACCGTTGGCGAGCTTGGTGTAGTCCCAGTTGGCGGTCGTCAGAGGGGCCTTGGCCTTGAGCAGGCCGAGGTCGATGAAGCTGGTCTGGATCTCTTCCTTCAATACGGCGAACGAACGAGTCGTGCCGTTGCCGGTGAAGAAGTTGACGTTGCCCTGGAAGCCGACCCACGTGCAGTCGCCCAGCGAACCTTCGACGTCGGAGACGGCCTTGGGGTCGTTGGAGCCGAACAGGAGCTCGGCCGAGCGGGTCATGAGCTTGCCGTACTTGGCGGCGTCCCTGGTCTTGTCGGCGTTGAGGGTCTGGAACTTCTCGGTGCCGACAAGGAGCGCGTGGGCGAACTTCTCGACCGTCGCGGTGTTGGCCTTGAACCAGTCGGCCCGGCAGGCGTACACGTCGAAGATGACGTGGTCAGCTGACTTGGACGAGAACAGTTGCTTGCTGCCCTTGACGCCTTCGGCGCCACCGCTGGTGATGGCAGCCGCGTCCGGGCTAATCACGAAGCAGCCGTCCACGGTCGGGTCGTTAGCGAACACCGTGCGCGGGTCGACGGCCTTGCCCTTGGTGTCGTAGGCGGGAAGCGTCAGCTCCTTCACCCATTTGATATTGACGTCCGAGGTCTTGAGACCACCGCGAGCGAGCACCTGAGAAAAGAAGCTCATGTGCGGGCCGTTGAGCTGCAGGACGTAGGTCTTACCCTTCATGTCTTGCAGGCTGTTGGTGCCGGTGCGAACGACGAGCACGTCGCCGCCGGTCGAGCGCGTCAGAACGTAGAAGACCACAAGCTCGGTGCCTGCCTTTTCGAAGACGGGCGCCGCCGCGTTGATCATCCCCAGGTCGCCGCGCAGAAACGGCGTCTCGCCGTCCAGCACACCGCGAACCTGCTTGGCGAAGTCGTTCTCGCAGAAGAGTTCGACCGCGAGCCCCTCGGCCTTGAAGATGCCGTCTTGCTCGGTGAAGATGGTCGCCACGTCGCCGGGCCACGTGATGGTCGGCACACGCAGGACGCCTGTCTTGACCGGGGAGAGCGTCGTGTTGGAGAGCTGGTCGGCGAGCGGCTTGGGCTGTACGTACTCGGGCTTGTCCGCGGCGTGCAGGATACCGGAGAACGACAGAAGCAGCATCGGCGCGAGCGCCGCCACGCAGTAGCGGAGGATTCCGTTTTGCATTGCGAAGTTCCTTTGAATGGAGGTGGTTTCGAGGCGGTCTACATGACCGACACGAGAGAGTCCACACGGACGTGATAGTCCGCAGACGTTCAACCAAAATGCTGAGGGAACTTGCACACAAGATATTTCCACAATATCTGAGCTTGCCGATAGGCTTCATTCCTCAGTCCGCATGGATGCGGTGGGTGGAATGGATTTAGTGCTCAGACAGGAAAGGTATCTTGGGTGTTTTGTTCGACTCGAGGGCATATGGAAAAACGGACCCTCACCCTAACCAAACGGGCCGCTTGGCAACGAACGTCGATGACTCTTTGTAAAGAGCCGCCAAACTGCCCCGCTCGGGCTTGAAGCCGCCGCTGGGACTACGGTTAGCGTTCAACATTCTTGCGGTTGGCGCGTATAAAAGGTCGGTTTTTCGTGAAATAAGCGTCGTTTAATCGGCGCAATTTGCTAGCTTGGCTGTTATGAGTGATATTTTTTTGCGCACCAACTGTGGTGCCGCGCCACTTCGCACTCCGTAATAATTGTCCTCGGAGTACCTCTATTCATGGGCTTTTAAGCAAATTGGCTTTAAAGCTCTGAACTTCGAAGTGTATATGTAATAAGTTCTCAGATCATAATCTCCTTCTTCTAAATATATGAATTCACCGCAGATGGTGCCTCGCTATATCACTAAATTGCGGTGATGTGGAACCTATAGATGCGTTTGTTTATCAGTGTTTAAGCAAAACAGACGATCTGATTCTGGAAGGACCATCGTAGATGCGGCTTTTTCGCCGGACCAACTTTGTCGGTCCCTTCTATTCTCAATTGGCGTTGTTTGCGATTTCAAAAAATATCAAAAATGCCGGTTGTCCATGCCCTGGCAATTGACGTTAGTGATATTGTCCCGCGTGTCCGAGCGGCTTCGCGCAAGTCTTTTCCGCAATTTCACTGAAGCGATTGCTGCCAAAATTCGCGAAAATACTGAATGAACATGGTGCTGTTTAAAAACTTTGTCGCGAAGATGAAATCGGCTGGGTAAGATTTTTCGTGATGCAACGAATGTGTGATTTTTGCTTGTTCGAAAGTTGGTTGAGTGGATGTCATATAGCTGGTTTTCGGCTGCCTGCCAGCTCCGGGTGGGTAACTCCTCCGTGAGGCCTTCGGTTGTCTCAACAATTTGTTGATGAAATTTGATTGAACCAAAAAACACTGGAAACTATTGCCACAAGTGCTTTTCCGCCTGGAGGTGATCAAAATCGTTTTAAACAAAATGTGGATTCAGTAGAGGCCAACTAATCACGGTGGACTGCCGATAAGATTACTCGAACAGGTCGCGGGTTCTGTCGGTGATCAGGCTGTGGAAGGCGGCGTAGAGGTTGTTTTTTAAGTCGTCGAAGACTTGGGAGAGGTCGTCGATGGGAAAGGGTTCGGCCCATTGGGATTCGAGGTCGAGTTCGACTTTGTAGCCGGTGCCGGTGAGGTTGATTTCGTAGGAGCAGCGCAGTAGTTGTTTTGATGATTCGTACATCAGGATGCTGGTTTGGGCGCTGCGCATGAGGCGGGTGGGGAAGGTGTAGGTGAGGTTTTCTTCGCGCATCAAAAGTGGTGGCACTACTTTTGGTGGGCGGCTGGGCAGCATGTGGAAGTAATCGGAGAGGTCGACTTCGGCGGGGAGGTTGATGACGTTTCCGAATTGGAGGGTGGCACCAAGTGGTGATTTGTAGGCGCGGCTGGTTTTGCAGATTTCGACTAGTGGTACCAGATATGGTTTCACTGAATCTTCCCATGATTCGAAACGATCGGGGTTGCAAGAGAGTGATGCTCTGCCGAAGTTCAAAAGTAGGCTTTGTTCTTCGTTGGTCGAGAGGAAGACGAGTTCTTCGGCGCCGAATTCGCCTTCTTCTGGTTTCAATTGCTCAGGGAAAGTGGGTTCGATGATTTTGAAAACGTCATCGGTCAAGAGCGAATTGAGTGGTTCTTTGCTTTCGAAGTCGCGGAAGATTACGCTGGCGAAGAAGCGCCTGACAGGCGGGTTTGTGAATTGTTGGAAATAAACTGCTTTGGGGCAATGGCGATCGATCCAATTGCTCAATCGCATTTCGATCGTGTTGCAATTGTTGAAACCGACGATGTCGTCCGGGAGGAGCGGCAATTGTGTGACCAGTTCGATCATGTCGAGCAAGATTTTGCGCAATTCTTGATCGACAGTCCAGCTGTGATGAAGTTGTTGATAGCGCTCGGCATCCCATTTTTCGTCGGCGGCTTCCAGTCCGATGAATTGGCGGAACAGTGAATTGTAGCGAATGTGATCGGCGAAGGCGCTGTAGTCGGGGATCTCGTAGTATGCCTGCAACAGGGCGGCGCGCAGATATTTTTTCAAGTCTTCTGGCGGAACCGTTTCATTCAGTTTCCACAAGCGTCGAGCTTCAGCATCCAGAACGCCGGACGCGGCCCGGTCTAGCAGCGGCAACGGATGATTTGCGGCTAGCTGTGCGATTTTTTCGAAGCTGGAAGTGCGGGACTTTTTCAAACAAGGGGCTCGCTGTCTTGGAGTCGGGCTGAGTTTGTCGACGGTACTTTTTTACGCACACCGATGCATTTCGGTTAGTGATTGAAACGTTCGGAAAGCAACATGCGATTGCCTTCCATGCTCACGTAAGTGGCAAGCACCAGATCTCCGACATTATGTTGCGCGTTGGTCGGCAGATAGCCCAGAGCATCGAGCTTTGATACGAGTACTTCGTAACCGCCCTCTTCAGCGCGCAAGATTTTGGCGCTTATGTTTTGTCCTGGATGAATGCCTGATGGAGACTGATTTGTAGATTTATTTGGCAGGTCGACTGCGGCGCGCTGGGATAGAAGGATGCGATCTTTTTCTGTTTTTACGTAGAGTGCAGAAATTTCGTCGCCGGCTTGATGGTTAGAATTGGAGGGCAAGTAGCCATGCAGGTTTTGCGGGATGATTATGACGTTGAAACCGCCTGGCACGTATCGCACAATTCGGCACATCACGGAGTCGCCAGCCGCGAAGGATTCGGAACTGTTGATGTTCAGATTCGCATTCGGATCGGGAGCTGCAACTCGGGCTGCGCGTTGTTCCGATTTCTCTTCTTTGGTTTTGCGCCGGAATGCAACTACGTTTTCTTGATCCGGTGTTTCTTGATCGCTCATCCTGTGACCCCTCGGTCTAGCGATCATACCCGAGAGAGCCCGGGCTCTGTAATGAAAGTGCTGTAATGTGGCGCTTCATCGAGCTTTCTATTTGTCAGTTGCTTATGGGCTTGAGTAGTCGAACTTTTTGGTGTAGAGTGCGTTTCCGCTTGCTCTATCAAGGATTTGAATGGTGTCAACGGCGTTAGCTGATTGAACTGCGAATTGGAAAGGCGAATTTTCGTTCAGTCTCGAATTGAGCGCTTCGGTTACCTCTTTGGACTGGTCGGCCATAGGGAGCGTGTCGATATGACTCTCTAATTCCGAGTCCAGTACAGGTGTATCGCCAGGCGCTGTCGAATTCACTGAGTCCGCCATTTCGTCCATGATAGCTCCGAGATAGGCACTTCTGGCGTCTCCGATGTCGATACCAAGCTCGTCATTGTGAGTAGCTTCTTCGAGGGCGTCAAAATTATCGATCACGGTGTTGAACTGTTCGACCATTGCCGCATCTTCGGCGCTTAAGGGCTCCTCTGTTTCAGGTGTATTGCGACGTTCCCATGGTGCAACTGGAATCTGTCCGATTCCATCGCGGGTGGACTCGAGTTTTTCCTTGGTCATGCGTTCTGCGCCTGTAGATGCGGCTACTGCTTTGGCGGAATCGACTACGTTGGCTGGCAATGAACCATAGAGTGAGGACACATCGCCGAAGTCGATCTCAGGATTGCTTGGATCTGCTGCCGTTTGAGCCATGTTGTCGAATTGCTCGAGCATTTGATCGCGACTGCTTTGGAAATAATCGGGAGCCGAGTAGGCTTCGAGTTCATCTCTGGTAACTCTGTTATCGCCGCTTGCATCAGCCAAGCGCACTACCGAAGCGTCGTTCATAGCAGCATCCAGGGAAACTGTTTGTTCTTCGGCTGGTGCAGGAGCAGCCACGGCAGACTGTGCTACTTTGCTGTCAGTGATTCCAAAATCGTCGGTGAGCGACTGGTTGGATTTGAGTTTGTTCAAACCGCTCCAATCATCCTGTGACAAAGAAGAGAACATCTCGCTGGAGGCTGAGGCTGTGCCGTTGTCGTTCGATTGACCAACGTTTTGATCGCCTTTTGGTTGTTGTACTTCTTGTGATTGTTGGAATGACATGGTGGCTCTCCCAGAAGCTTTTGTGTCGATGCGGCTGAGCCGCTTCATGCACATAGCTTCCCTCGCCAACGTTGCAATCAAGTTGCAATATCAAAAGTTTCTAGAGCTGCCGATTTAGCCCCCGGATGGGCGCGAAAACACGTACACGCCGTCTTTCGGCATGGTCGCCTCGACCTGCCCGGCAAATTTGCCGATTATTTCCCTCGCGACAACTTGCTCCGCCGGGGGGATGGATTGCATCCACTGGTCAATGTCGATGTGCATCCACAGTTTTGCCGGATCATATTTTGCAAAACGAAAAATACTGCCATAACTCTCAGCTGAAACTCGTTCTTTCATCTCTTTCATCATCAAATAAGTCTCTTTATAGAACGGTGTCGCCGTCAGCAACGACTGGTACGTGGCGCGCTTGTCGCTAGTCAGCGCCTCCTCCCCGAACACACTGCAGAGCCCCTCTACGTACGGGTCGCAGAGCTTAGCGTTGAGCAGATGCAGCAACTCATGCCCGAGGTTGCCCTGGAAATAAGCATCTATATTCTCGTTGGCCATGAAGATGCAGAAGATGCCTTTGTCTGCATCCCACATCATCGTCTGGCAGTGAGGACCGGGGCGATGGAAAATCAAAATCTGTTTGATTTTGGTTATGGGAGGACCAAACGATTGTTGTGCATCGGCAAGCGTTTTCGCCGAGAACGCGTAAACCACCGGATTCGTGATCAGCGAAATCGTCGGAGAGGTTTCGGATGTGGTGGCTCCGGCGGCGGTGGTGGCGTCCACTTTCGACGTGGACACCGTGACTGCGCTCGTCGCCGCTTTCGTGGAGGAGGTTGTGGTCGAATCCGTTGTAGCGACTTTAGTGGCTCGTGCAGTTTCGTCTGCAGCGGCGCTTGCGGTCGAGTCCGTTGTCGCGACTGGCGTGGCTCTTGCCGTATCGGTTGCAGCGGCGCCTGCGGTTGCACCCGTGTTCGTCGTTTCGATCGGCTCCGAACTTTTGGTGGCGCGGGTGGTGCTGTTCTTTCGAGTAGCAGACTTACCGGTGGCTTTTGTGGTAACGAGGTTCTGATGGCGTTCCAGTTTCGAAGCCTGTTGATAGTCGGAAATTGAACCTCGAAGATCGCCGGTTTTTCCTCGCAAAAATCCTCGCGCGCTAAACGTCCATGGATCGGTTTTTTCTAATTCGATGGCGTGCGAGTAGTCTCGAATAGCTGCTTTGATCTCGCCGTTCTTTTGACGAGTAAAACCTCGTGCACGAAAACCCCATGGGTCTGCGGGTTTCAATTTGATGTACTGATTGAAATCCGCAATCGCTCCAATCTTGTCGCCCAATTGATCGCGCGCTTGACCGCGCCGGTAATAAGCCCACGCGTATTGCGGATCGAATTTGATTACGGTGCTGAAATCCGAGACCGCGCCTTGATTGTCTTTAACCGCTTCCCGTGCGGTTCCTCGATAGCAGTATGCCAGCGCATTGCTGGGATCGAGTTTGATGGTCTGGTCGAAATCCGCGATAGCGCGAGGCTGGTCGCCATGCCGTTCCAGATGATAACCGCGAAAAATGTACGAGGGCGCGTTGGTCGGATCGAGTTTGATCGCGAGATTGAAGTCGGCAAGCGCTTCTTTCTCATCGCCCATATCGGCATGAGCTTGACCGCGACCGCATAATGCCGACGCGTTCTTGGAATCGACTGCGAGCGCCTGGTTGAAATCGGAAATTGCACCTTTGCCATCGCTGTTATAGAGACGCAGATAGCCTCTACCGGAGAAAGCTTCGATGTTTTTGCCATCCATCGAAATCGCTGTATCGAAGTCCTCGAGCGCTCCTCGCAAGTCACCCACGCGTGAGCGAACGTAGCCGCGATTTGAAAACATCAAGGAATCCCTGGGAGAAAGCGCGTCAGCGAGGTCCTGCTGAAGTGTCTCTTTGCGTTCCGTTGTTTCCGCACGCTGGATTGTTACATTGCCGGGCGGCGAAACGGAGTACGAAGAACCTGCGAGGTTGTCTTGTGCGTAAACTGTTTTGAAGCATCCGCTGCTAAATAAACCGACTGCAAAAGAAGCCAGAAATATTCTGGCGCGCCATTTGTGAGATGGGCTTCGTTGCTGGCTCTTCAAGACTGTGCCTGTCCTCGAAAATGTCTGCATTAAGTATCGCATAACGATGAAGTAATGAACTGATTGCATCGAAGCCGGTCGATTTGCGCCTTGCCGGAAGGCTGTGAGTATTCAAGCAGGTATAATCGCGGCCTTGTACTAAGGCGACCAGGCATGGATCAGTTAAACATCGAGTCTTCGACACAATCGTTTGTGGAGCCGGAATCCGGCTATGATCCGGTTTGCGGCATGACGGTAAAGCTCGCGAATTCGGCTGGATCGATGGCTTATGAGGGCACAACTTACCTCTTCTGCAATCCGCGCTGTTACGAGAAGTTTAAAGCAAATCCGGCGATGTATGTCAGTGGTACCAAAAATGGTGGCAAGGACTACGGCGGGGATGGTGTCGCTGGTAGTATCAATCATGCGCCGGCGAATTACGCCGGCAAGTATACTTGTCCGATGGATCCCGAGGTGGTAAGCGACAAGTTTGGATCTTGCCCAATTTGCGGAATGGCGTTGGAGCCAATGGACGCGGTTGCGTCGGACGAAAGTCCTGAACTTGACGAAATGCGCCAGCGATTTTTTATAAGTCTCGTATTCTCAGTGCCTTTGCTGGTTCTCGGCATGGGTGCCATGTCACCAGTTCCGTTTTTATCAGGAATCGATCATCATGCCTCCTGGTTTAATTGGGTCCAACTCGCGCTCTGCACGCCAGTTGTCGCGTACTGCGGCGCGCCTTTCTTTCAGAGAGGTTTGGCTTCATTTGCAAGCCGTAATTTGAACATGTTTTCGTTGATTGCGATGGGAGTGGGCGCCGCTTATGCTTACAGTGTTATCGCGACGATTTTTCCGCAGGCTCTGCCCTCATCATTCAAGATGCAAAACGGTCTTCCCTTCGTTTACTTCGAGTCGGCCGCAGTTATTATTTCGCTCGTGTTGCTCGGGCAAGTCCTGGAGCTGCGCGCGCGGAGCGCTACTGGCGGCGCGATTCGTGGTTTGCTTGCCCTCGCTCCGCCAACGGCTCATCTGGTCACCGGAAAAGTTGAAACCGATGTTCCACTTGAATCGGTAAAAGTGGGTGACAAAGTTCGCGTCAAACCAGGCGAGAAGATCCCGGTGGACGGCGAGGTTCGAGAAGGTGAAAGTGACATTGACGAGTCAATGTTTACAGGCGAAGCGATGCCTGTGCTGAAGAAACGAAACGACAATGTAGTCGCTGGAACGCTTAACGGAAGCGGCTCTTTGTTGGTAGTCGCAACCAGAGTTGGTGCCGACACGATGCTTTCTCAGATCGTAAAAATGGTTAACGACGCTCAACGAAGCCGTGCTCCTGTGCAGGCTGTGGCAGATCGGGTCGCCTCATTTTTCGTTCCAATCGTGCTCGCTATCGCATTGCTTACTTTTGTGATTTGGTCCGTTTTTGGTCCGCCGCCCGCTCTGGCTCTTGCGCTGGCTAATTCAGTCGCGGTGCTGATTATCGCGTGTCCTTGTGCTTTAGGATTAGCGACCCCGATGTCAGTTACGGTTGCCATCGGCCGTGGTGCCCAATCCGGAGTTCTCGTTCGCAATGCGCAAGCGCTTCAGGCGCTTGAGAAGGTTGACTTAATTGTTTTTGACAAGACTGGAACTTTGACGGAAGGCCATCCGCGCGTCGTGGAAGTTGTTACGTATGGAGGAACCACCGCAGATAGAATGATCGCTGTTGCCGCTGCCGTAGAGCGTTTCAGCCAGCATCCTCTGGCGCATGCTGTGGTTGATGAAGCTGTTGACCGTTCAATAATGCCACCGGATGCGGTACTGTTCCAGTCCACCACCGGGCGCGGCGTGAGTGCTGACGTCGATGGTGCACTAGTTCTGGTAGGCAGTCTTAGACACCTCTCCGACAACGAGATCGATCTTGCTGTCGCTCAAGCTGATATAGAAAGGCTGTCTTCCAGCGGTGCTACAGTCGTCGGAGTGGCTCTGTCGTCCAGGCTTTGCGGGTTGCTGGCTGTCTCCGATCCACTCCGCAAAGAAGCTATTGAAACTATCGCATCACTGAAACGTCAGGGCATTCGAACCGCTATTCTGACCGGCGACGATGTGCGTACAGCCGCATCCGTAGCCAAAAGTTTAAACATCGACGAGTTCAGAGCGAATCTCATGCCTGGCGATAAGCTCACTGCGATTGAAGAGTTTCAATCTGCCGGTGCAGTCGTCGCCATGGTGGGAGACGGCGTCAACGACGCTCCAGCACTGGCTCGTGCGAACGTCGGCATCGCAATGGGCGGAGGCATCGATGTGGCAATTGAGAGTGCCGCGATCATTCTGGTCAAAAGCGATTTGACCGGACTGCTCAAAGCCCGCAACCTGAGCGTCGCTATGATGAACAACGTGCGCCAGAATTTATTCCTGGCGTTCTTTTACAACGCCATTTCAGTGCCAATAGCCGCTGGTATTTTGTTTCCATTCACTGGTTTTCTTCTCAATCCGATGCTGGCAAGCGCCGCCATGAGTCTCAGTTCCGTGTCTGTAATCGGCAATGCGTTACGCTTGCGCACAATCAAGCTGACCTAGTCGCGGAGCCATGGTGCCTTCGAAGTCTGTGGACCGACAATCTTGAGTCCCTTCGCATAGTCCGAGGTTGGCTTTCCATTTTTGATAAGCTCAGCTGTTACGTACTTGTTTCCATTGACCGGAGCGTGCGCTTTTAACGTGAGGTCGACTCCCGCGCTGCGCGCTTGCTCAAACAACCAGTATAGTCGCCTGTTGACGAGCGGTCGCGGACGATAGAGAATACCGCAGTTTGTTCCGATTGCATCAGTCGGCATCTGGGATGATGCGATGGTTCGCATACACATGGGTGTTTTAAGTTCCACAATGAGATCGTTTGTGTCTGGCGTTGGGAAGAACCGACAAACGCAAGTGATCTTCCGAATATTCGAGCCCTTTTCGGATTCCATCATCACCTGCAGTTCATCCCACGTGATTGCTCTAGTCTGCAGATTGGGGAACGGATAGAAAGAACCGTAAATCAAACCACTCACGCCCGCGATGAGAAAAACGATGCAGCTGAAGTGAAGTAGTTTGTTCTTTCGTTTCATACAAGTATTCTAGCCGTTATTCGACTTTCGCGATGTCGGCTATGGTGGCGTTGACGGCGCTGATGTAGTCGGCGGTGGCGATGATGATTTGGGTTCCGCGTTGCCCGGCGGAGATAGAGATGCGGTCGAAGAGAAGCATGGTTTCGTGCACGAAAACGGGGTAAGGTTTCTTGCACGCCAACGCGGTTACGCCTCCGCGGATGTAGCCGGTGAGGGTTTCGACATCTTTCAATGGTGCCAGTTTGGCGTCCGAGTTTTTGCTGATTTTTGCCAGGGCTTTTAAATCGACTTGCATGTCGCCGGGCACAACGCCAAGGACTACACCGCTTTTGTTGCCAATCACAGCAAGTGTTTTGAAGACTTGCTCGCAGGGGTAGCCGATCTTGTTTGCCACGGTTTGGGCGGTCAAATCTTCCGGGTCGACGGTGTATTCGATCAGTTCATAAGAGATTTTTAGTCTGTCTAATAAACGTGCGGCGTTTGTTTTCATGACTGGAATTGGATTTGGAAGGGGAGGGAATCCGAAGTTTAACCTTATGCAGCGAAAAAGTTGAGCCGGTGCGGAGAAAGAGTTTAGCCGGTGCAGAGAAAGTTGTCTCGATGATGATAAAACCGATAGAGTACACGCCTGAGCGGGCTTGTCAAATCGCGGCTAATTCAGGCTTTGCCGGGTGGGCAGTATACACCCAGAATCCATTCGGGTATATTTAACAATCACTCTTTCGGGTGATGCTACCTGTAGTGGCAATCGTTCTATAATCAGTGGCGCCTTCTTGATTCTTTCAGAGAGGTGAAGCTGTTTCCACACAGATATTTTCAGCCGCCGAAAGGGCAAGTTTATTGTGGGGCAGTTGAGACAGTTCGGTGCCGGATTTCATTATTGTGCACGCAATCGCGGCATCCAGCACCCATTCGTAAATTGAACGTACTTCGAGGACGGCAGCTGCAAAAGCGATTATTCGAGTTTTAATCGTCGATGACAATGATTTCATCAGGCTCGGTATAAAAACCGCGTTGAACACTGTGCGCTCGGTCACTGTGGTTGGCGAAAGCGGCAACGGGCTCGATGCGATTCAGTCCTACACCGATCTTCTTCCCGACGTTGTTTTGATGGACTTAGAGATGCCGAAAATGAACGGCGCCGATGCGACCAGGGCGATCAAGCACATCAATCCGGCGGCCAAAGTAATTATTTTGACTTCGCATGACGAAGAAACTGAGATCTATGGCGCGTTGTCCGCGGGAGCCAGTGGTTATTGTCTGAAGGATGTCGACCTGACGCGCCTGCAAGAGGCAATTTGTGTGGTTCATCATGGCGACTTGTGGCTCGATTCTTCGATTGCCGGAAAGGTCGTGAAACTTTGTTCGGCGCCGAACGGTTCGACGACAGCTGGTGACGATCAGGCGACGACGACTCAGTTCGGAGCGCTCGCTGATATCGAGCGCGAGATTATGCATTTGCTTGTGGTTGGCTGCACGACGACGGATATCGCCGCGCGTTTGCAATTGCCGGTCAGCACCGCTAAGGCTTATGTTGTTAACGTTCTGAACAAGGTCACTGCTGTGACTGAACTGCGAGCGGGCGGCTCGGAAGAAGCCGATTTCGAAAAATTGAGTTTATCGCGCGATTCTACTTTGCTTGAGAAGTACGAGCTGGTCGGGAGGTTGGGTTCTGGCGGAATGAGTGTTGTGTTTAAAGCAAAACATAGACTGCTATCTCGGATGGTGGCAGTTAAGTTTTTGAACAGCGAATCATATCGTCATCCTCATCTGCAGAAGCGCTTCTTGCAGGAAGCACAAATCACATCCAGCTTGTCTCATCCGAGCATAATTACAGTTTATGATTTCGGCATTAACGTCGACGGGCAGCCGTACCTGGTTATGGACTTTGTCGATGGACCCACTCTTGCGCAATTGCTTGAACGTGGTGGTCCGATTCCAGAAAAAGAAGCTGTTCGGCTCTTCTCGCAAGTGGCTTCGGCACTGGCGTTTGCTCATTCGCGCGGAGTTGTTCATCGCGATGTGAAACCAGGAAACGTGATTCTATCTTTTCGACCCGGCGAGCAAATCTGTCCAAGGTGCTGGATTTCGGGCTTGCGCAAGTCGATCAGAAGCCGGAAATTGACGACCAAAAATTGACTCAGCACGGATGTGCGCTCGGAAGTCCACTATACATGAGCCCCGAGCAGTGTCAGGGCAAACCGGTTGATGCGCGTTCGGACATTTATTCGTTTGGCTGTTTGATGTACGAAGTGTTGAAGGGAAGCCCACCGTTCCGCGGTGACAGCGCGTTTGACACAATGAATTTGCATGTTCATCATCGCCCACCGCAGCTCGATGATTTCGTAACGTCGCCGTCTTTGCGTAGCGTCATCGGTCGATGCCTGGCTAAAACACCGGAAGAACGATTCGCCTCAGCGCAAGACATCACGCGCGAACTCAACGCAGTGACGGCTTAATCCGTTTGCGAACGTTTCAGCCGAGCCCGGTTGTTCTACCGATTTTTCGAATTTAGCAACGAACTTGAATTGAAATTGACAGGTTAGCGTTGACTCATGTAGACGCGCATGGTCTGCGGACCTAGCGGCGCTCGCGTGATGGTTGTGCGCAAAGATCGACAGTTTTTGCTGCTGTCATAAACGGTTGAAACTTTGATTGGGTTTAGATTTTGCGTGATTTAAGCAGCTGTTCGATGAGCAAATGTTCACGCGAGCTGCGATGTGTTAATAACGCTTTAGTTGTTTTGCTTTCAGCCATTTTGATACTCATGAACTATGTATCTAATGACAACTCGAACTACCACTCAAGACAAAAACCAAAGCCTTACTTCTCCACCAACAACTCTCTCTAGTCTCCCTTTTAGGGCGAGTTAATCGAGTGTCGTTTCGAGTTGTGAGTTGCGGAATGCCGTGTGGTAGCGGTGTTCAACGTATCTCGCAGTTCACATAACCCGTTCCTAGACGTCTGCTTTCGCGGATGCCCCGGACCTCTAGCCTTTAGGAAAACCTATGGAAAAACTAATCGGCCTTCTCGGGGTTGCGGTCTTTCTTGGACTCGCTTACCTCCTGTCGAACAATCGCCGCGCCATCAACTGGCGACTGACGGTGACTGGTATCGGCATGCAGTTGCTTTTCGCTTTCTTGATCCTGCACGTGCCCTTCGTGCGCGACATGTTCGACTCCGTCGGACAAGGTATTCAGGGTCTGCTCGACTGCGCCAAAGACGGACTCGCGTTCGTTTTGGGCGAAGAACTCGCGCGCAGCAAATTCGTTTTCGCTTTTGTGATCAGTGCGTCGATTATCTTCGTCGGCGGTCTGACCGGTATTGCCTTCCACCTCGGCGTTCTGCAAGTCGTCGTTCGAGGTCTGGCATACGGGCTCAAGCGCACCATGGGCATCAGCGGCGCGGAAGCGTTGTCGACCGGTGCTGAGGTTTTCCTCGGTCAGGTCGAGTCGCAGTTGCTCATCCGAAACTACATCAAGAAGCTCAGCAACTCGGAACTGATGGGCATCATGGCGGCTGCCATGGCGACCATCTCGGGTAGCGCGCTTGTGGCGTACATCGGGCTGGGCATCAATCCGACCTGGCTTCTGATGGCGTCCTTCATGACCGCGCCCTCGGCGCTTGTGGTCGCGAAGATGATGTATCCGGAAACTGACATGGACGCGGTCAACCGCGAAACCGACCTGGTCGACGAGCGCACTGCCGTCAACTGGATCGAAGCCGGCTCCGAAGGTGCCTGGCAGGGTTTGAAGGTGGCGGCCAACGTCATGGCGCAGCTCATCTTCTTCATCGGCGTCGTCTCTCTGGCCAACTACACTCTGGGCGGGCTGTTCGCTCGACCGGGTCTTTTGCCGTATGCCGGTGGTGGTGCGGTCGTGTTGTTCGCTCTCTGGTTCGCCCGGAAGAAAGAGCTTCTCGGTCGTGCTCCGGCGCTCATCAAGGTGGCACCGTCCTCGGTGTACCCGTCGATCGTGCTTGCCGGACTGGCTACGGTCGTGGTTCTCGGCATGTTCGGTGTGACGTTCCAGATTCAGGATGTGTTCGGTTTCTTCTTCACGCCGGTGGCTTTCCTGACCGGAATCCCGTGGGATGAGGCTGTTCGCGTCGGTCCTTTGCTCGGCACCAAGACCGTGCTCAATGAGTTCATGGCTTACATGGACCTCGCCAAGATGTCTACGGGCGAAGGCGCTCTGAGCGCTCGCACGCAGATGATTACCACGATCGCGCTGTGCGGTTTTGCCAACCTGGCGTCCATCGGTATCAACATCGGTGGTCTCAGCCGCATGGCACCGGAACGCGTGGGCGACATCTCCAAGATCGGCGTGAAAGCGCTCGTCGCTGCGACCATCGCGTCGTGGCTGACGGCTGCGCTTGCCGGGCTGTTGATGTAACTCTGCGCGGTCGTTGTGCTTCAGGCGCAACGGCTGCGGTTGTGAGGAACACCATTAGCAAAGGTGCCGAGTGGTGGCAGTTGTTCGCTTCGCAAGAGGCGAATGGCTGGAGGTTTAAATCGCCGGCACGTGCGGGTTGTCGAGCAATCGACAATCAGCCGTGCCGGTGTTTCGTGTTATCCACGAACAAGCGCTGCCAACGTCGGCAGTCGTGCTGTTACCATGAGTGATTGACGAACTGCGCTTAACAGGAGATGGCGGGCGGGTCTATCGCATTTGTGAAGGCTCGCTCGCTTCTCCGGAAGGCACCGTCACTGGTGCCTTCTTCCTTTTGTGTTGTAATACTAGTTTAAATAGTAGTATGAATTTAAAAAACAGAGGAGCCGCATGAGCAGCCCCTCTGAATGGTTTAGTCTCGTCCTCTGCGCTGAGACGGAAACGGTTTAATCACGCAGTGAGTTCAATCACTCCGTCGTGAGTTCAATCACCAGGTCGTGCGCTTAATTACTACGGCGTGAGTTTAATCGCTACGTTTGTGAGTTCGAGCACTACGTTGCGAGCTCAATCACTGCTCTGCCAATTCAATCACTTGGTCGTGGGTTCGGTACGGCGCGGCAAACGTTCGATATGACGGGTAGCCAGGCTGAGCGCGGTGATCGAATGGTTGTCGGCGATTCGTTTTCCGATTTGATGGTCGACTTCATCGGCTGTCCACAAGTAGACTTTCAGTTCTTCGGAGCCTTTGATCTTGTCGGTGAGCCGTGTTTCGTCGACTTGGATTTCGACAAGAAAGTGCGCCGGCGAAACGGCGTTCGTGCCGGAATTTTCTGCGATGTTGCCGAGATGAGTCACAGAGCTGATTTCGGCGGTCGCCATCACTTCTTCGCCCAATTCGCGAGCGACAGTGCCAAGCGGCAGGTCTCCGATTTTGAGTGTGCCGAGCACGCCCTGGATCTGCGCCTGGTCGAGCTTCTCGCCGAAACCGCGGCACACTTCGTAGGTCCAAACACCAAGCGGCACGCGCCATTGTTTGATGATGGCAAAGCGACCGTTGATCAAAACGACGATGACGGCGCCGTCGGAGACTTCGCCATTGGCGTTGAAGCGAACAGTGAATTCACCTTCTTTGCCGCCGGGGAAAGTCACAGCGAATTTGACGTCAGTGAAGAAGCGCTTGGAGTGCTCGAATATCTCGACAATGCGTGTGGTTTCGATCTCGCCTTCGGTGTGATCTCCGAGCTTGCGGATCTGTTTGAGCCCGCGAGTTTGCAGTTCTAGATTGATTGCGGCGAGCCGTTGTTTGCGAAGGTCAGCGACTTCGGTTTGTGATGCGGCGGGAGTTTGATTTTGTGTGTTGGACATAATTTTTCTTTCTTCTGCCTCTGCAGAAAAAGAGTTTGACGGGGGCACGTTGAAACGCCTCTGCGCTCCGACGTGCATTCAGCCATCCTTCAGAACGACTGAACTTGCCACCTGTTCAAAATCACCAGTCTAAATCCGCTCGAAGTGATTCGAGAGATTGAGTCTGTGAGTCGTTCAGGGGACAGTAAGAATGCGATGCCGATTTCAAAAAGTTGTTTAGATAGTGATTCGATTCTAAGAAGCCAAGCAGTCCGAAATCCAGTTCTGTTGGACTAATTTCAGCTCATAAAGGCTTAAACCAATATCAATAGCGTCAGCCGCATAGTCAAATAGTTGATGAGACTTTGTTCCTAATCCTGGCATCGACAAACGTTTTGCGCGTCGATCGATCTTGTTGATCGTTGCGTTTCGCTTGCGCGCGGCGGCTTTCCGATAGCTGAAAAACGACTAAGCCAAAAGGTTACAGCGCTAAATGAAAGTTAGGTTCACAACGACAAAAAGTTCTTAGGTGGAGTGAACCCATTTTCTCTCTTTCCCAAAGGCAACACGTGTAACTCATTTACTTTCTCGATCTGTGTCTGTCGAAACGAGCTGCTGATGCGGTTCGGTGATTACGTCGGCTGCGATGCGTTGGCTCTACACGCGGTGTGGCAAGGCTCGCGCTCAACGTTCCAATCGTGCTGGATTTGTTTCTGAACTTTATCCTGGAGAATCGCCTATGAACTGGCGTCGCTTTCTTCCGACAACCAAGCAAATTACTGATGTCGCTACCAGCAAGGCTGCACAAGCCGCTGCCGGTGCTGTCGTCGAAAGGTTTGGTCCGCACCGCTTTTTGAGCAAGGTTGGTGCAGTGATGATTATCGTCGGGCTCATCGTCTTGCCGTTGTCGTGGTATTTCTTGACCGGCTGGATCTTCTGGGTCGCCACCGTTGGTGGTGCTGGGTTGATCGGTTTCGGATACGCGCTTCGAGGTTTCAACAGCCTCGTCATTAGTCTATTGGCTCGCTTCCTGAAGTACGTGTGGCGTCGGCTGTACGACTTCGGGAAAGGGCGGGTCGAGAGTTTCAAGGCACGCAGAGCGGCTAGGACGCTGGAGAAGGAGAAGGTCGCTGAAGTGTCTGGAAACTGCACGCAGTCCAAGGAGACGACTGACGGCGTGCAGTCCAAGGTAACTTCAAACTCCGCGCAGTTCAACGAAACTGCAAACGGCGACCAAACGGAAGCTGCGAATCGCTCGCCCAGTCCTTGAGATTGGCAGGACAGCTTCCCGAGATTGGCATGCCAACTTTCTGAGATCGGCTGGGCAACTACCGCGTGACGGGTTTTGAACGCGCTCGTGGGGGCGGAACGATTCGATGCTGGTATCAGCATTGGTATCGTTTCGTTTTGTCCTCAACTATACTATCGAAAATAGAAGAGTGCCAGAGATTGCGAAGGGAACCGGTTTGCGTCGCCTTGTGGGGCGATTAGCATTCCAGTTCCCTTCGCTGTTTAGTTATCGTGCGTTAGTGTTCCACCTGGTCAGGTGGGCTGATCGTCACTGCTGGTGTCAGATTCGTCCTTGTGCGCGTTCGATTGCTCGGTCCACATACACGACAGTGAAGATCAGCATGTCGTAGAGGAAGTGGCAGAGAATCGCAGCGGGCAAGCCGAACGTGAACATCAGGTAGAAGAAATACATGCCGCAGAACCAGCTGTTGATCCAGCCGAACGGTCCCTGGTACTTGTGACCATCGCGGAAGAATGCGTTGGCCATGAGGATGCCGGCGCTTACCGACCAGAGTTCCGGGTTGGTCAGGTAACCCGAGAGGGCTCCCAGCGTGAAGAAGTTGGCGATCGGGGCTAAGACGTAAACCGTCATCAGTTCGAGCAAGCCGAAGCCGGCCCAGCCGAAGAAAAGGAAGTTGACGATCAGGGCGCCGATGATGGCGTTGAGGAAGATCAGCCAGCGGAAGCAGATTTCTTCCATCACACCTGCCCAGAGGCTAATCAGAAAGCCGCCGCCGAGGATGTGTTCGGCGTGCCGATTTTCTTCGGGTTTGTTGTAAGTGCGGAAGACCTGCAAGGCAGTCATGCCGCCGCCCCAGATGAAGATCGGGTATGCCGCGTACAGCCACTGCCAGACCGTGCCGGTCGGTTTCCACAGTCCGCGGAACGTGAACGGAGTGGCGTTGGGCCAGATCCATTCGACAAGGAGGACGACGAAGAAGGCGAAGAACGCCTGGGTCAGGTAGCAGCGTTCTTTTGGAGTTTCGGTGGTGCGTTTGTTGCTCATAGGAAGTGATTCCGTTAGGAAGGTCAGGCAGGCGGAGTCCACCCGTGCTGTCGTTGTGAGCCGATTGGCAACCAACATGGTTGCAGGCTCGGAAGTTGCGCGCCGCGCGTCAGGTTGTCCTGATGCGCGACGCGGCGTGGCGATGGGTAAGCTCGCCCGGTGCGTGGCGAGAAGTGATGAGAGCCGGCGCGGTTTTGGAGCGCGAGCGTGGTGGTAAGTGTCGTCCGGCTGGATTGCCGGTCGGCATGAACGGCGGGATCAGTCTTCCGACGCGGAGCGGGCGGACGGCATGCGCCGAAGCGCCGCGCTGGTGAAGTCGGCGGCGTTGAGGCGGTTGCTGACGATGGTGACGGCGTACGCGTTGAGCGCCTGTTCGAGGTCGTTCTGCGCGTAGTCGAGGTCGGTCAGGGTGCGACTTTCGCACTCGTCCATGGCGGCGAGCACCTGTTCGCGAGCGGCGGTGACGGCGCTTGTGAAGTCGCGGTTGTCCCCGGCATTCGAACCGGTGCGCGTGGCTTCGTCGGTGGGCTGTGCGGCGAGGCGCTGCGCGACGGTGTTGGCGTTCTGCACGGCGGTAATGGCGCGAGCGAGCTGAGTGTTCATGGTTCGTTCCTCTGGACAGGTTGATGAAACAAGCGCGGTCGGACGATCACGCTCAAGACAAGTCAAATCCACGGAACTGCAGCGATGCGGTTCCGAGCGGTTGGTTCACTGCCAGGTCGTCAGCATCCGTGCTAACGACTCAGCGAGTACTAGCGGCTGCCTTTGCGGCTGCGCTTCTTGCGCGGCTGGCGCTGCTGGATGCAGTCACTGCAGCCGCACTGCAGGTGGTGGCGGAAGTCCAACGTGACGGTGCCGGGGCTCGGACCTTTTGCGATGATGCGAGGGTTGACGAGCACGACGGGCTGGCTGGACTGGCGCTTGCCTTTCTTGGCTGGGCGCGGCTTGCTGGCGGACTCCTGAAGAATCGCGACCAGGTGGGCCGCTTGGGCTTGGTTTTTGAGAAATCGCATGGTTGCGGAAATCCTCCTTGTGAATGTTCTCTGCGATTGAAATTAGCGCCTGGCGATGTATTGCCGAACGAGGTCGATGATGTGCGCGACACACTCGTCGGCAGGCATGACGCCGGCATTGTACTTGACCGTCGTTCGGAAGTTGCCGACGTGCTTGTCGTCATCGCCGAGGTCTTCCTTGTCCGCCATGACGAACAGTTGGACCTTGGTTTCCCGCGCCTTGAAGTAGACGTACTCGCCTGTCTTCAGGTAGGCCTCGAATTGAATCGGAGCGAGGTCGTAGAGACCGGTGTAGCTCGTGAACAGTCCGCACTCGGCGAGGGCGGGGTGCAGAATCTCGTCGCCCTGGCGGTCGTGGAAGAAGCCGGAGACGCTGGCGAATTCAATGCTTTTCATAGTTTCCCTTTCGGATTGAGTTTCGTAACAAGAAAAACTTGCGGTGGTTGGCACGAACGGTCTAAGACTGCTCGTTGGCGAATCAGAAGACTGCTCGTGCCGAATCAAAACACTGGGTGTTCCGATTGCTGGCTGTGGATGCGGGCTGTGCTTGTCTGTTTTGGTCTCCGCCTTGAGTTGTGTGATGTGAAAGAATGTACTGAAGTGTGCTTAAATCAAAGTTCTAAAGCAAGTAATGCAGCTTCAAAACTCAGAATGATCTGAGTCTCAAGAACCTGATTACTTGCTTGTTTTGAACGTTTGCCGAAAAACACCCTTCGGTCGAGTTCGTCCTTAGTGGTGCAATTCCCACAGCACTACCTGTAGTGCCACCGCGCGCACTGATATTGCCGAGTATCGAAGTCGTCGGCTAGTGTCACCGGCGGGCGTGTTTTTTTCAGGCGGTTGTCGGCTGGCATTGGTTGCTGTGGTGCCAGGGCTTCCGATCAGCGGCTAGCCTGAGTTGCCTGTGGTGCCTGGGCGTTCAGCGGCTGGCATTGGTTGGCTGGAGCGCCTCGTTGCGCGATCGAGCCAGTCGTCGAAAGAAGCGAATCATGCGGGTCAGCGGATTGGGTGAGTCCAGAGAGTCCTTGATCGCGTCAGCCGATGCTCGAAACCTGATGGCATTGTCGAGCATCCTGCGAATGAGCAGGAGGTTCTCGGCGGCGCCGTAGTTCTCGTGCATTTCTCTGACGAATTCGGTGACCTCGGCAATCCGTGCATTGACCTGGGCGCGCGTGAAACCGCTGAAGACAACGATGTCTTCCGCTTCGTCGAGGAGCAGGAGGCAGACCCGCAAGCCATCTAGGAAGGTGTCGACCTGGTTTCGACCGATCTTGGCCAGGCGATGCGACGGAGTCTTCCCGAGGGACAGTTTCGGTTTCAGGCTCTGGAACTCGGCGCGTAAGGTCTGGAGGTCGACTACGAAGACGGCGATGTCAGCGCGAATGTAGGCGATTTCGTCGTGATAGTCGCCCGACGAGATCCATTGTTCCATCGCCGCGCGCTTGAGTCGCTCAGCCTGAGCGCGCTTTTGGGTGTTGCTGCGAAACCGCCGAAAGAGTTCGTCGATGTTCATTTCTCGTCCTGTCTAACAAGCTTTGTGCGAAGTGTCGCGCTTGTGTGGAGAGTGAGATGCGATGTGACGCGTGCTGTGAGTTGACGGCAGGGTGGGTCGCTCGTTTTTTCGAGAACGAAATGGTTGGGAGCGATAGAGATGCTCTGGGTTTCAGCGAGATCTGTTTTGGTTTAGTCCTGAAAAAAGAATTGGGTTTTGGAATGACTAAACTCTCCTCGATTGGAGATCAAGTTCTCAACAAAGATCACCGGGTGTTTCGTTTCGATTCGTGAAATCTCAATGCTTGAATGCTGAACGGATGTTGGTCGATCGCTTCACGGCAGAATCTGTGGGTTTTTGAGTTGCAAAGACCGGCTCGCGCAGCTCGTTTATGTTTTGCTTCGCGAGCACGATTAGCGATGTTACATGCGTTTGCAAATTCGATATTGTTAAGGCTCGATAGATGAGAGCTCGCGAGAACTTCGACGCCGAGCGCCACATCCCGATTCTATCTGCCTGCTTGAGTTTCGGGTTTGGTGAACTAATACTCAGTGATGAATCAACAATTTTTTTTGATTTTGCTTCTCTAAGGAGCCCTGGTGGAACTTGAACGCGCGCGTTCGGATCACTAGCTTTAAGCGTTCCCCTTTTTCCTCTTGAAACTCTGCCCTTAACTCACTAAGAGCCTTACTCTGTCTCGATTCACTTTTAACACCTCCTGCTCAAGGCGCGTGTAGTGAAGTACGGACAGGTTTCGAGTTGTATTCACGACGAGCGCGGTTGCTTCGAAAAGAGGAAACAGCAGCGCGCTTAACTCTACCTGGAGATATTTTCTTGTCTCAGCAAACACCTGAGGAAACTGGTCTTGCCGGCGAAGTTCGAGGTCTCAAGGCGCAAGTGGCGTCCTTGACCGAATTGACCGGCAAGCAGGAATCCCGCATCGCAGCTCTCGAGCTCAAGAACGGCATCGTCACGAAGCCGCTTCCTGAGCCTGTCCCGACCGTTCCCCCGGTCATCAAACCAGCGCCTGTGGATCCGCCCGGTGTGCCCGTCGAGTCCAAACCCGACGCGCCACCTGTCGTCCCCAAGCCCACCACACCGCCGGTTCCGACCGAGCCGTGGGGTGATTACTTGACGCGCAAAGCGCCTGTCATTCTCAGCCGCGTCGGCGTCGCTGTCGTAGTTGTCGGTCTGTGCTACGCCGTCGGCTACTCCTGGCAGTACTTCGGCGCCATCTTCAAGATTCTCGCGGGATTCGGCACTGCTGCCGCTTTCGTGGCTGGTGGTGAAGTGTTCTCGCGGAAGAAGAACTGGGGTTGGTATGGCCAAGCCATCACCGGTGGTGGCTATGCTCTGGCGTATTTCGTCATGTACGCCGCTCAGAACATCGAATCGGTCAAGGTTCTCGACGACCCGCTATTGGCGATGTGGGGTCTGCTGGTTATCGCTGGGGCCTCGATGGCTCACTCCGTCGCCCGGCGTTCCGAAGCCATGGCTCTGCTCTCGACGCTGCTCGCCTTCGGCACAATCTCGCTCAGTGCGGTCAGCGGCTTCACCGTGCTCGCCACTGTCGTGCTCATGGTCGGTCTTTCGATTGTGGTCGTCCGTCAGCGCTGGTACAGCGTCTACGGTCTGGCTTGCTCGGGGTCGTATTTGACCTACTTGCTGTTCACGCAGCCGCAGATCGAGGCGGTCGGCGGTGCCTCCGGCTTCTGGCTGTCGGCTGGATTCCTCGCCACCTTCTGGTTGGTGTGGAACGTCGTCAGCTTCCGGTTGTTCGCCAGCCGCGATCATGCCACCGAGGGTGGTGACGTGCTGGAGGTGCTGACCGACGACGTCAAAGCGCTGAAGCCGCGCTTCCTCTTCGGCGTCAGCCTGCTCAACGGCGCCGCTTTCATCGCCGCCTCACTGTATGCGATTGCTTCCGTGTATGCCGATTCGGTGTACATCTTGCTCGCCGGTCTTGGCGCCGCGTATTTCGCGACGGCAATCGCCGCTCGCGCTGTGGCCTGGAAAGAAAACGCGGTGGTCAGCTCCTTTGTAGGGCTGGCGCTGGTGTCGTCCGCCCTGGCGATGAAGCTCGATCCGACAGCGACGCTTGCTGTCTGGTTCTTCGAGGTGCCGCTGCTCGTTTTCATCGGGTTGCGTAACAAGTATGTCTCGTTCCGCGCATTTGCTCTCACTCTCGCCGTGGTCAGCCTCGGCAAGTTCGTCATCGAAGGCGAGCTGTACAACGGCACTCCCATCTTCGACTATATCGTCACCATTCCGCACAATGTGCTGGTCGGCGGCTTCGCTGCCTGCGCGCTCGGTGTGACGTCCTTCCTGTACCGGCGCGTGGTGCGCGTTGGTGACTGGGGGCTCAGTGCTGCTGACTTCGCTGCGGTCGGATACGCGGTTGCCGCTCTGGGTCTGGTCTGGGGGCTGACGCTCGTGCAAGCGCCCGCGTACGCGACGGCTGCTATCCTGGCTGTCGAGGCTCTGATTCTGGGTTTGGCCGCACAACGGCTCTACCTCGCGACCACAAGCGCCGCTTCCAAGGTCTACCTGGGAACGGCTCTGGTAGCTGCGCTCGCGACTGCATCGCAAATCGCGTTGCCGCAAATTGCCATCGTACTCGGTATCACGTTCGCCTTCGCGGCGTTGTACCGAACCGGGCGCTTCGCGACTTTCGTCATGGCTGGTCGAAACGGTCTGATTTACGTCGTCTTGACTGTCGCCGGTATCATCACCGGGCTGCTGCTCACCTACCTCAAGGTCGATGCTAATGCACTGCCAGTGGTGGCGAGCATCGAAGCGCTGGTGCTTCTGGCTGTCGGCTTTGCCGTGCGCGATCCGATCGTGCGGGCGGCCAGCAACGTCGCTGCTGCGCTCGCCGCGCTTGGCCTGCTCGCGATTCTCGGGTCGTGGAGCTGGCTTGTCGTAATCCCGACCGTGGTGACGTTGTACGCCATCTATGCGGCGCACCGCTTCCTGTCCGCCAGGCAGGACGTCGAACTCAACAAGGTGATCTTTGAAGAAGTCGGTGCTCCCGACTTCTTGAAGGACCTCAACCTGAGCGGGTTCTATTCGTTGGCCGGTACGGTGTTGCTCACCGTGTCGTTCATGAATCTGCTCAGCTGGCAGCACCTGGCTGTTGCGCTCGCCATCGAGGGCTTCGCGCTGATCGGTTCGGCCTTCCTTGTCCGCGACCGGCAGTTCTTGCTCTCCGCGCTTGCGGTGTTCGGACTTCTGGTCGGCAAGCTGGCCTTGTACGACCTGACCGATGCTGAGCCGATCTGGCGCATCATCAGCTTCGTCCTCGGCGGCTTGTTCATGCTCGCCGCTGCCTTCCTGGGCGGCAAGTTCAATAAGATGTTCGCGCCCGTGGATGACACCAGGGGTGACACCACGCCAAGGGTCTGAGTTTGAGCCTCAGGGCTTGACTCTGTTTTTAAGGAGGCGCCCAAACCCGGGCGCCGTTTCCGTCTGCGCTTTTCGAGTTGCGGTCCTCTCGTGTGGTTGGATTCGCGCTCGACACACTCACTCTAGCTCCTACAGGAGACAATCATGAACACTGCTCTTCACGCTGCCGCCGGCTCGCCTCTGGTGGCCGGACTCTGGTTTATCGCCGGCTTTGTCGTCGGTCTGTGCCTCGTTCGCAAGTACGGGTTTGCGACGCTCTGGCCGTCCATCATCGCTATCCCGGTCTTCAGCCTGATCCGCGGCTTCTCGCCGCCGCTGGAGTTTCTCGCTATCGCGTCCGTTTCGGTCGTGCACGTGGCGATCGCCTGCCTCACGGTTTTGATTCTCAGGTCGACTCGGCGCGCCTGATTCGACCGATTTAACCGTTTAGTCTTCCATCCACCACAGTCTGCGCTTCGCATCACAGTCGTTGATGCATCAGCGCTTGACGCATAACACGAAAGAGAATTCGAACATGGACACGATCATGCACTACACCGTTGGTCTCTCCACTGCCGGAGCCACCATCTGGTTCGCTTTGACCTTCCTCGTCGGTATCTGGGCTGCTGCCCGCTGCGGTAAACACACCCTGGTGCCTTCCATTCTGATCGCCGTGGTGGTCTGCTACGTGCGGTTCGGCTTGCAAGCTGACCCGATCGGGCTGACCGCCATCCTTTGCATGGGCGGTCTCCATCTGGCATCCGGCGTCTGGGTCGGGCTTCTGATGAACCGCGGCAATAACGTCAAGCCGGTCTGAACATGAGGTGGAAGTGCGAAGCTTCCGCCCTGGGATTGCCGAGACGCTCAGAGCATGCCGTCTTACATTCGTGTGAGGTCGCTGTTCTCGTTTTCGGTTCGGCACCACCTATGGTGCTGTGACGACACGCGCCCAACGGTGCGTTTATGAATCCGGTGTGGCCACTGCGGTGCGCCACACCATTTTTTCAACAACCACTCTTAAAAGGAGTTCTGCTGATGGCTATCCAGCGACAGACTAAAGAATTGATTCGCAAATGTCTCATGCGCGGTCTGATTTTGAGCGGACCGGGAATCTTCACGATCTGGCTTTTGAGCATCGTCTTCGGGGTCGCCGACAAGGTCGTCGGTCCGATCACGCGCACGCTGATTGACCTGATCGTGCCGACCTGGTTGCAAGTCGGTCCGCTCACCAACGGCGAAAGTCCGCTTCTGAGCTTCGTCTTGCTCTTGCTGATTCTGACCGTCATGGGTGGATTCGTTTCCTGGCGTTGGGGCGAGCGCATCGTGCTCTGGTTCGAAAGCCAGATCATGAAACTGCCGGGAATCGGTTTTATCTATCGCAACACGCGCAAAATGGCTGCTTTCTTCGACCTCGAGAAGGGTTCGCCGTTCGAGCGCGTCGTCTTGATTCCGTATCCGCACGCCGGCATCTTCACTAAGGCGTTCGTCTCCGGCAAGACAACGATGGTTTATGCCGACGGCAGCGAAGAAGTCTTCCTCAAGGTCGTGATTCCGAATCCGCCCACCGGTGTGCAGGGCATTTGTCTTGTGCCGGAGCGGCTCTGCATCGATCTCGAGATGACCGTCGAAGAAGGACTGCAGTTCTATGTGTCACTGGGGGTGGTGGCACCAGAAAAACTGAAGCTGCCCGTCAATAAGGCCGACATCGGTCAACGTTGACCGCCCGCAGCCGCATTCGGTCGAGGGGTGAGTTCGTCGCTCGACCCCTCTCTTTTGCGAATCGTGGTTAGTTTTGTAGGACTATGACGGTCTTACATTTGCCGCGGTTCGTCTGGCGGTACATTCGCGCTGCAGCCCGCGTGCAGCGACTGTGCCAAAACCACAAGCTCTGGCAACAGGTATAACATCATGACCTCACAGACGTGGGTGCGCCAGGTCGACGTCCGACCGCTGGCCTCCGAACTCGAGGTAGCCGTCAGCCACTTCAACGCCATCGTGGCGCGGATGGCAGACGTGCAGGAATTCCTGAACACGCACAAAGCTGCTCTCGACGAGCACAAGGTCCGCGGACGGATCGCCGCCGCCGCCGATACGCGGGAGAATCTCCAGCGCGTGGTCGACCAGGTTACGCGACTGCGCTGTTCGCATCAAAGCGGAAGGCTGGCTTTGTTTCTTTCGTTTAGCCAGCTGCGCAAAGCGAGGTTGGTCGCGGCTAAGCAGGTCACCAAGATCGTCGCCACCATGCCGCACATCGCCGATTTTTGCGACCGCAATGATCTGGGCGGGCTGACGTTGACGCGGGCTCGTCAGTGCGAACAAGCCTTCCAGGCGGCGTCCGCCAGGCACGATAGTAGCGTCGACCACGATCCGACCACGGGATCATCTCGTGTCGGACTGGAAACCTCGTTTCAGCGGTTCCTCAAGGACGGCAGCAACAGTCAGGCTCCGGATGCTGAACGGCATGCCAACTTCGTCATGTTGCTGATTCCGATCAAGCACGCCGACATCAACGAGTGGCAGTTGATCGGCGCGGACCTCAACGACGAGCTGGTTGCGGCGGGCAATTCGGCGCTGACCTGCCTGCAGTCGGAACACTACCGCAGCAACTGGAATCAGTACTTCGTTGCCAAAGACCGGCTCGGCGAGCCGCAGTACGCGCAACGGTTGCTCTCAGCTATGGCGGTCAGCGCCGAAGCCGTGGCAGTGTTGAAGAACCAGCAAGCCGACAAGCGCGTCGAATTCCTTTCGTATCGAGTCGCTGTGACCCGGGCGTTGCAGGAGGTTGCTGCGCTCGAGACCCGGCTCTCCTCTCTGGTCGGCCGCCTGGCTCCCTGCGTTGATAAAAACGACGCCAAGGTTCCGATCTCGAAGCTGGTGGCAATGAACAACGTGCTTGCCGGCGACGCCATCGCGCGTGGCTTGCGGCTGCTCGAGGACAAGTGGAAGGCTGAGTTGGTCGCCACCGCGGACATCGCCGAAGTTGCGCAGCACAGTCTGTGCGACGAGCTGGCGGTTTGTTCGGGCCAGGATCCTTTCAATCACTTGCGCTGGATCTTCGGCAACGATGGCCGTTACATCGACTTGCAGCGCTACGAAAAGTAGCCTCGGCTGCGCTGAAGCCGACGGAAATCCCGGTGCCCACAGTGGTTTTGGCAATTCGCCAGAACCACTGTGGCTTGGTTCTGCGGACTGCAGGAATGCTGTCCCAATCGGAGCAGACATATCCGAAAGACTCACCGCCGGTGGTGCATTGCTCCAGCTTCCCGACCGATCGATTCGCCCAATCCCGACAAATTTAAGAGGTTCACTATATGCCAGCTCGCGACGGAGCCGGATGGCTGTTGCGCATTTTTCCAGAAGCGCCTGCGATCCTTATCGTACTCGAATTGCTGACCATCGCCTATTGTCTTTTCGCCATTCTCCGACACAGAGAACAGCGGATTTCTGGCGAAGAAAAGATTCTGCTTTTTTTCTGTTGTTTCGCGCTTTTACTTCCGACGTCCATGCTGATCGGTATCTCCGCATGGTTCGCCACTCAGTCGGTCACTGTCGGAATCGGCGCCGGCGTAAGTCTCTTCATTGGCGCAATCGCCTTCATGCGCAAGGATTGAGTCTCCGAGCGGAAAACTGCGCGAAGACTGCTTGCCGGTGAGCGACGATTTGCTCACTGGTTTGACGAAATCGACCTGAAGAAGAAAGCCTCAACGGCATCGTCTACCCGCCGATGCCTCAGGCACCATATTCGGTGGCCGCCGGTTCGCTGTCCCTCGGCGAGTCACTTATTCGTTTCGGTAACCACAAACAGCGTATAGCTTTTCGGGAGCAGAAGGGCGCACCAGTCCTTCTGTTTCCGTTTTTGGGACGGCTTTGTTTTTTTTGATGTCAAATGCATAGCTACTGGGTCATGTAGCAGGCTTGAGTTTTAAAGTTTTAAAGGCAAAAGGCAAAGGCGGCAAAAAAAAATTGCAAAGGCAAAGGCAAAGGCAAAGGCAAAGGCAAACGCAAAAGGCAAAGGTGTAGAGGTGTAGAGGCGTAGAGGCAAAAGGTAAAGGTGAAGGAAAGTACGCCAAAACCCTGATTATTGACGTCAAGGTGAAGAAAAGTACGCCAAATTCGGCACTTTTTTGGCGTACTTTGCTCCCCTCCCCCGTCTTGGCAGGACAATGGAGTTGTTTATTTTTTTAAGTGGCGAGCAGAGGAAAGGATGAATCCTTCCCTCTGGGATCTGTCAATAATTTTGTGTCAAAGGTAGTCCATTGTAATTACCTTTAGAGATTGGAATGATACCGCCACAGAGGCGTACAGCGCTAGCTGTAGCCG
>JADYXR010000212.1 GCA_021772095.1 Candidatus Obscuribacter sp. | reverse complement strand
TATCTTTCTTCATTGGCGTATCTCCTTTCTTTGTCGTTATTGAAAGAATACGCCACCTTATTCAATTACTCAAAACACAACATCTGGCAAAAACTCAATCAATGCGTGCCAGCCGCAAAGTTTTTCTCCGTTTCATTCGTACAACGATAACTGACTGACGCTCGTGCCTGTCCAGCACTTGGAACTTGGATCATAAGCGCTTCTCTGAGCAGTCGCTCTAGGGCTTCTACCATGATCGGATCTGTGTAAATTTTGCCGCCCGCAGTGACATATTCATTCGTTATCGCGCAATCTAACTTCTCACTTTGTGAGTTGCTTCAGCACCACAATGGCATTTAAATTCTTCGGCACCAAACGGAATACCTGTGCGCGAGCCAACTCGGCCCGCTTTTGGCGTAAACCTTTCAGCGGTTTCTGGCGCATGCGATTCACAGTAATAGCCGGTGCTTGGTGTGAGTTGCTGCAATCGATCAGATGATTGTTTTTGCTCGTCTTCCAGTTCATCAAGCCTGCTTCGCTCCACCCAGGGCACCAGCGGCAAGAGCTTCTTGATTTCGGCAATCAATTGAACGGCATCAAATACAGGCATGCTTATAAACGCATCCGAACCGAGGTGATGACCTGCAATTTCAACTGTGGCATTCATCTTGACGCCCATAGGACCTGGCGCTAGAGCCAGTATCATAAACATCGATTGTTTATGAAGTGGATTGCCTCTTAGCCGCTTTAAGAATTCAAAGATATTTTGGTCTTCCAAATAGGCAGCGCAAACGATCACATCAGCATGATTTGCGCCGTCTAAAAAAGCCATTGCTTCCTTAACCGTGTGAGCCGGTACAACCGAGTGCCCCGCGTTCTTGCAGGCTGCCTTTAGCTGTTTGACATGCTCAATGTCGTCTAGGATTAGGATGCGGAAAGTGTTTTTAGCTGCCAGTTCTGTGGTTGCTGGCTCAACTTCAGATTTTTTTTGCGGCATTGGCTTTGTGGTTGTCGGGGCGATGGTTACTTTGAATTGATTTTGTTTTACCAAACCAGTTGACACTGACAAAGCTTTCAATGACAGTCTCTGACTGAACTCTAGAACACTACTGCCTCCGTCCAAAACTTTGAGCACCAACTTTGCTTTCTAAATCTGATGACAGATTCGCCAGCTGTGTGGTTAGAATTCGGTCGAGAAAGTTTCGGTCGAATTCGGCCTTGATGTACACCATGTGTTTCGATACGCGCTCAAGAAGTTTGCCAATCTCCGCGCGAAAATCTGGATCCTCAGCATGAAGCAGGAGCAGACTTTCCAAATCTTCTCGAAAGGCTCGTCTTACCTTCACAAACTCTTTTAAGGCCGCTCTCATTTCTTCTGTAGGCTGCACATGACGAAGCAAAAAATCTTCTAAAGCAAATCTTCTGTGGAAAGCATCAAACATGATACTTGCTTTTTGAAGCAGCTTTACATCGCTCCATTCTCTAATGTTGTCGTGCAGTTCCTTCAGCAGATCCTCAATGCACTCTAGATCTTCAGTCATGTATTTCTTCACGTCCACGTTTGCAAATCTCCCAGATGCTCTGAAGGGTTTCGTATTTCGGCGCGCTTGTCCTATGGACAATCAAGAATACTTATCAGCGAACGATCTCAGTAGCGAAGAATGGCTGCCAAATGAGAATGATTGCTCAATTTGCCTGGGTTATAGAATGTCACCAGGCCGCCGGTGTGCAAGACCTTTTCAATGATCTGATCGACTGCATCATCATGGACGCCAGGAATGGTTGAGTTTTCGACTGGCTTAGGATTGATGCCGCTGACCTCGGGTGTCACTCCGACATAGAAATCTTCTTCCACAAGGAGTTTCTCGATTCGACCTTCGCTTGCGACCTTCCAGACTTCATCGAATCCGGCAGCATATTTCTTTTGTCCGATCGCGTTGCTCAGCTGGTCAAGAGTTGATTCTCTTTTAACTCTAAAATGGTCCTGCACAATCGGCCATATAAGCTTTACCAACTCGGACGGAGTTGTGCTGTCATGGCTTCCGTGGAGCGTACCTGCTAGATGCGCCTTGTTAGCGGAGACTTCGTCGAAGAACGCAAGATACCGCTCCACACCAACAACGATTAGCGGCAAGGGGTCCTGTTTGAGCACTTCACCTAGAGCCTTGTCTACTTCGCGGAAAAACTGCCTGTGGCGATCATCACGATAGGCGGAGGCGTCGATTCCTGCCCTGGTTATACCGCCATTGTCTTCTTGTGTGAATGGAAACCCACACTCTTCGACCTCGACAAGGCTATCTCGGTAACCGTCATAGAGTCGTGTCGGCTTCTCGCTCAGTACTAACACCAAGTATCTCGGGCTCCGGTTCATGGCAAATAAAAGATCTCTGATGGCAAAGGACTCGCCTATAACCACACGCTCAGTGAGGGTAAAGGGCAAATAGTATTTCTTGGACACTTGCTTGTTGACGAAGATAGCGAGTCCATCGAGGGTTGTTCGGGAATCAATTTGTTCCACGATGGCATTCAGTCGTTTTATAACTTCGGCTGCGCCGAGCTCCCCAAATTCTCCGACCAGGCGTTTAGTCGCCTCACTCACTGAATTTTTTACCCTTATAGGATCTTGTAGATTATCAGGAGAACATCTGTGCGTCGGGAGCAGGATTGACAGAGATGGGTAGTCCTTCAATGCCAATAGTTTCATAAATTCTAGTCTGTTCACAACATACTCCTTGTAGACGGGTAGATTTTCATAACAGTGCAAGCTATCGCGTTCCGACTAGCGTGCGTCTTTGAGGCTCTCTCGCTTCTTATCGTCAATATCTCTGCTCACCTTGGCGAGAGCTTCTTCGATACTGGGCATGTCGATGAGTTTTGTCGTCAGCGCGTATAACAAGTGGCATGTCTGTATCCTTCTTTATGCGTCGCTCTTTTTTGTCTGGACCAGCGGCTGAGAACTGCTCCTAAAATCTGTCTGTTTACAGGCTTTCTGACGAAGTCGTCCATGCCAGCAGAAAAACAGTCCTCTGCTAAGGCATCGGCACTGAGGCCAACAATGGCTATCTGACTACCGTTCAAACTCGTCGAATTTTTGATTAGTCTGGCAGCCTCGAAACCGTCCATTAGAGGCATATGGCAATCCATAAGGATGACATCAAAGCCAGAGTGCTGCTGAACTGCCGACAGCGCTTCAAATCCATCGCTTGCGATGCTCACAGCATGACCAAGTTGTTTCAATAAATGGACAACGACATGCTGTTGAAGAAAGCTATCTTCTACAAGTAAGACGCTCAATTGTAACGCGTCTTGTACCGTTTTTGTTTTGCGCCGATCCGTATCTAAAGCGGTTCGAGTCATGTTCGTGCTCTCCGGTAGTTCTTTGTGACACCCGGATACGCAATCTGAAAATAACGGCGATTGTACGGAACCTCAGCCAGATCACTCGCTAAGACAAAATGTGTATATCCGAATCATTCTATTGGCAATTGATACCGAAGTGTGAAGCGTGAAACGACGGAAGTCTGCTTTGGTACTGCAAATGGAGTGCTGCTATACCATAGCTCGATAGTTAAATGTTTATCCAGTAGTGCCAGTTTTATGCAGAGCCCAGATGCTCTCAACCTGAATACGGGTTGGCTTTTCCGGTATCTTTGTCTACCTGGACCCTGCAATCCAGGAGCGTAGGCTGGTATTGGATTTCCTCATTTTTCCGGCACGGGCATTGAACGTAGTCCATACTGATAGTGGATGCATACGCGCTTGCACTTTAAGGGTTTCTGTCAGCGTACAATACTTTTCACTAGGCAAATCCCCAATACAGGCGGATTTGTCCATGCGCAAGAACAAGCAACATCACAAGAATCGAGATCTGGAGGCACTGGGCGACGCCATTCGCGACCGTCGTATAGATCTAGAGTTGACGCAAGACGAATTAGGAAACAAGGCCCTGTTGCACCGCACATATGTAACAGACGTCGAAGGCGGCTTGCGAAACATCTCATACATCACATTATTGAGAATCGCAGACGGGCTTAAATGCTCGCTGTCAATTTTAATCTCAAGTGCAGAGAACGAGAAAAAAATTGCCCGGAAGAGTGATACCGCCATTGGTATCAATGAATGATAGGCCTACATTAGACAATGTCGATGCTGACGTTAACGTTAACGTGTCCAGTGCTTCAACGGAACGTCTCAGAGTAAGAATCTATCTTATGTGCTGCTGCTTGCGGCACTAGACGTAGTGGCACCATGGTTGCCCGCAATCAAAATCCGTGTGCGAAATGGTGATCGGAAGTAAACCAGGTTGTCATCTGATAGGCTCCCACAGGCACTTTGGTTCAGGTGTGCAACGCAACCAAAGGCGTTCCGTCCGTTTGTTTTTTGTCGCGTTGAAGCCGAACAAGTCAACGATTTGCCGATTAAATAGATCCGCGGCCTCGGGACACGAGATAATTTCAATTTGTACTGCATGTATGAGGAGCATGCACGTGCGCACGCATGGTATGTCATAACCGAGGCCCGTCATGAGTTCAACTGCTGCTTGATCATCGATCAGCAAAGTCCAGCCTCTCTTGGCGGCCACAGCGCAAGCTTCTGCTTCACCTGCTCCAAGTCCCTTTTTTGTGTACTTCGATGGAACTCCGGAAATTCCAGACCAGATGGATCTATCTTTGAAGTCAGCCGCTAACTCAAGTTCTTCTATTGACAGGTCGACCGATGCCCACTGTGTTCCGGCTGAACCGGCAAAGGAACGTATGAATGGTGCGGCACTCGAGTAGCGCACGCCAGCTTGCCCTGAGATCTCGTACAAAGTCTTCAGAAACTCGCAGCGAGGTGGCTGCTGGAAGTTGCCTAACAAACATTCCGCTGGATCCAGCACTGCGGGCGGAATAAACACGGGTCCACCGATGAGCCGCTGGAGCAGATAAGCCTGCCCGGGAAAAACAAAGTTGGATAACAAACTGGTATCAACAATGCAATGTTTTTTTATTGAATCACCGATGGACACCGTTCCAAACCTTTCATCGTCAGAAGGGATATTCGCAGAGTTCCCGTCGCTCCTCTGGAGTAGCAGGGGGTAAATCAGTCATGAGCAATGCCTGTATGTGCGCAGTACTTACATCGAGCAAATCGGCTGCTTGCGATGAAGAAAGTTCATCATCAAAAATCAGATCTCTGACAGTTTGAACAACCGAAGCCGGATAACGGTTCAGGCTCAAGACAGGATTGCCTGGTTTGTTGAAAACGTCTGAGTCAAGCCCTAACTGCTGTGCAAGTGCTGTTGGACTGCATTTTTCCCATGCCTTTCTTTGATCATCCGTAATGTGTTTTTCATTGCGAAGCCGGTAAAGCATAAATGCATAACTGACCCTGAAAATATGAGCGAGTTCGATTACCTTGTATTGATCTAGCCGACCTGACCAAGAGGCATTATCGATTACACGATTCAATGTTTTGATAGGCACTAAAAAGTGACTGGCAAAGGAATCTGCAAACGATTCCCTTGGTGACGGATCTTTGTAGATGCTTATCAGAGATCGACAGTTGTAGTGAAAAAGGGCATGAGCAAGCTCGTGGGCAAGAGTGAATGATTGTCGCCCAAGAGAATTCTGGACATTTACTAGAATGCAATAACCAAGTTTTCGATGATTGTGAAAGGCTCCAGAAATCCCTTGAGCACCGGTTTGCCAGTCGCCTAAATTAGCTTTGCATACAAGAATGTGTTGTTCATCTAGAAAAGTGTAAACATCAGGAATGGCATCACCACCTAATCCAAACTCCTTTCTCGTTTCGGCGGCGAGGGTTGGTGCTTGCCGACCATCAGTAAAATCAGCACCGCGATCAAGTTTCTTAGGCGGCTTTC
Organism: Candidatus Obscuribacter sp.; assembly: GCA_021772095.1. Lineage (GTDB taxonomy): Bacteria > Cyanobacteriota > Vampirovibrionia > Obscuribacterales > Obscuribacteraceae > JADYXR01. The sequence continues at coordinate 924 of JADYXR010000212.1, read as the reverse complement.
CGCTGTTTCTTGCAGGGAGACCCGCCTGCTCTGTTAGATCGGCCCAAGAATCGAGAAAGTCGAACCACCTTTTGAACTCTAGATGAACGGATGGATTTTCAACGAGACCTCGACACAAAACCTCGCGTTCTTCAACTTGTGGCGCCAACTCGGTTTTTCCGAGAAGATAATCAGAAGTTACGCTGTATAGACGAGCTAAGTCTTCGAGTTGCTTAAGTCCGGGAACGCGAGTGCCCTGTTCCCACATAGAGATTGACTCACGTGGCACATGAAGAACATCAGCTACTTGCTGTTGCGTAAGGCGTGCCTGAGAACGGCTTTCTTGTAGTTTTTGACATAGGCTCATCTTCCCTCCTTAAGGTTAGTATCGCCGGATTGGCGATATTTAATCTAAGTGTTCCATTCTTTATTATGACATATTTTAACGAAACGTCAAGCAGGTAGCACCTTTTCGGACTTTTTGTTCCGCACTTTACAAGAATAGGTTCTGGGGCTATATTGCAAGGGTAGGGCAAAAATCCTGCCTCGCGAAATCCAGTCTCTGAGCCGCTCGGCATTGAACGGTGAAGACTGTTCGCCTGCGAAACCCACAGTAGCACTTGATCCCAATTCAAGTAGGAGGTAAAAATGGAATCCATATTACAACACCTGGGATTTCCCATCGCTGTTGCAATCGTTTTAATCGGAGTTGGCATCGCCCGTCGAATCGGAAGTGATGAGTCCATAGAGTTAGATGCTTTGCGCAAAGAAAACGCGAGGCTTGCAACTGAGCTGAGGAAGTATCAACAGGCGGATAAGCCGGGCGCCAAGGAGCCTGACACCGCACAGCGATTCCGCAACTTCGGACGGTACGACCTGATAATCACTTCTTTGCAAGAATGTATGTTCTGTTTCGGGCGAGAATTCGTACTGTGGCGGCAAATG
>JADYXR010000211.1 GCA_021772095.1 Candidatus Obscuribacter sp. | reverse complement strand
GCTATTCATATCGTTCGGTTTCGTTGATGTCATTGTCAGGTCCTTTCTAGTTGAGCGGTTTGGCTCTGACCTTTGACACAAAATATTTTACAGACTCTGTCGGTAAGACGCTCGTTGCCGTCCGGTCCCCTTTCAAAAGTTTTGCCTTCTTTCAGCGCCTTTAGAAGAATTGGAATTGCATCCTTTGCAGCTTTGACCTGATCTGCCTGCATCGCTACTTCATCACGCCGCATCAATTCGATATGCGCACCCTTAGCCCATTTATATCTCTGGGCGGAACTGACTCGCATGCCTGCCAGGTCATTTAGATCCTGGCTTGATGCCTTGCGAAGAATCGGATCCTCAAACTCTGGTAGTAGCGGATGTGGTGCCGGCAGATCCACTTCTTTAAACTGGATCGGTACTTCCTGCATGGGCTCAAGATTCTTCCATGGTCCCTCTGCGCGTGGTCGTGGTTCTGGCTCGACTGGCTTAGCTTGTTTCTCGAGATCTCCCTTTTCTACAGTTCGCGGTGCCGGTGCCTCTTCTACTTCAGGCTTGTCAGTTTCAGCTTCAGGATTCTGCTGTTTGTCGCCGTCGACTTTTGGTGCTTGCACCTCAGCATTTGGAGGTTGCGGCCCGTCTTCAGGTGCTTCTCCTTCAGCTTTGGGCACGTCCTCATCAGCGTCTTGAACGGGAGCCGAGCAAACGTCGTTTAACTCATCATGAAAAGGTGACGAACAATCTTGATCGAGTTCCGTCGATTCCGAATTCTTAGATTCTAGTCTGACCCTGGTCTGATCTGCCATGCGCGTGTGCTCCATTACCTGCACGTACCTAAACATATGGGCACGTTTCTTGACGCGGCATTTTTCCAAGAATCGGAAAACCCGCATTAGAGGCTGATTTCGAACCACCTTAATTCTCAAAAACCGGTTTAGATATTGCTGCATATCGCGCATTCTCAAACCACTCGTAGACTCAATTCATCGATCTCAATTCATCGACCTCAATTGATCGATTCAGGTGTCAACTCGTTCTTTCAGTTCGTCGACCCAGTTCACCTATAGGTATGCAAACAGTTCAAAAAACTCTAGGGTTCCGTTCCAATTAATACGCGGCACCTATTACTCCTGTGCCCGAGCGTGTCGCCCCTATACTTGGACCACTCCTGGAGAAGCGAAACCACTCCGCAATGCCCCAAACACGAAAAAATGCCGAGCATGGAAACGCCCAGTGACAAGCTCTTTCGAGACTTTTGCGTTTATACGCAAACGGGTGTGCATTCAGACACATTGGTTCAGTTCGCCGAAAGTTGCATAGTAATTGCGGAAGGTGAGAAACGAGCCACCCGCCCTGACCGCCACCAACGATTACTATTCTGAGGAGATTTCCCAATGCCTGAAGCAAAAAATCCTGAACAAGTCGATGCCAAATCCGACGCCAAAATTGCCGCCCCTGATACCACCGGTAGTGCCCCAGAGACACTCTCGAATTCCGTCCAAGACTTGATGAAAGAAGCTTCCAAATCCGCCACAGGAGATGCCGCCAAAGCACACGGAACATCGAGCGAAGATCAGCTAGGCAATATAATCGCCGAAAAACTGGGCAAATCAAGCCAGGAAAAACTCGGACAAATCGCCAACGAAATTAAGAACGGTGCCGGCGGCGCAGTCGCCGAAGGCATGAAGTCACATGACAAAAACAACATGCACCTCGAAAAAATGAAAGGAGGAATGGCGATCGGTGAAATCGGAATCGGTTCAATTAACAAGCAAGTCACTGACGCTGATCGCAAAGAAGCCAAAGAGCAACTCGAAAAAGGAATCAGTGGATTGGTTCCTGAGGCAGATCGCAAACTGCAAGTGCAAATGCAAAACGCAATTGTCGACGGCGATATAACCAAATTCAAAGATGCTGTCAAAGCAGTCGGTGACAATCCAGAGAAGCTTGCCAAAATGGTCAAGGAAGTCAACGATCAGCTCAACCGCAACGAACAAATGGGCGGCGTCGAACTTTCAATGGACTCCAAAGGTAATGTGCTCCTTTACGGAGAGAAAGGCAACACCGCAGTTTCAGTCAATCCTAAAACCGGTGATACCACCCTTAGAGCCGTCGACAGACAAGCTGACGGCAGCGTTGTTCTCAAAGATGGTGAGATCATCAATAAGAAACCGGAAGAAGTGATGAAAGGTCTCGGCGATGTGGCAACAAGAAGCATCACGGACAGCCCATTCCATAAGATTTCTCCGTTCGAAAAGCCACCATTCAATTTGCCACCAGGTGGCGGCGACTTCAATCCATTCAAGCCTCATCCTAAACTGCCTCAACCAGGCGATGCAAGACCTGGTGTTCCTGGAACCGGCAGCGGAACGATCGACAAAACCCCCTGGAACAAAGACAAAGGACAACTCGACTTCACTCCACTGAAAGAACTTCAAGAGAAAATCGAGAACAAGAAAAACTAGAAAATTTGGATCTCAATCCAAAGACATGAAAAACGGATCTTCCCAGCGGATAGGGAGATCCGTTTTTCAGTTACTTAGTTTCAAACAAACGCTCAAATTCAGGAATAGAATCGGCGTTTCCAGAACACACTCTTAGAGAGTCGTATCGATACCGGATGCATGTTTCGTTGCGATGCTCAAACGTTTGTCCACGGCTGCCCAGGACAAATTGTTGATGAACGCTTCGAGATATTTGGCTCTATCAATGCCGTAATCGATCATGTAAGCATGCTCGTAAACATCGAGCACCACTAGCGGTACTATGTTGGCAGGCGACGCAATGTTATGAGTATCGAGCGCATAAGCGTCGACATAACCAGCGCGCGTGTTGTATCCAACAATTACCCAGCCTCTTGCGCTCTTACCGGCAGCCTTCAGGAAATCCATGAACTTGCCGGTTGAACCCCAGTTCTCTTCGATTGCAGATTTAAAATCGCCTGTCGGTTCGCCGCCTTTACCGCCGAGATTATTGAAGTAATATTCGTGATAAACAACGCCATTGTGAGCGAAGCTCTGCTCGATAAGCAGTTCTCTCACCGCGGAGTAAGTTGCATTCGCGGAAGTGAGTTCCACTGTTTTCAGTGACTCATGAATCGCGTTTGATTTTGCAACGTAACCTTCGTAGAGCTTTAAATGCTGCGTGATTTGCGAGGCGCTCAATCCGGTCATCGTGCCAGCCAGTGCCTTAAAATCTTTTGCCTTGTATGCACCTGCAGGTGCAGCCGGCGCGTCTGCCGCTTTGGCTGGGTTTTGCGAGCCTGCGATCAGACTGCCGGAAGCAGCCGCCATCGCGCCCATAAGCAAAACTTCCCGTCGAGTGACCACACCAGATTTTGTCACTTCGTAGTTGCCAACAAGTTCCTTGTCGTTCGAACTCATTTCATTCTCCTCTCAATACCAACCTAAAGAGCTTTAGAAAAGTGTGATTCGATCACACTGAACCCGTTTCTTCAACTCGTTTTTTCCATTAAAAATTACAGTCGCTCGCTCATTTCTTGTGACGCAAGCGTTATCTTTAACAGAAGTCCAGCTTAACACATCCCAAAACTGGAAGTGGGAAAGCTGTTGTCAACACCCCGCACCGCGAAAGGCTGACAGGCTGCGTTACGGAGGGTTGAATGACGCGCCCAAAACAAATGCGAGAACCACAATGACAAGCACAAGCAAACCAGCCGACACGAAAAAAGATTCCGACAAGAATCAGGTCAGACCCAGCGCGAGTTATACGATGACCTTGCGGATCAAAATCCCAAACGAACCAGGCAGTCTCGGTCTTGTCACCTCGCTAATCGGGAAAATCGGCGCTGACATCGGCGCCGTAGACATCGCTGGTTTCGACGGCAATTTCATCATGCGCGACATCACCGTCAAGGTGCGCGATTCCCATCACGGTGACGCGCTTGTCAAAGAACTCAAAACACTCAATCAATTCGAAGTGCTCAACGTTTCGGACAGAACATTTCTAATGCATCTTGGTGGCAAAATTCGAATCACTAACAAAGTGCCATTGGCTACTCGTGATGATTTGTCGATGGCATACACACCCGGCGTCGCTCGAGTGTGCATGGCAATTCACGACGATCCGGAAAACGCTTATAAGCTAACAATCAAACGCAATACAGTCGCAGTAGTGTCGGACGGAACCGCAGTGCTCGGACTGGGCGACATCGGACCGGAAGCGGCACTGCCAGTGATGGAAGGCAAGGCAATGCTGTTCAAAGAGTTCGGCAAAATTGACGCGTTTCCAATTTGTTTGGCGACGAAAGACACCGAAGAAATCATCAGAACCGTAAAGGCAATTGCCCCCGTATTTGGTGGCATCAACCTGGAAGACATTTCCGCGCCAAGATGTTTCGAAATTGAAGATCGTCTCAAGAAAGAGCTCGACATCCCGGTTTTCCACGACGATCAACATGGGACCGCTGTTGTCGTTCTAGCCGCGTTGATTAACGCGCTCAAAATCGTCAACAAGAAAATGTCGGAAATCAAAGTGGTTGTCACCGGGGTTGGTGCCGCCGGTGTCGCTTGTTCGAAAATTATTCTTTCTGCCGGCGTCGTCAACATCATCGGTTTCGACAGAACTGGAGCCATTTACAAAGGTCGACCAGGCGGAATGAACTTCATGAAAGAGTGGTTTGCGCAACACACTAATCCTGAAGGTTTTCAGGGCAGCGTTTCAGAAGCATTGGAAGGCGCCGATCTTTATCTTGGGCTTTCCGGACCCGGCACCATCGAAGCTGCCGATTTGAAGAAGATGGCACGCGATCCAATCGTTTTTGCAATGGCTAATCCAACGCCTGAAGTGATGCCGGAAGACGCGGCACCATTTGTCAGAATTATGGCGACTGGACGTTCTGATTATCCGAACCAAATCAATAACGTTTTGTGCTTCCCTGGTATGTTCCGTGGTGCACTTGATGTTCGTGCCACAGACATAAATGAAGAGATGAAACTGGCAGCGGCACATGCCATCGCCAGTGTAGTCGGTGACAACGAACTCAATGAAGATTACATCGTTCCAGGCGTATTCAATCCGTTGGTAGCTGAGAGTGTCGCCAAAGCCGTCGCCGAAGCAGCGATCAGAACGGGGATTGCGCGCAAAGGTTCTACAGATGATATGAACACTGGCGCACAATCGACACTTTAGTCCTGATCCTTGCGGTCTGATATGGTGTCGGACCATCACAATCAGCACGCTTTACTTGACGGCGAAGCGAGCAATCACTAAGCTGATTTCAGGTGTCTTGGTTTAAACAGGCGACCGCTTACCACACATTCGGAGGGTCATGCGCCATGTCAGATATGGAAAAACAAAGAAGACGACGCGAGAAAGAAGCATTGGCTCAGTCCGATCGCGATCGCGAAGAACGGCGGAAAAAAGAAGAGAGAGAGCGAATTCGTAGAAAAGAAGATCACAATCGTTTCCGTCTTCAGCAAATGGCCGTTCAAAAACAAAAAGATAAGAAACAGGTTGATGAGGAAAAGATCTTCGCTGACAACAAGGCGTTGGTCGACGAACTCGACAAGCAAAAAGCGGATCAAGAGCGTAAGAATTTTCAGGACACTAAAAAGAAAAAGTCGGACTAGGTTCGCGGACTTCCAGCTAAAGTCTTCAGACCGACTTCTTACAAATTGTCTTTGAGCATCTGACGCAGCCCTTCTTCATATCCAAGCAGTTTAGTCGTGAGTATATCGCGAGTTTTATCGAGCTTAAGACCGGCTTTTAGCGGGCGTCTTGCCTTCTGTTTCAGTTCTGCTGTTGGACAAGCCTGAATCAAGCGAGTGTCGAGACCGAAGATCTGCGCGGCTTTGATAGCGAATCCATAACGATCGATGGATGTCGATCCGGCAAGATGAAAAACACCGCTCTGATCTCTACCAACCAGCTCGATTAGTGTTCTTGCAAGATTGCGATTGTAAGTCGGTGTGCCGAACTGATCGTTTGGCACTTTGATCTTTTGTCGTTGCGAAAGCTTGTGAATAAGCCGCGCGATAAAATTTTTGCCAACCACTTCCCAACCGTAGACAATAGTGGTTCTGACGATCAGGTAACTTTCACAAACGGTCGCCACATGCTGCTCCATGAGCAGTTTGTGATAGCCATAAACATTCAACGGATTGGCTAAATCATTGACGTCGTAAGGACCACGGTCGCCATCAAATATATAGTCGCTGGAGAGCAAAACCAATTTCGCTCCGACCCGATTGGCTGCCTCGACTAAATTAGCCGCGCCGACCACGTTGACCTTGAAGCTTTCTTTCGCGTCGCCTTCACAGCGGTCGACGTTGGTCAGTCCTGCGCACGCGTAAATAACATCGGGCGAAACTTCCTTAACCAGCTTGAACACTCGCGAGCGCTCGTTGATATCGAGCTTCCGCATCCCGCGCGCCGGCTGAGTGTAATACGTGCCGAGCACGTCTTGGTTTTTCTCGACGAGCGATTTATAAATCGCCCCGCCAATTTGACCAGATGCTCCGACAACAAGATGCTTCATACTGATTGTCCGTGTTCCTATTATCCGTGCTTCAAAGCCCAATCGTATGGAATGTCATTATTGAATGGATCCATTCGTTCAATCTCTTCGGGATCATACGGATGAGTTGAGCAATTGGCAACCATCGCTGGTATCGTTCCGACGCCTTTGAATCCATTCCAAATCCCTGGTGGGATGGTGACTAGTGCATAGTTGGATTCGCCTAAAAATAGTTCCAGAATGCTTCCTTTTGTTTTAGAACCGTTTCTATCGTCGAACAGAACGAGTTTAATCGTACCTGCGATCACCGCATAGTTCAATGTCATGATCGCATGGATGTGCCATCCCTTGATCACCTGGGGATAGACGACGGAGAAATAAACTTCGCCGAATTGCTCGAAGGGCGGCGTATCAGCGCGCATCATATGCATCACTTTGCCGCGTTCGTCAGCAATTTGTTTTAGTGGTGTGATTATGACACCATCAATTGACGACTCGGACATTCGACTCCTTCGGCTTCGTTTGGCTCGGTATAATTATAGTTCCCGCGATTTCGGTCTTTTAGTGACTATGGATAAAAATGATCTGCGGCTAAAAATCCTGGCACTTGTCAGGGACTTTCACGCGCAGGAATGGCCCGATAAAAAATTCGAACCAGGCGAGACCTACATTCCCTACGCTGCACGAGTCTTCGATGAAGCGGAACTGACGAATCTTGTAGATGCGTCGCTCGACTTCTGGCTTACCACGGGCAGATACGCGGCTGATTTCGAAAAAGAATTTGCTCGGTATTTGGGAAACCGTTATGCAATGCTGTGTAACTCCGGTTCTTCAGCCAACCTTCTTGCGCTGTCAGCGTTGACGTCACCGCGACTGGAAGATCGTCAGCTCGTCGAGGGTGACGAAGTAATCACAGTTGCGGCCGGTTTTCCCACGACTTTGAATCCGATCATTCAAAACCGTTTTGTTCCTGTATTCGTTGATATCGATCTCGGCACATACGCTGCCAACGTTGATGAACTGGAGGCGGCCGTTGGACCCAAAACGAAAGCAATCATGCTCGCGCATACGCTTGGAAATCCTTTCGATCTGGATGCGGTGATGAGGATTGCACAGAAAAACAACCTCTGGTTGATCGAAGATAATTGCGATTCGCTCGGCAGCATGTATAAAGGCAGGCGAACAGGGTCGTTCGGTGACATCAGCACAGCCAGTTTTTATCCGGCGCACCACATCACGATGGGTGAGGGCGGATGTGTTTCGGTCAACGATGCGAATTTAAAAATCATCATCGAATCGTTCCGCGATTGGGGTCGCGATTGTTATTGCGCACCTGGTAAAGATAATACTTGTGGCAAACGATTCGATTGGCAGCTGGGGTCGCTGCCGCAAGGATACGATCACAAATATATTTTTTCGCACATTGGATATAACCTGAAGCTTACCGACATGCAGGCCGCAGTGGGATTGGCTCAGTTAGCGAAACTTCCTCAGTTTGTCGAGACTCGTAAATACAACTGGCAGTACCTGCGTGATGGTTTAAAACAATTCGAAGAACACATAATTTTTCCAGAAGCGATGAAAAACAGCGAACCAAGTTGGTTTGGATTCGTAATCACGACTCGTTCGGGTTCTCCTTTGAAGCGGTCGGAGTTCGTAAATTTTTTGGAGTCGAAAAACATTGCCACTCGTCATATTTTTGGTGGCAACTTGATCAGGCAGCCAGCCTATCAAAACATCGAGAAGCGCGTGGCGAGCACTCTTTCCAAATCAGACTACGTGATGAATAATTCGTTCGTCATGGGAGTCTATCCTGGAATCGATCAATCGCGTCTCGATTACATGATCGAAACTTGTGAACGATATTTTCGATCGATTTAAATGTTTCGCGGCGAGGACTTTGTGAATCGATAATTCCTTTGCCACTAGCTGCGGTGCCAGCGGATATATTCCATTTCGGAACAGAGGTTGTGGAAGGTGGAGCGAGGTTCACAACGCCTTTGGATGCCGCCGGACTAACTGTTTTAGTGGGTCTGCTATTGGCTGGAGCAAGATCCTTGGTTGCAAACATAATCCAAAATTATAGCGGAAAAACTCTTCTAGCTTTGGGTATCTCGTTTCATTTCAATCGTTGAAACAAAATAGAAGCTTGATCGGAAGCGGCAACTTTCCAGTCTTTGTCGGTCTGGAGCGTGGTTGCCAGTGCGCTATTTTTCGGGAATAAAACCCAATCGATCTTTGATTCATCCAAAACATTTTGCCAACCTTCGGCGGCAACCATTGCTGTGGAATAACGAGCATAAAAATTTTGACCATAAAAATCTGCGCGATCATCAATGAAGACACGCTGTCCTGTCGTGTAGCGCAGATAACCACCCCAGTTGTCATAGTTAAACAAATGCTGCATGTCGACTTTATTGTCTTTTATGTATTGAGCAGTTTCGACAGGCATCAACTTCGGATCAAAAGTGGAGGTCAAGAACGGCTTGCCTAGAAATGATCCGCCGGTGACGGCCACGCCGATTAAGAACAAAGTGTATGCAATCGGGAGTAAGTGCATTTTGCAATGCGCTTCTTGCTCTTCAAAATCGCCGAGTGAATTTTTTATGCGGTGGAGAAACGATCCTGACTGGGATGGAGATTGGGACAGCGTTGATGTTGGGATTTGAGATTCAATTTCGGACTCGGACTTCGTATTGGAACCTGGTTCGGAATTGGAATTGGAATTGAAACTGGCGTCGGAACTGGAATTCACATCGGTATTCAAACTGGGGTTCGAATTCGAACTGGATTGACTTTCGAAACTAGGTTCCAGCGAATGTGGATGTGCAACCGCCGACGATGCCACAATGGTTTTGCCGTTGCCGGGAAACGTGTGCCGCGCTAGTAATCCACCGATGTATGGAGTGGCCACAATCGCATACAACGGCATATTTCGCTGCGCGGTAAGCGAAGCGTAACCGAACGCCAGACAAGTGATGAAGCCCGGCAACGTGATTCGACGTTGACATACAAACAATCCAATCGTGAATGAAAAGAACAAAATTTCTAAACAAGTAAGATGAAGCCCGCCTTTGAAAACAGGCGAAAGATATTCATCTGTCGCAGCAAGAATTTCGCTGCCTCTCAGATAACCGAGAATGTATTGATGCAGATGATATCCATAAGGATTCAAAAACGTAATCGCGAAAAGTGCAACAAGCAAAATCAATAGCCAATTGCGTTGCTTGGCGAATTTAGAACGTTCGCTTTCAAGCGCATTCATTTTCGACTGCACCACAGTCGATACCACAAAAATAGACGTTATTATTAAGCCAAGCATAAACGCCGGATGACAATTCACCCATACCAGCATTAAAGGGCACAGCAACAAGAACAATTTTTTAACTCGAACTGTGCCACGATAAAAGTCTTCCAGGACAGTTGCGAAGATCCAAACACACCAGAAGGTAACCAGGTGAGGACGCGCCAGCCAGTGCATCGCCGACGTCAGAATGGCGACAATTACAAGCCAAAATGCCGTCCAAATTCCGGCACCTTCGCGTCGAATCCGATCGTAAATTGACAAAAACAAAAAAGCGATCGCTGCGGTTAAAACTACGGCGAGTAATTTCAATCCACCGCACTGAATAACGAACGCCATAAAGAAATCGTAAAGCCACTCATAAGCGACCCATTCTTTGGTTGGAAACGAATTGGAGAACAAGTCTACATAAGGAATCGTGCCGGTTTTCAAAATGAAATCACCGGCAACCACGTGCCATCCAGTCGAACCATCTTCGAACAGATGATTAGGTATCACAAATAGATTCAGCCACATGACAAACAAAAAAACAAAATCACCAACGTCAGGCATCGGCAATTTTTTCAGTTCACCACCTGCCGTGGCGTCGGTTTGAACAGTCATGAAAGAAGATACTGTTGGAGAATCGCTTTGGTTTGTGTAAAGGCTTCGACAACGTCAGGAAAATTGTTTCGAGCGAACTCCATGTTTCCATCCCTGGCGTCAGATTCGAGCAACGAGCTGGCTTGTTCGCACTTCCAGGCCTGAAGTGCGCGCGAGCAACCCTTCAACATATGCGCAGACGAACGAAGAGCTTCTTTGTCATCGGCATCAAGTGCGGCTTGCATCTTTTCGATTATCGAGTCGGTGTCATCGAGGTAGGCTTGAGCCAGTTCTTTAGCGAGTTCTACGTCGAATTCCGCCTCCAAGTTTTTTATGCCTACGATATCATTAACACCTGCTTGGGGCGCATTTTCCTGCATAGTAGGCGAAACTCCTCGACTCGATCAACAACTAAGACGGCGGGATTCTGGTTCTAGGTAGCCAGCAATGAATCGTCAGGGCAAACTTTTTTGAGTTCTTCGCGAGTCTGTACAAATACTGCTTTCAACCGCATGTATTTTACTCGTACTTGCGTCCAATCTTTTGAATCGGCATATGCCATGATGTCTGACGTCAGCCTTGTCATCAAGCGCATTCCGAGTGCCGCGCAAGGACCCTTCACTGCGTTAGCAAAATGCGAAACTTGTTCCGCATCTTTGTTGTCGATAGCGAACTGCATCGATTCGATGTAAGTTCCCATATTGCTCAAGAACAATCGGCTGATCTCTTCAACTTCTTGTTTTCCGTACATCTTCAACATCGTATTGATATCCGGAGGAGCCATATCGGCTTCGTTCTCTGCTTCGTCGTCGGCGTCGGGAGATTTCAACATTGCGGTTACGAAAGAACGCTCGATCGTTTCCTTCAATTCTTTTTGACTGGAACCTTTTGTGATGTAGTCATCCATTCCAGCTGCAATACATTTTTCCTTATCGCCTTCTCTGTCGTAAGAAGTCAGAGCGATGATAGGAATGCGTCGATGTGAATACGCCTCGTTGCTTCTGATCCGGCTGGCTGCTTCAAAGCCGCTCATCACCGGCATATCGCAATCCATCAGAATCAATTGATAGGATTTTTCAGCGAGCATGTCGAGAGCTTCTTGACCGTTGCCGGCCACATCGGCTTCATAACCGAGTCTCTTCAAATGCAACAACAGTAATTTTTGGTTGACGGGAATATCATCGACCACAAGAACTTTCTTGGGACCTTCCTCTTCAGGAGTCGATTCGAGAGAAGAGAAACGCACGACTTGTTCTGTCAAACCTTCTTCAAGAAAGCTGCCTTCCAAATCGGCTGCAGCCGCCAACGGTTTCAATCTGTTGTACGAAGCGCTTGGGCGAGGCTTGCCTTTGAGACCTGTGGGTTTGGCAAATCCGTGGATATCTTCGTCGCCTTCGGCATGCGTCGGCAAATCGCCTGCAGCTTCAGCGGTACTAAGTACGGTGGCATCGACTTGGGATTGTTCTGCGAATTCCGAAACTTCTAATGGTTCGCTATATTCTTCTTGCACCGTTTCGGCATATTCACTGGCGACAATCGGTTGTACTGTCGAAGATGATGAAGTCAAAGGCGAGAATTCATCGACTTCTTCGGCGGCATATCCGGGAGTGTCTACACCGGCTTCGTGGATATCGCCCTCGCCATTTTCATCTGACACTGCAAATGGTGCCGTCTCATCAACGCCTTCGACGTCGGAATAATCTTCACTTGCTTCTTCAGCGAACGAAGCTTGCACAGCTTTATGCGGTCCGCCAGTTTCTTCACTTTCGTCAACTTTATCTTGTTGCCATGGAGTGGTTTCTTCTTCGGACTGTGTGTACTCGTCCCAGAGCGGTTCTCCATAGTCTTGACCATCAACCAGTTCAGGCCACGGCAAGGCAGGATCCGGCTCCTTCTCTTCGTCAGCGCGAGTTTCACCGTAAGAGTCCTTGGTCAAATTAGCAAATTTGCCGAATAAGGATTTGGCGGAGTCGCCAACTTCGCTACCGGGTTGAGCGGCTTCTTCAGCGCTTGCCTGTTCAACAGCCGGACTGTAACCCGAGACCCAAAAATCTTTTTTAGGGGTTTCTTCTTCCGGAGCCGCTGCAGCAGGTTCCGATTCTTGATTTTCATAAGCTGAATATTCAGACGACCACCGAGAAGGTGGTGCGCTTTCGGCAGCCGGAGATTCTTCCATCAGTTCCGATGATTGGTGCGAACTAGTTTCCGGAAGCTCGCCAATCGATTGCTCCGATGGGAAATCCAGAGGAATTTCGTCGCTGTCATCGGCGATGGATACGACCGTGGACGGATCAGCCAGGGCATCAACAGCTTCGATCTCTAAGGTTTTTTGAGCATCAACGAGATCTACTGGACTCAATTCGATCGATTCGTCGCTGAACCGATCACCTTCCTGCGCAACTACTGCCCAGGAGCCCGACTCGGATTGATTGCGTTCTTCGTCGTCCGCGATTGCTTCGGCTTCCTCATATATATCGTTGGAAGGTGTGATGGTCACATCCGGAGCGCTTGGAGACTCCAATGCTGCAAAACTATCTTCGTCCGATTCCTGTTCTGAAGTCGTCGAATCAGTTTTATCAACCGTAAACGCTTCTAGTGGATCAAACGAGGTCGCCGACCTTTCGGTCGGACTGTCCTCGGCGACCTCTGAATCTGCTGAAGGAGTTTCAGAAGTCGGCTCCACGCGCGCCGACGGAAGCGGCGGCGGCGTGGCGATAACTCGTTCTGAATCAGGACCTTTAGTAGGCTGTGGAAGCGCTACTTGCCTCGTCGCGTCACGACGAGGATGGGACTTTTTTCGGTTGGGGTCCTCCGGCGATCTTGGTGGCGCTGGTGGCGCTGGTGTTCCGCCATCTCCAAGAAGCTTTTGAATACCCGTGCCCGATAAGCGTTGTGCGAGATCGCGAAGTTGTGTTTGCGTATCACCGACTTGCGAAATTTGTTCGTGAATCGTATCGCAAAGCGAAGTGATGCTGCCCTCGAGCTGCACTTCTTCGGTCGTGTCGATCAGAAACACCACGGCGCCTGTAACCGCGCCCTGACTGCTTCTAAATGGTGTTGCCGAAACATTCAACCAGATGTCTGCATTGGCAGGTCTGCTCAAATGCAGCCTCACATCCGGCAAAGATTCTCCTTTCGTGGCAAGCGCCCACGGAAGTTCCTCAGCCAGAAGGCGTTTAGACCGATCATCAGTCGAAAACTGCACACTGGATACGGTTCGATCTTGCATGTATTCGCGCCCTAGCAGCTGTTCTGCAGTGGCGTTGTACAAAACAATATCGCCCTGCGGACCGATCAAAAGGGAGCCGATCGAAGGGTCAGACAGAATCTGACTCAACGCCACCGGAAACTCCTGAAGCGCGTTTTCCGACTGGGCGGACGCTTCAATTAGTGCAGCAATCGCTCGCGTCGCGGCATCCAGCCCGGGGCGACGCTCTACGCAAGTTTTTATCGAATCAATCGTAGACTGGAGATCGTTGAGGCGCGTTTGCAAGCTGTTAACGTGCCAATTCCATTCGTTGCTCATATTTGACTTCTCTCTACCTCTGAAACCACTTGCGCGCCCTTCCCTGCGGTCGCACTGGTGAATTTCCCTATAACCTTGTACCCGATCAATATAAGAGGAAACCTAAACGACCGTTCTGAAAGCAGTGAAATCGTAACCGATTCAAAGATTTCTTGATTTATAAGACGGTGGCGGCATGCGCTCCTTGGGTCAGGCTTTCGAGTCGATCAACCGACAGTAAAAATTGGCCGTTTTAATCAAGGAAACTCAATTTTCCTGCATCTTTCTCATCAAGTCATAAAGGGACAAGAGTAAACGCAAATTCTGTGCCGAATCAGACTTTATCGAGACCGAAGTTGAGCCGCTCTGGCTCACCCTGGCTTCGACGGCGATTGGAGCAGGTGAAACCTCGACGCGTCTATTGATGCTGCTCTCCATTAGTTCAACCAGAGCTTGATCTTTTAAACCTTTGAGAGAAATTTCGTCGGCGCCGGAATTTATGCAATCAAAAATTGACTCCGCAGAAAGTGTAGTGGTGAGCAAAACGACTATGATATCGCTGGTGGTATCACCATCTTTTACTTTTCTCGCAAGTTCGAACCCTGACATTTCCGGCATGTTGATGTCGGTTAAAATTGCCACCGGTTTTTCTTTCTCAATCAGCTCCAGCGCTTGCTTCCCGCTGCGAGCCAGTCGCACTGAGAAGCCACCTTTTTCGAGGGTGTGCTGATACAACATCGCCTGGGTCAACGTGTCTTCCACCAGGATAATTCGACGGTCCGTCTCCAAATTATTTCCCCCTGCAAGCCAGTTCGATAAGCAGTTCAGAAATTCGCATCGCCGGCAGCACATGCTGCGCGGCGCCCAGTTTAATCGCTTCGCCGGGCATGCCATGAACGAGAGAACTTTCGGCGTCCTGAACGATTGTAACGCCGCCGCGATCGCGCAAGATTTTTAACTCCTCGGCACCATCCCTTCCCATGCCTGTCAACAAGACTGCGGCGATCCGTCTTCCCGGAATTTCCGCGATCGAAGAAAACAGATACGACACTGAAGGACGCACACCGTGAACACAATCTTCCGTCGCTAATTTTACTCTGAGAGATGGAGATAGACCGGTTTGGAATGCCTCCGGACAAACATAAGCAATCCCTGGCATCAGCTTGTCGTTGTTATCACAGATTTTCACAGTGAAACCAGTCGTGGTGGCAAGCCAATCAACCAGAGCATTCGTGAAACCAGGAGCGATATGTTGAGCAATCAAAATCGGACATGGGAAATCATGTGGCAGTCCCTTCAGAATCATTTGCAAAACACTCGGTCCGCCTGTGGAGGCGCCGATTGCAACCAGCTCGATTGGCGGCTTATCTATGTCGGATTTCAGACCGTGGGCATTAAGACCATTTGTGTTGATACCGTTCATGCTGACACCGTTCGCGCCGATGCCATTCGTGCTGATACCGTTCGCGTTGATCCCCACACCACTGGCAGCGATACCATTTGCCTTGACACCATTTGTTCTGGAACCTGACGGGCTCTGTCCGCTTTGTCCGCTTTGTCCGCGCCTGATTCTCCTCACAAGCTTGATTTCTGCCATCGTTTTGATTGTTTCGATCAAACAACGTTCCGACTCATTCACATTATTGGTGAACTTAACTGGTCGTTCGACAGTGGCAAGGGCACCGGCTTCAAGTAGATCGAAGGCAATTTTTGTGTCCGTGTTTTCATCAGTTGAGCCGACAACCACGATCGGTATCGGATGCTTTTCCATAACTTCGCGAGTGAATGAAAGCCCTTCAGTTCCCGGAAGTTCCAGGTCAACAGTGATCAAGTCAGGTTTCGTCCGCGCGATAAACTTGAGCGCTTCAGAAGCGCTAGCAACAATTCCCAAAACGCGAATTTCGGGATCTGATTCAAGAATCCGCATGAGAAGCTCCTGCGCTTCAGGCGCATGCTCCACGATTAGAACTCTGATCAGGATGTCCGACATTTATACTAACCGTTTAACCATTTCAAGCAGATTGGATTTATCGAAATTACTTTTGACGAAATAGGCATTGGCACCGACTTCGACACCTTTGCGTCTGTCTTCTAAAGAAGCCAATGACGTGACGATGATGATTGGAATATCTTTTAGCTTTGCCTCTTTTCTGATTTTAGTAGTCAGCTCAAACCCTGTCATTCTCGGCATCTCGACGTCGCTGACGATCAGGTCGAAATTGCTATCCTGTAATAACTTTTCCCAACCGTCTTGACCGTCGCTCGCCACTGACACAGAAAAACCGGCTGACTCCAGAATGTTTTTAAGCAGAACGCGAGAAGTTATCGAATCCTCTACGACCAGGATCCGTTTTTGTGCTTGCGGCTTCGACTTCGCATCGCTGCGTGGTGCAGCCGATTGCGCCACCGGCACCATTGCACCGACGAGCACAGCCGAGGTCAGGACATCGTTCATATTCACGACTATCGCAAGATCACCGGTCTTCAGCATGGTGGCACCGCCGACGTTTCGAACCTGGGTCAACGGCGCCGGCAAGTTTTTCACGGCTACTTCTTGCTCACCATGGATGTCTTCGACGAGCAGTGCCATTGGATATTCATCGCTGCCGACAATCAGCAATGTGCAGTCATCGATTGGAACGGTGGAGTCGATGTGCAGCACATCTGCAAGTGACACCATCGGAACCAGACGCTCGTGAAAAATCACGGTCCGTTTTCCTTCTACCACGCGAATTTCTTGATCGCTGGCTCTTACAGCGGCTCTAATCGAGGCGGTAGGAATAACAAAGATGCGTCCTCCAACCGTCACGGCGATACCAACTACGGTGGCACGACGAACAGGAACCGCCAGCCGGAATTTGGTCTCGATGCCAATACGCGATGATACCTCTACCGATCCGCCAAGTTGTTCGACTTTGTCTTTGATTATCGCGCAACCCAGCCCCCGACCGGATAGTTCGTTAACGGTTCCGCGAGTAGAAAAGGAAGAACGGAAGATTAAACCAAGCGCTTCTTGATACGAAAGCTCCGCCGCCCGGTCAAAGGACAGAATTCCCTTTTCGACCGCGCTTATTTTGACTCGTTCCGGATCGATACCGCATCCATCATCTCTAACAACAATCTCTACTTTTCCTGACTTCGGCGCAGACAGTTGAATCGCAATCGTGGCTTCTGCCGGCTTCCCGGCAGCGGTTCGAACAGCGGGTGATTCGATACCGTGGTCAACGCAATTCCTGAGTAGATGCAAAAGCGGTTCTCGTAATTCATCGAGAATATTTCGGTCAATTTCTACGGCGCCGCCGATGATTTTAAGAGCGATTTGTTTTCCCTCATCGCGGGCTAAATCTCGAATCATTTTGACGAAAAGATCTTGCAGCACCGCAAATGGTATCATCGTCAATTCGCGACTCTGTTCAAGCATCGTGTCGATCAGAGTGCCGACTGTTCGCCGATCGGCAAGCACAGCTCGTTCCAATGAGTTGAGCCGGTCAGTTAATTTACCGACAAAGCTATCATGCAGATCGAGAAATTCTTGCAAATTGCTGCTGCCGATCTGGCTGACTAAATGATCGTTGGCATACAAATTTCTTCTCTGGACTTCGTTCTCGACTTCCGGGCGCAGTCGTTGCCATCGTCTCACCCACTGATTGAGAATCAACTGAAGCTCGCCGCAATCGATGTAGCGCTGGTCGGAGACTAGCTTCGCATAAACCAGTTCTTCGGCACCGTGAACCAAATCTTCGACCCTGTTCACTTTCAAACGAACGGTGGAACCGAGCACACCCATCGACGCAGTGCGATGCATGCCGGAAGCGCTGATGTCTTCGGTACCCGTAAACCGAACGTACTGACCGGTCTGCTCCGATGGATCGAACGGCATAGCGTACGCTGACTGATTCGCTCGCGCCTCTCTGTCAAATGTAGAAGGTCCGCCTGTCTGCTCCAAACCCGACCATGCAGACGTTCCCAATTTGTGAATGGTGATTTCTGGTCCGCCCTGACCCGCGCCGACGCCGCCTCCTGACGCTGCACCGAGCCCACCGGATCCAGCAGCAGCAGCAGTGGCACCACTGAGTGCTTCGTTACTAG
>JADYXR010000210.1 GCA_021772095.1 Candidatus Obscuribacter sp. | reverse complement strand
AGTAGGAGGCCGCTACAGCCTCCTAAACAGATATCAGAACGTCAAGTGGTAAACTTTTCGATTGCCGCGGTGGTCAACTTTTAATTTGCCAAACACAGCCCAACAGTCCGAAGATCGGCGTCGGCACTGGATGTTGGTTGTTTGAAGTACAACGAAGAAACGAGCATCAACAAACCGAAGATGGTAAGAAGGCTGATTAATCTGCGGTGTTTTTTCATGACTGCGCCTCCCTTTCCTTAATCGTATCAAACCTGCTTAGTAGTTGGAAAAACAGGTAACCATGCGGGCGGATGCGTTACGTGAATAATCTTGAACTAATATGTTTAGAGTTTATTAACGATTGCAAAACTTTCCTGGTAGTTCGGGAAGCCGATGGCTACACGGTGCGTAAGACACCTGGCGCAGAAATATTGAAATGAAATTACTCGCTTCGATCGCTGTAGTTTATTCATAAGCGCATGGATTGCCATCTTTGGTCGGCGGACGTTCATACAATGGCGTTGATTGTGTCGGCCGCGCAAGAATATCTGCAATGGTGCTATCAGCAAAACTCTGTTCAATCAGTGCAGTGGCATCATCAAGTCTTTTGTGCAGGGCGCACAGCACCGTGCCATGCCCCTGTAGCCCGAGCGGACAAGTGCGAATGCGTTGAATCGGATCGACAGCATTCAGCACTTCCAAAATATTGAGCTGATCAGGAGATTTGCTCAAAACAAATCCTCCGCCCAGGCCCCGCTGAGATTGAATCAACCCCGCTTTGACAAGGGACTTCAATACCTTCGACAGGTATGCCGCAGGCACTTTAGTTGTGTCAGCAATCTCTTGGGTTGTATGCGCTCTGCCGGGATTCATCGCAAGAAAGACAATCGCTCGCAGAGCATATTCAGCCGTTTGGGATATCATCGGGTTAATCCTCTCTCGGGATGATTACAGCACTAACGCTGCCTTAGCAAGTTGCCCTGATTTGGAAAGTTCAAGTGCACGAGGGAACAATATGTTGTTCTCTTTGTGAACGTGCTGATGCATTTCTGATTCGATCTGGGACAGGGAGAAAAGCATGACTTTGAAAGTATTGCATGCATCCGCCGGTGGAGCGTAATTGTTCGTCAATTGGCGCATTATACGAAGAGCTTCGCCGGCATCATCGTGTTCTTTACCCATTACTTCAATTGGATGTTCGATGCCACCATCGCAGCCAAAATGTTGTGGACTGCCGGTTGTCTCCACACTTACAATTCCTGGAAATAGAATCATCTCTTCTTTTTGCATGTGCAGTTCAAGCTCTGCTTTGAATTGATTGAAAACATCGCGAACCTGAGCCATTTCAGGGTGTTTGACACCATGAACACGCGCTACTTTTTCGGCGAGCAGCGCTACGCGAGACAGTTCTTTCCGCAATGGCTCGTGATACGAAGTGATAATGTGTTCGACAAGATCGTTCAGCTTAGCTTTCGTCCAGTCCTGAGCGCCTGGATCGTCTTGTTGATCTGCCAGGAGTAGCTTGTCCAGCACCTCTTCTACTCGCACGCCCTTAGTGCGACAAGCATCCTCCAGAGTGGTTTTTCCACCGCAGCAATAGTCAATTCCAAATGCCTCAAGTACACTTGCTCGCGCCGGACGCTCTGCTACTAGTAGTCCAACAGGTGTTGCTTTGCTCGCAACTGAAGCCGATTGATCGTTGGATTGCGCCGGTTCCGGAGAATGCGCGACACAAGTTTGCTCGTAGATTGGAAGACTGACGCAGGAGCAGAACTGAAACATTTCCTTAGCCGAGTTACATTCGGGGCAAGTCCATTCATCGGATAGATCGTCAAACTTTAGCGCCGAAGGAATATTTTGCCTCGGTTCACCGAGTGCTTCGTCATAAATGTAGTTGCAAACCGTACAGATGTTTTTATCGTATTTCATGGTTTCATCCTCGCTGGTGGATATTCGGACCTTTATATCTATAATACGCCTACCACAGCGAAAAGAATCATCCTTTAGGATGATCATCGCTATTTTGCCCCCCACGATTTGAGCCCAGACCAACTGACCCAGTTAAAGAAAAACGCATCACCATATTAACGATAGTCACAACTCTGAGGACCAAACCCAAAGTTTAAGATCAACGAGTGTGACACCACAAGCGGTGCCTTAAATAGAATGGTGATCTACCGTCGACTTTGGAGGATAGGCGAAACCTCGAACCATCAAGTTGCGTCGGCAATTAGCGGTTCGCTTTTTTCGGATTTGTCGCGCAAACGCAAACCCGCAACGCCCCAACGGCGACTCACGAACTGCGGGTTGAGCAGCTTCTCTTTGGGCGCAATTGTGATGACATCACAGTTTTGTGGATTTTCCATAATCTCGAATTGTTCGACCGACAAATAGAGAAAGCGCATCACCAGTAATCGGGTCGTAAGTCCGTGCGTGCAAATAAATACTTGACGGGTAGCGGGCTTACGCCTGATTTGTTGCATCATCGATTCGATGAAACTGGCACATCGATCGTAACAATCGGCAGGCGACTCTCCACCTTCATACCTGTAGCAGAACCAGCCGTGCAACTCGCGCATTGGTCCTTGTTCGTCGACAGATTTGTATCCGTGCTCTACTTCACGCAATTGCGGATCTTCGTAGACGCGTACAGCCGGCTGGCCGCCAGGCTCCTGCAGACCTGCACCCAACAGTATGTTGTCCATGGTCTGGCGCACTCGGAGATACGGAGAGCGATAGAAAAGCGTTCCGGGCAATCGAAGGAAGTCAGCGTTCTCACGGCCTACTTGCAGTGCCTGCGCGGCACCATCGTCGGCAAGCGGGACGCGGTAATCACCAACGTCTCGGACATCCAGACAACCAGTGTTTTGTTTAGACCGCGCATGCCGGCAAATCTTGATAGTTAAGTCGGTGATATCCATAAGCTCCTCTTTCGCACAGCGTTCCAACAAAGTAAACGACCTGCTACCACGCTAACGAGCGGCAATCGCCGCCTGCCTCTTTATCTCGAAATCTATAGGTTCAAGAATATTCTTTCTGACAGCCTGCTCAACTGCTGTCATACGTAATTGGAAGAGTCTATCCTCTCCTCTTCATAAAGTCCGCAAACTGAATTTCGCATAACGCTATTCTCCAACATATCTGTGCTATCGCTGAATTGATCGATACCACCGATTGAAGTTCGAGACGCTATGCGAAGCACTTCCGGATCTTGAATTTGTCCGAGAATCGAGGTCGCAAAGCCATGAAGTGCGATTACCTTAAAAGGCCTTCCAAAAAAGCTCGTTACTGTGGTGGGCATTGATTCCGTAATATTCAATCGGTTGTGCATTTGCGCGAGGGAATCGCGCTGAACTCAGATATCATCAGCGGTTGCACCAACTGGTGGTAAAACGCTTCGCAAAGTTCCAATCCAGGAGTGAACGTTGTCTCTCTATGATCTGACATGCCGAGCCCTACAGAAATACAGGATCAAGGATATTCTTTTCTGACGGACTACTCAACTGCTGTCACCTTCGGTGATGAACATTCAGCGATTTGAAAGGCGCTGTTGATGACATGCTTACTGGTTCTTGCCTACGATCTCTGACTATCGTGGGTTGCGGCAAGTTGGTTCGAATTACTTGCACTGAGCAATTGGCTTGCATCGCGACCTGGTCGGGTACTGAACCCAGCGATCGCTTTGCCGGGTCCTGCCGCCCATGAGAGCCAAGCACAATCAATTGTGCGCCCCAGTCTCGCGCGACTTCGGGAATCACATTTTCGGCTCGCCCTTCCATCACACAAAATTCAATGTTAAAAGCACCAAAACGATTTTGAAACTGAAGCAAAACACGATGCATACTGTCTTCTAAATTACGACGATATTCCTCCTCGTAGTCGAGGGCGTTTGCCATCATCACCGATGACGGTTCGTACACGAATCCCGAATAAAATGGATTACGAACACTGAGAATATAGAACTGCGTTTCTTCCGGCCAGGTTGCTTTGAGCACAAAATCTACCGCAGCTTTTGAAGATGGTGAGTCGTCAACTGTCAACATCACTCTATCCATTTGACGGCATCCCATTAAACCGTCTGCGTGATCCCGAGCCACTAGTACTGAACAATTCGCCTTATGCAATACGGACTTCGAAACACTTCCCATCAGGAATCGTTCAAGTGGAGCAAAATCATGCGAACCGACAATCACAAGATCTGCCGGCCATGAATCCGCCAATTTCGCAATCGTCTTAGCCGGATTTCCAACGAGGATCTCGCCAGTCACGATTGAATCTACGTTTCGTGATTCAATCCTACTCATTGCAACATTAACAAGGCGCTGCGCTTGAGACAAATCGGGACTGATTTGGCCGCCCCTGATCTTATCGCGCAACGCATCCGGCACTACCGTTAACACACGGAAGTCAGTGCCGGCCGGCCAGGGCCGAGCAAGAGTAGCCATCAGAGCCGCGTGCGCCGAGGCCGAGCTATCAATGGCAAGAAGGATATTCATTTTAAAAGCTCCTTTGGTGAATTTAAAATTTGAAGGTTTAAGCAATCGACCGTTCATCGCTTTGTCCGAGATGATTGTGCAAATACAAATCAAGAAACACTTCAAATGCAGGATCATCGAGCAAGTGATTTTCAATCGCGTACCTGACAATTTTTCGCTCAGTCCCGCTGGAAGAGCCACCTTCGAGAATTAGCTCATGGAGCCGCCTTGCGTCGCTCTTGCCGAGTCGCTCATTTTTATTGAGCACGCGCCGCAGACGACGTTCAATTGTTGTGGACGAAACATTTGATTCTTCTTTGCGGATTGCTTTGTGATCGTTAGTCACAAGCGTTCTTTGGGCTCTTAGTGCAACGTAGGGATTCTCATCACCGGCTAACCAAATCAGTAAGCTCGGAGACAAATTGTGATTTTCGGCCATACTTAGCCTCACGTCAGGACTGCGATCAAACGCAAGCATCCATAGGACCGTGGCTGGAGTAGCCGAATTGTAGCCGACCGCGATCCGAACATCAGCGCATTTGTCTCGGCTCAAGATTTGCAGAAGATGCACCGGAGTTGACCTGTTCTCCGCGACGTGCGCGCGAATTTTTTCACTAACTGCATTAGTTAAGATCGCCAGAATTTCTGGTGAAGTCGAGGTCCTCCCGGCTTGCAAATAAAACTTAGATATGGTGTTCATTACTCGTACCTCTAAAAAATCGCGCGAATCAGCTCTGGTAACGGCTCAGGTCTGTAGAGCTGAGCGTCTACCGAGGCGTGAAGTCGCACACAACAATATTCTCATGGGTCTTTTGCAGTATCGTATTTGGTGTCATAGAAAGTACTCCTGAATTTATCGCGTTTACGGACGCGCCCGACAGACCGAGCCCGCGAGAAAGCGCGCAATGGTTATATCGGTTGGAATTATTTCGTTGCTCAGAGACCGCACCAGATACGGTGACAGCCCGTTCGATTCTGTTTTTTATGGACTATGTTTCGATCCTATCATTTCGACATAAGACCGGATCGACAAAACTAACCCTTTAGCGGTATTCTTAAAAACAAAGTCGCCAAATCAGCTCCAGGCTCATTGCCAGAAACTCAGATCCACCCAAACGAGTGTCCCATGATAAACTTTCACCACCCTAACTACCTCCAAAGAGGTACACCATGAGTCCACGAAGAATCACCGTTTTGCTTGCCGAAGATCGCGAAGTGGTCCGCCTCGGAATGAGGCACATACTGAACGGTCTGGGCGGCTGCGAAATCATTGGCGAAGCGCAAGACGGGCGTTCTGCCATCGAACAGTCCCTGATACTCCGTCCATCAATCGTTTTTATCAAGAGGGATTTGCCTGTCGTCGACGGCATTGCAGCGTCACAGCAGATCAAAAAGCAAAACTCAGGCACGAGAGTGATCATGCTTTTGTCCCGAGAAAGTGACTTCTGGACGAGCATCGATTCGGGAGCCGATGGTTACATAATGCGTGAGACGCCCGAGCAATTAATATCAGCGGCCGTCGATATCGTCAGCCAGGGCGGCAGTTTTATTGGCCCATTGATTGCACATTATCTATTGCACGGTCCGGGGCTGCCCATGATTCGCGCAGTCTTAAGCGATCGGGTCGAGATGCCGGGATTGAAATTACTTTCACGCAGAGAAAAGCAGATTCTTCGTTTGCTTATAGATGGAATGTCGAACCAACAAATGGCCGACACGCTAGAACTCGAAGTGCAGACTATTAAAGTACATGTTCGCAACACGTTGAAAAAACTGAACGTGCATGGTCGGACTGATGCTGTTGCCAAAGTGCTGAGAACCGGAATGACTGTTTAGTGTTTGAGACAAAAGCGCTTCTTTTTCAAAGCGGCAGAGCAACTTTGTACCGAATTTGACAAATGTGCATTATTTCGATAATATTGGAAATATGAAAACAAAAAGCGCAGTCAACGCCCTGGCGGCATTAGCACAGGAATCACGGCTGGAAATTTTCCGACTGCTGGTCAGGAAGGGTTCCACTGGAATGGCCGCAGGCGATTTGAGCACACATTTTGGAATGCCACCAGCTACGATGTCATTCCATTTGAAGGAATTGAATAATGCGGGATTGGTAATTTCCAGGCGAGAAAGCCGATCGATTATCTACTCCGCCAATTACGAACAAATGCAGCAGCTACTGGGCTTCTTAATGGAGAACTGTTGCGCTGACAATGGAGGCAAATGTTGATGAAAAGATTTCACGTTCATGTGGCGGTAGCGAATCTGAACGATTCAGTTCGCTTTTACTCGTCCTTTTTCGATACGCCACCATCTGTACAGAAAGACGATTATGCAAAATGGATGCTCGAAGATCCACGAATCAATTTTGCCATCTCGACCAGAGGCAAAGAGCCTGGTTTAGACCATCTTGGAATTCAGGTAGAAGACGCGAATGATCTCAAAGCAATCTCGGTGCGCTTGCAAAATGCACAACAGCAAATTATAGAGCAAGAACAAACCGCTTGCTGTTATGCCAAAGCAGATAAGACATGGGTCCACGATCCACAAGGCATCGCCTGGGAAAGTTTTTATACAACCGGAACTGCCACCACCTACGGTGAAGACGCCGACCTCACGACAGAATCAGACTCGGCATGCTGCGCTCCGATGCCGGACGTAACTCAAGTAAGCATCGGCAAGAAAAACGATAGTTGCGGATGAAGCTGAAATTAGGTGCGAAACGATCAGAGGCTCTCTGCGAAAAGTAGGCGCGCCTTAAATCACTTCGCTGAGTCGCAAACAATGGACCCCCTCTTAACATGGATCTAAGAAGTGATCTCCCAAGACGATGAAAAATTTTTGCAGTCTTTTGACGAATGCTCATTAGGCGCAAAGTGCTGGAATCACGAAGCGCACCTTCGCATGGGGTGGCTGGTCATGGGCAAATCGGCGTCTTTTGAGAATGCATTAGAACGCATTCGAACTGGAATCAAGAAATTCAATTCGACAAAAAACAGTATTGGTTATCACGAAACAATTACTGTCGCATTTGCTCGATTGATTTTTTCCAGGCGGACCGACGGAGAAAGTTGGAACACATTTGCTGCTCGCAACTCCGATTTATTCGAGAAGAACTGTTTGGGAACATTCTACAGTTCCGCGATACTGTCATCCGAAGAAGCGCGGCACTCGTTCCTGGCTCCGGACCTTTGCGACCTGCCGACTCAAACTTTCGACAGGACCAAAAACTAGCCGCACGACTCAAACTTACCGCGCAACTCACCAGCGGCAACCCTGAACTGCTTCCAATTCAGCGGTGACGTGGAAGTGACGGCTCAATAAAAACGAAACGTCGGCATTAATTTGCTCTCACACCTCGACACCAGCGCTTCCAACCCGGAGTCGTCAATCACTGGGGTAGTGCGATTTTCGCTAGCCCGCAGCCCAATTGCTTCGATTGCTAATCGTCTTGTTTGGCTGATTAGCAAACACTCTCGGCTTGCAACGAATCGAGATTTTCTCGATGAATGCCGCTAACATATACAGTTCAACGGCATCCTTGTGTTCGTTAATTAGCCAAACGCGTATTAGAGAGGGTTATAAAGTGACCACTGCGACTGAACAAAGTACTGAACAAGCTGCGAAATCATACAGCTACGATGAAACTCCTTATGAGAGCTATCCTTTTCCACAATCTCACCCCGATCGTTTAGCGACGATGGCGACGTTGTTTGGGATGACGCCTCAATCAATCGAAAGTTGCAGAGTTCTCGAATTGGGTTGCGCCAGTGGTGGCAACTTGATCCCAATGGCTTTCACATTGCCGGGAAGCACCTTCGTCGGAATTGAACTCTCTGAGAAGCAAGTCTCAGAGGGCAAGAAGAACATCGAAGGCATTGGTCTGAAGAACGTCGAGATCAAGCACGAAAGTATTATGAACGTGAACAAAGACAGCCTCGGCGTCTTTGATTACATTATTGTCCACGGTGTTTTCTCATGGGTGCCTGATCAAGTTCAAGACAAGATCATGGAAATCTGCCAGGAATGCCTTGCTCCTAATGGTGTTGCTTACATCAGCTACAACACCTATCCAGGATGGCACTATCGCGGCATGATTCGCGACATGATGTTGTATCACACCGAACCGCTCAAAGAGCCTGCCGCCAAGGCTCAGCAAGCACGCGCTCTGCTGGATTTCCTCAGCACTTCAGTGCCAACCGAAAATCACGCCTTCGGTATCATGCTCAAAAACGAGCTGGACATGCTCCGTCAGCAAAAGGACTATTACCTTCTTCACGATTATCTCGAAGAAGCAAACATTCCGCTTTATTTTCATCAATTCGCAGAACGCGCAGGCAAAGCCGATCTTCAGTATCTCGGCGAAGCCGATTTCAGCACGATGTTGTCCAGCAACTTCTCCAAAGAAGTTAGCGAAACATTGAAGCGCATCGCTAACGATATCGTTAGAACAGAACAGTACATGGACTTCGTACGCAATCGTACATTCCGTCAAACTCTTCTGTGCAGAAAAGATGTCGTTCTCAATCGTAATTTGACGCCGGAAAGCGTGACCAAACTCTACGTTTCGTCCTCCGCAAAACCGGAAAACGAAAATTTCGATGCGAATTTGAATCAACACGAAAAATTCTCAATGCCTGATGGCAAGACGTTCGCCACTGGTTTCCCACTTGTGCGTGCGGCATTCCATCACCTCTATAAAATCTTCCCGCAATGCATTCCATTCGAAGACTTGCTTCAGGTTGCACGCTCCAGCGTCGCCTCCGAAAAGATTCAAGATGCCAATGCATTCCATCAAGAGAAACAAGCTCTGGCAGGCGATTTGCTCACTTGTTATACGATTGGTCTGGCTAGTTTCAGAACCAGATCGTTGCCATTCGTTAGCGAAATTTCCAGCCATCCGAAAGTTAGCGATCAAGTTCGCCATCAAGCCGAACATCAAATGGTCGTCACCAATCAATTACATGAATTGGTGCCAATCGATGTGTTCGCCGGACGTTTGCTGAGATTGGCAGACGGCACTCGCGACCGAAACGCTATCCTCAATGAGTTGATCGAATTAGCCAAGAAAGGCGAATTGGTCGTTCAAAAAGATGGCAAACAATTGCAAGACGACTCTGCATTGCGTGAAGTCCTGGATAACGCACTGGAACAACGTTTGCAATTGCTGCCGAAGTCAGCGGTTCTGGTCAGCTGATAAGCTAAAGTCAGAGGCTTTACGAGTGCACTCAAACGCGATTCGTAAAGCCGACTTTCTCTACTGAGGCAATCCACACTTGCCCGATTCCAGAGAAACTCAACGATGTGAAATCTGCGGTGGAATCAACACTCCGGAATCGTCGGCGAGCATAACTCAGTGGATTCAGCGGCGCTCGTGCAATCAACGGGCGCTAGACGATAGCGCTCAGGAACTGACGATCTGCTCGCGCTGCGGAAAACGCAAAGAGGGTGGACGAGCCGGTAGTTTCACGCAGTGGGTCTTTCGCGCGGACTTTTGCAAGTGCGGAGTGGAAGCTGCTTTAACTCCAGGTTCGCGGCCGCGCGCTTCGGCTCAAAATTACAAAGATACGGGCACCGACTCGCAAGACCTGGAGCAGAACCCGGAACTCACTATCGATCCGGCATCCTTTCCAGTGGCGCGCTATGTCGCACGCGCCATTATGGGTGGTGGCGCCGGTGGAACGGTGTATTTGTGTTTTGACAAAGTGTTGAACAAAAGAGTCGCGATCAAAGTTCTCAATTCGTTGTCGCCGGAAAAAATCATCTCGTTTCAAAACGAGGCACGCGCAACCAGCAGCCTGACGCACAGTAACATCATCAAAGTTCTCGACTTCGGTGTGACCACCGGCGGCACACCATATATGGTGATGGAACACCTGGGCGGCATGTCTCTGGACAAACTATTGAAAGAACAGCGACTGGAAATCGCCGACACGATTGAAGTATTCAAGCAGGTTTGCGATGCGCTTTCCCACGCCCATAAGCAAAAACTTTTTCACCGCGACGTCAAGTGCTCCAACATTTTGATTGCAGCTCCGGATAGCCGCGACCAGAATGTCAAACTGATCGATTTCGGTGTGGCCAGTTTCAAACCCGATGAATTCAGCACCATCATTCAAGGCGTCACACTCGTCGGGACACCGCAATACATGTCGCCCGATCAAGCTCAAGCAAAACCATACGATGCCAGATCGGAAGTCTATTCGCTTGGTTGTTCGATGTTCGAAGCACTGACAGGATCGCCGCCGTTCGAGGGCCAGTCCGCGCTGGACCTGATCAGCAAACACGCTCATGAACCAGCACCCGCACTTTCAGACATCGACCCGGAAACGGATTTCTCCCCCGAGCTCGAACGAGTGGTGGCACGATGCCTGCAAAAAGCGCCCGAAGATCGGTATCAATCGATGTCTGATCTGAAGGCGGATTTGATCCGCCTTACGCCCATGCCCGGCAATTATGCAGAACGCGAGTCGCTGACGGGACGAGAAGACTACACGCTAATCAGCGAGAGTACCTTTTTTAAATCCGCGGCAAAGAAGCGACTATCGTTCCTGATACCATTAGCGGTGGCAGCGTTAATTGGCGCCCTGATCTGGATATATGTTTTGGTTTCGTCAATCACTTCACCTGAAGTAGCTCAAACCGTCATTCATGATGCTGATATCGAACTGAGCCTGCCTAGTCTCAAAGTGGCTGAAGCAGCAAAAATAAAAAAAACAAAGTTCAAAACCCTGAGGACAGGTAAAGATATTTGGCTAATCCCGACTGGTTCCATTCAAGATTCCGATTTGGCAGAACTGGAAAACAGAAATGACTTTCAGTTGTTGTCGCTAAAAAGGCAGTCCCTATCAGGGATTGGACTGAAACATTTAATTGGCTGCAAGAACATGACTGGTATCAGCTTTGAAGGCACCGAGCTTTCGCCGAACGGAGTTGATGCACTAGTAAAACTCAAGAATCTAGAAGATGTGAATTTAACCAGCAGCGATTTGTCGAATGATTGCTTTAAGCGTTTGACGAAGCTGCCGAAACTGCGCCAGCTGTCACTGGACGACACTGAAGTGGATGACAGCACGATCGACCATCTTTGTAGCACACTAAAAAATCTAGAATACGTTTCGCTCTCACATTCGACGAATATAAAGGGCTCTTGCCTCGATAGCCTCGCAAAACAGAAACATCTACGCGTTTTATTTTGCAATGCCACCAGTATTAAAGGCGCTAATTTACAAGCTCTCAAAAACTTTCCAAAGCTGAAGGTTTTGGCGTTAAGAAAATTGCAACTCTCAGATCGAGATCTCGAACCATTGACCCAAGTAAAAACACTGACGCACATGGACCTTTCTGATAACAACCTGACAGATCAGTCAGTCAACACTCTCGAAAAAATGAATTGGCTGACCAGTGTGACGATCGGAGATTGCCTCCTGTCAAAAGAAGGAGTGGCGCGACTGCGTAAAAAACTGCCTGCGACCAAAGTTGCGGATAGAACCTGAGAACGACTATTTGTACTAACATAGAATAAGCACGCTACGAAAAAATGAGGCAATCATGCAAAGCTGGATATTTTCCGGACTGGCAGCTATATTTCTAATCAACGCCATCTGCCTGATTTTCATGGGCAACTATACCGAGCGCGGCTCCTCTCGCAACACCTACAAATCGCATGAGTTCGAGAAAAATCCAATCGGCTTTTCGCTTTGCATCGGATTGCTTTTTGTCCTCGGTCTGACCTGTCTGCATTTCGGTCAGCCGCATTGGTTTCCAGTGGCGGTCAAGAAAGTGCCGCAACTGGCCTACATTTACACCGTCCTCAAAATGAAAAACGGACTCTACTATTTAATCGGCGGCGGCTTTCTCGCAGCATCCATCCTGGCATTTATTTTCCGCAAAACAATTACGTCAGTCTCAACCTTTTCACAAGGCTCCGAGGACATTCACCCGGACCTTATTAAACGGCATGAAGCGCAGATGCGCGCCGAAACTCCCGATTGGAAGCGCGACGGCGATAGCAGAGCTGCTGGGTCGCAGTTTGATGACGGCACACCGCTCTGATTTTTGTGAGAAAGAAACCAAAAACTCGGTCGGCAAATATTGGATAATGTTCGAACAATTTCTGTGAGTGGGGTGGACATCCAATGTCTGAGCCAGGCGCGGCAAAATGACTGATTAAACCAGACCTGGTCTGGACAACATCGTCCGGCCGATGTTGTCCACCGATCGAAACGGTTGATATGCCGACAGGAACAGTTTGAGTTAGTGCAAATCAGAGAGACTTACCGATGGAACCAGTGATCTCGAGCGAACCGAAAGAAGACGATGAACAGCGGCTTCCACCAGAGAATTCAACGAAGTGGATTCTGATCGCCGCTATCTTATGTTTAGTCTCCATGATACCAGCGGTGATGCTTATCAAAAATCAACTGGATAACCGACCTTCAAAAATGGAAGCGTTGAAGGCAGCAGAGAAAGCAAAAACAAGCAAAAAGAAGAACAAAGTTACGTCTGGGGATGTCGAGTCGCGGTCAACAACCGCGAATTGAAAATACACGGCAATCGGTCCAGAAGCAGAACCTCCCGGTTCAAACTCACATTCCGAGCATTAACTACATCGTCTCAATCAGGCTGACCGACTGGCTCCAACCAGATGATCGACAACCACTTCGCGCCAATCGTTGCGATTGACGTTGCCACCACAGATGATGACTGCCACTTTCTCTCTAGGCTTGAAGTTGATTACTTTCTTCGCGATTGCAGCAACAGCACAAGCGGCTGCGCCCTCGATCAACATGCCTTCGTGGTCGAGAAATTCGAACATCGTGGATGCTATATCAGCTTCATCGATCGTCACCCACTCATCAACAAGTTCTTGCACCAGGGGAAGCGTGATCGTATCTTCTTCGAGATTCAATGAAAGCGCTTCTGCCAGCGTGTAGTTTTGAACTGATTGCTGAATTCTTCCGCTAGTAACAGCGCGATGCATTCCAGGCGCGGCGCTCGGGACGACACCAACAATTCGGCAACCTGGATTAATCGTTTTCGCGACAGTGGCAATACCGGAGATTAAGCCACCACCGCCGACGGCACAAATAATCGTCGATAGTTTAGGTACTCGCTCAAACATCTCAAGGGCCACTGTGCCTTGACCACAAATCACTTCAGGGTTGTTGTAAGGTGAGATATACAAACCTTTTTTCTCAGCAGCCAAACGTCTGGCAAACAATTCGGTGATCGAAGCTTCGTCGCCATGCTTGACAATACCGACCGAGTAACGGTCCAGCTCTTTCAATTTCTTTGGCGAAACATTCTCAGGCACAACAATAGAGACTTCACGATCGGTGAATTGCGAAGCTTGAGCCATCGCTAGTGCGTGGTTGCCGATAGACGATGAAAAGCACTTGACCATGCCTTTCTCGCGCGCCCAGCTCATCGCGTTGAGAGCACCGCGAAGTTTAAAACTCCTGGTGTTTTGCAAGTTCTCGAGTTTCAACCAGACTTCAGCCTGGGTCAATTCGCTCAGCCAAAAGCTTTTGGCAAGCGCGGTGTTGAGAACAAACGGTTTAATGCGCTTCTGAGCTACCAGAACGTCGCTAAGACTGACTCTATCTACAATCACAGACACGAGGCTCCTTTAACAAACCTGAAACGCCGCTTTTCTCAAAGCGATTGCTGGTCAGTCTAACAGGGTTAAAGCCAGGTCCGCAATACAGTTTAAACAGGGCTCTCCTGCGCGTGCGCGGAATCTTTATGTTCTAGTTACTAATATAAAGGCGATTTTTGGGGCATAAGATATTGGGCGCTTTACCACGGGTTAGCGATTCCGAATGACCGAACTCGCTGAAAACACTAAAAGCACTGGCACTGGCAAACCAGGCGCAGATGCAAAACCGCCGGGTGACAAAATCGACCCGCACGTCAGCCAGCAGCAACTTGGCGGGAAAAACGGGTCCACGCCTGAGTTGACCGATTCGACCACCGCTCCGGCGCCACCTGCAGGCGGCGCAATCGACGCGCACGTCAGCTTGCAGCAACTCGGGCAACCTGATGCTCTGAAATTCCTCAAAGAAACTCTAAAGCCGTTCGATTTTGCCGCATTTTCAAAAGTGAATGCTCTGGCTGGAATGGAGCTGGTCGGACTTCCCGCCCAACCGGCGGATTTGCCCAGGGGCGAATCCGCGAAGTTAAAGCCCGGGGAGGTTTTGAAACTGGGCGAGCAGCCGAAACCAGGAGAATCACCTCAGCCGGGCGCTGCTCTGAAACCCGGTGAAACGCCCAAACCGGGCGAAGCTCCCAAGCCCGGATTGAGTTTAAAACCGGGCGAGAATAAACCAGCAGATGCGGCAAAACCGGCTCCAGCTGCGCCGCCGGAAACACCGCGCTTGACTGAAAAAGAACTCGAAAAAATTGCCGAAGCGATCGACAATGCGGCAAACAGTGGCTTTATGTTCGGTTCGGGCACTGACAAAGATGCCATCAACGAGCAACTCAAACGCGTCAAGGACTCCCGAGACAAAACCCAACTAGACGAAATTTACAAGAAACGGGTTGGACACGATATCGAGGCAGAACTCAACGACGAATTGTCAGGTTCTGACCTTCAAAAGTCGCTTGCGCTCTGGAAGTCCACCAACATCGATGCAGCGCGCACCAGTGTCGCGCTAACCGAACACAAAGAGTGGGGCATCGGCGCTCGGTCAAATGCCACTGTCGAACGGGATTTGCGCGATACGTTCAGCACGCTCAACTCGAAACAAATCGAAGAAGCGGACAAGGCGTTTCAAGCCGGCAACAACGGACTGACACTCCGCGACGCGATTGCCAATGACACCAAACTTCCTGAATCTACCAAAAAAGCGCTCGCCATTTATCTGGATGGAACTGACAAACGCACCACCCAAAACACCCTTGACCTCGCCGATCTGGCGCTGAAAGAACGCAATCTCGACATGTTCCAGGAGGCTCTCAGAGACGCCTCTCCTGAAGCCCGCAAGGCATTCTCCGACGCCCACGGCAACCAGAGGATACTCCATACATTCGGCGACAAAATTACGTCTCGGGGCGGGGTGACTTCCTATTTTGATAATGGTGACTGCAAACAAGCTCGAGATTATGTTTCCAAAGGCAGCCTCGAACTAGACACCAAGATTGCCTTGAACACCGGCATCGTCAACGATAACGAAGTGGCAATCGAGCTTGCCATAAGCGGCATATCCGATGAACAACGACAATCTTACACACGCGGGCGAAGTGAAAAAGACAAGCCCAAAGAAGAACTCACTCCGCATGGAGCCTCAGACAGAGAGTACTATTCCAAGGTTCATACCGCCCTCGTCAAAGCAGGCAACGAGCGTGAAGTTAAGAAGTGGGAAGATCTGATCGAATACAAGGACGGAAGCCTGGTCAAAGAAGTCACCAAGCATGGTGGCATGATTGATGACGATATTGGAGATGTTCTCGCGACCATTGAAA
Source organism: Candidatus Obscuribacter sp. (assembly GCA_021772095.1). Classification (GTDB taxonomy): domain Bacteria; phylum Cyanobacteriota; class Vampirovibrionia; order Obscuribacterales; family Obscuribacteraceae; genus JADYXR01. Next base: position 7,664 of record JADYXR010000210.1, on the reverse strand, counting down.
ATATGTCGGAGCAAAACTGGAAGCGTCTCAAAGGCAGCGCGGACGAGCTGAAGCGGCTGCAGGAAACCCTCGCCATCGACTTGAGTGAGTCGGAGATGGAAAGGGCCAATAAGTTACTCAAGGCAAAACTCGAACCCGCTGATTTTCTCGCGTCCACACAAGCGCAGCGCTCAATAACAGAGTCGATGAAGGACTCGATCGGATTTTTCAACACGACCGAAACCGGCGTTCTCGATGCAATCGCAAAAATGACCAGGGACGAACAGCGCCGATATCGAGAAGAGCCGGAGTTCAAAAAGCAAGTCGACAAGGTCGTAGTCCACGGCATGGATACGGGTTTGGAACAAAAATCGGCATTCGCCATGCTGGACAGCATCACCCGCGGTGGCAAACCGGAAGATGACGTCCTGTCGAAACTTTATGTTCATGCCGATCACGTCGACACTGATGAAACTAAGGTGATAGAAGATCTCGATCAGGCGTTCAAGAAAGATCCGACTCTGCGTGCCCGCCTGGAAACTGACAAAGAGTTTCGCGCCAAATTCGATGAAGCCATACACAAGGCGCTCGACCCGGACGAATACGAGCGCTACGCGAAGCCTCTTATTGAAACCGGTCGACTGCCATTTGCTGTCAAAGCGGAGCTGTACAAGGGCGTTTTCAACGACGCCGAGAACGCGCTTTATGAAGCCGTCAGCAAAGGCAGCGAAGCAGACTTTGCTGAAGTGATTGCCAATCCGGCAGGCGTTCTGCCATTCCTCAGCGAAGAAGAACGAGGCGTTGCTGTAAAAATCGCCGAGCAGAAAGGTGAGTTTCGAGCGGAAGACAAAATCCGAGCGGCCATGCTTGGCGCCGGTACGACGGAAGCCGTTATTCATGAGGCGTTCAGAGACCTCAATCAAAAACAAATCGACCACGTGCGCGCCGAATATTTGAGAAAGTACGACTCCGACATGCTCGGAGACACACTTGCCGAAACCGGTGGAACCGACCGCGAAAAGGTCGTGGACAAAGCCGGCGCGCAGCCCCAAACCGGGCGTGAATTTTTCAATGCCACCCGCGACAAAGCCTACAATTCAGTCGATGGAATCGGTCGCGCCTTCGTAGATAACATTGACGGCACCGCCGCCATGACTATGGATGAACTGAATAAATACGCCACGGGAATGTCGTCTCATGCGCGGCGGTTCGAAGAAATGCCGCTCGAACAGCGGCTTGAGTTCAAATCAAATCTTCTCAAAGCCAAAGAACTCTATTCCAAGTCTGAGAATTCCGCAGCCGATCTAGTTGTCGATGCAGCCATCATCGGTGCCGGTGTACTCGGTTCCAAATTCACAGGTGGAGTGAGCTTGTCACTGCTCGCCTATACAAGCTTCGGCGGCGCACTTTTCAAAATCGGAGCGAAGTCAGCAATCGTCGGAAACGAGTATGATTTCGCCAGCACCAATGTCCTCGCCGATGGTGCCTCCGGTGCAATCGATGCGGTCAGCATCTTGATGGGACCCACACAGGCAGCCAATTTCTTGAGGCTCGGTGAAAAATCTGCTCAAACTGCTGCGACAACAGTAATCGCCCAATCAAAGAATGTTCTGGAAGCAACTGGAACACAGATCCTCAAACAAGGCTCCGAAGAAGCGCTGGAAAAGCGACTCTTCCAGGAAGTTGCATACGCGATTTCAAACGGTGCCGAAGGCGTCGACGAAAAAGTATTTGCCAAAATCGCTCAAGAGTTTGCAGCCAGTCCGGCCGAAGTGGTGCGCGTTCAGGCACTGGTTCAGGAAAGCTTATCAAACGCTGTTGCAATGGAAGGAGCCAACGCTCTAAAAGCGCAGATGCGTGAATTAGGATTGAACAGTATGGCCGGCAATGTCGGCGGTGGCTCATCCGGCTTCGTCTACGGCTTAGCCAGCCTCGACGAGTCTCGTTCCATCAAAGACAACTTCTATCAACTCAGCCAATCGACTGCAGTCGGTAGCCTCACGGGCACCACCATGGCCGCAGGATTCACAGCCGGGCTCAGAATGGTAGGGCGCGGTCTGAAGACACACCCAAGAGCCGACGCACCTCATGCACGAGCGTCTATCGACCAGCCCGTGGTGCATAATCCCGAGGGCGGGCATCCGCCTGCTCAAGGTGCCGATGACCCTGGCCGAATCGTACGGACCGGCACGATCGAAACTACCGGCACCACTGATGGTGACGCGAACCTCACCCCGAGAGTCGATGTTTTAGAACGACACACCACGTTCAGCTCAGACCAAATTATCGGCGATCACGACTCCAAAGGAAAATTGTGGTGGCCCGAGAGACACTTCGATCAACTCAATTCCGACGACCGCGATATATTGTTTCAACATCTCCAGGGTCGCATGTCGCCACTCAGCGAGCCTGAGTTCACGTTCGACTTCACAGAGAAAGCATTGCCTGGATTCCAGAGTTGGACAGAGAATTTCGCTCCGAAATTCAAATCGATGAAGGAGCAAGAGACATTTGTTCTGGACAACAAAGAGCGATTCTATCGCCTTCAAGAGCAGGTGGAGATTCTACGCTACAAAGAACAACGGCAGATTTTAAACGAACACTTCAAAGACGATCACGACAACCTGACGTTTATAAACCAATGGCTTGATGCTCGTGACCAGAACGCAAACATGCATTGGGAACTTAAAGACGCTTTGGAACCGCGCAGAAAACAGCTTGAGGACCTGGCTAACAGCGTCGTAGCCAACTACAAAAATCAAAACGGTTCACTTGCTGGGATTCCTGAAATCAAAGTTGAATTGGTGGCAGCCGATAAGATGGGCTCAGCAGTCGCTACATATGGCGACGGAGTGCTGCGCATTAACCAGGCTGAATTGCTGAACAACAAAAGCGTTGCAGACCTGTTGGGTACCGTTTATCACGAGCTCACTCACAACGAACAACAGTCAACAATTATTCGAGCACTCGCTGATCAACTAAAAGTCGGTGCCACCATAAGCGATACCGACATGATACCGCTTAAACAACTGTACAAAGAAAGAACCGGTTCCAATGTTTCCGACGACTACATGCGGCGCGTGATCGGTTTGCGCAACGGAGTGGAATTGCCTCCGGAAGCCGTATCCCGAGCCAATGATTTGATGGAGGCGTTCAAAAATAACAAACCCGTCGGCGAAGAATGGAAGAAACTTGGCAATGAATTCCGCGTTTTGCAGCGCGACTTAAAGAAACTGAACGGCAATGACGAACCTAGTATTGCCTACCGAATACTTTCGAATCTAACCCAGACAAGGGATCGACAAGGGCAAGCCATGCGGATGTTCGGCACAACTGAGATCCCGCCAGAACTGACGGAATACCTCAAAAAATACGCTAAGCATTGGAACGGCGATGATGACGCCTGGAACCATCAGACTGAGTTGGCAGCCCGAAAAGTGTTTGCCAAAATCTTCGAAGATCGTATGGCCGGCATCAACAATCGAAGACGGGATCTCTACGAGAACTATATGCAGTTTCACGAATACGATGCCTGGCTATCCGGTGAACGAGCTCGCCGCTCTGCCATCGCCAATGGTGCCAGCTTCCGGGACCCCAAGAATAGCCTGTGGGAAGAAATTGATTGGCTGCAGTAATTCACATTGGCTGCAGTAATTGACATTGGCTGCAGTAATTGACATTGGCTCCTGTACTGAACGATTGACGATTGGCCGCTGCGGTAGAAGAGTTAGAAAGGTGATGAGTGGAGTTAAAAATATATGACTACTGAAACGGACTCGATGATTGGTCAAGTACTCGCTAACGCTACGAAATTGTTCAAAAGCTTCATCAAGGCGACAACAGCTCGGTCTATCTTGCGACATGCGACCAGGGCTCGGTAATCGTCAAAGTTCTGGGATTGGAACATCCCAGCAGTCCGCCTGTTAAGCGCTTTCAAAACAGTCTTAAACTGAACTCCCAGTTGATACATCCAAACATTTGCAGAGTGCTTGATCAGGGCGTGCTGAGTAATACAAAACAAGTCTTTGGTGTATTCGAATACATCGAGGGACTAACGCTAACCCGACTGATCGAGACAGAAGGCCCGATGAATGCCGATAGATTTTGCAATGTGTTTTCAGCTCTATGCGCTGCGATGGAGTTTGCTCATCAATCTGAAAAATGCATCATCCTCAGAAATTTAAATCCCGACAACATCATCATCCGGAAAGTAGATGGTCTAGATCAGCCAGTCATCATCGACTTCGATTGTGCCGACGCATTAAACGATCCCGGCCGCGAACGACTGTGGCAAATGGGTGAATTCGTCGGTCTCCCGGCTGGAGCAATTACCGACAAACTTCCGCCCGGTCTGGCCAGCTATTTTAGTCCGGAACTGTGCATCGGTTATAAGATCACGCCAGCGTCAGATGTTTATTCCATGGCTTGTTGCATGTTTTACGCATTGACCGGAACGCCGCCATTCGTCGGAACTACACTAATAGACACCATGCAAATGCAGATCGCCGATCACCCTGTGATGACACGAGTACCGGTGCCGTTCGAACAGATTCTGCACAAGGCGTTTGAAAAGCGAGCGGAAGATCGACTGCAGACAATGACCGATTTTAAAAATGCAATTTTGAAACTTCGACCGCATCAGGACAACAAGCAACTGAAGTTTAGCAGCTCCAGACCGATACACTGAGTTCGCCGCTCACCGAAATTTCGGGCACCACTACCGATACCACTAAAATCAACAGTCATTGCACCGGCAAAATTCACTGTCAACAAAACCCACAGTCATCAAGCGGAGCACCTGCTCGACGTACTATTTTTTATTCAATTACAAAATTGGAGCGGGTAGAGGGAATCGAACCCTCGTGTGCAGCTTGGAAGGCTGCCGTTCTACCATTGAACTACACCCGCACGGCGTATATTGCATATTACCACGAAGAGCCAAGAATCTGTACAGGGTGACGTTCGTAGCTTTACGATTGGGAATTATGGTCTGGTGGCGTGCCTTTCCGCCGACGATACCAGCGCCTCAGGGCGACCAACGCCCAAATTGACTCGACTAATCCGAACGGCCAGGCGCCCTGCATAAAGCCGTAAACAGATGCCATGACACACGAGACGGCGAAGAACAAAACATAAATAGCGTTTCGTTCTTCCAGTCCATAAAAAATCAGCATCAGGGAAACCGAAACCAAACCGTAGGCTGTCAGCGCGTCCATCCGATTTATTACCTATTGTATATTTGTGTTTAGAGCACTTAAATGCTAATTTTAGTGAAGATCACCAACCGCTGAGCGAGACTACCATTTCGCCTACGTGCGGTGCATTTTGCCCCTCTTTTTTGTCCCAGGAACCGTGAAAACAAGGGAAACCATGACAATCTCAAATTCGCCCAAAGAGCGGAAGCTCGTGCCTCCCTACGTCGAGTCACTCGAGCCGTACAAGCCAGGCAAACCGCCTGACGAACTCAAAAAAGAATTGGGTATTGAGAAGTTCATCAATCTTGCCTCCAATGAAAACTCGCTGGGGACGCCAGATTCCGTAATTCAAGCTGTCCAGCAGGGCGCCAGAGAATTGTCACGCTATCCGGAAGCCGGCGGACTGACGCTGCGAAAAGCGCTGTCCGAGCGCTATCGCGTCAAGCTTGAAAACACGACGATCGGCAGCGGCAGCGAAAGCATCCTTGCCAACACGCTGCGCGCGTTCCTTCATGAGGATGATGAGGTTTTGACCTCAGAAGGTACCTTTATAGGATTGTATGTTCTGGTCAACGGCATGGGCATCAAACTGCGCAAAGTCCCGCTGAAGAACTACACCTTCGACCTGGAAGGCATCGCTGCAGCGATTAATGACCACACTAAAATCATCTACTTATGCAATCCGAATAATCCGACTGGAACAATTTTCGGTCGCGCCGAATTCGAACGCTTCATGGAAAAGGTGCCAGAGCACGTTCTCGTGGTCCTGGACGAAGCGTATTACGAGTTTGCCTGTAAGGAGCCTGATTATCCTGACTCGATGACTTATCGACTTGATAACGTTCTGACCTTGCGCACATTCTCAAAAGCCTGGGGTATGGCTGGTCTTCGACTTGGTTATGGTTTAGGTCATGATCGCTTGATTGATTTTATTAATAGGATCAAGCTTCCGTTCGAACCAAACATTCTTGCGCATTACGCTGGTTTAGCCGCTCTTCAAGATCGCGAGTTTCTCATGAAGACCGTGAGCAACAACGAAGCAGGCATGGAATATCTGAGAACTGAACTGGATGCATTAGGCCTGAAGCGGGTTCCGTCGCATGCGAACTTCATTTTGATCGAAATGGGAAGCGCCGATGAGGTCACGCGAGTTTGGAACGGACTGCTAAAACACGGCATAGCAATTCGCCCCTTGGTATCTTTCGGTTTGCCTACCTGTTTGCGTATAACCATCGGCACACCCGAAGAGTGTGAATTGCTGATAGCCGCACTGAAAGCCATTCTTTGAGCTTTCATGTTGCCAAGAAGAAATGCGGATTAAGTCTTAAAACGGGCTAACTTTTCACGAATCCGGCCTACAATAACCAGCATCGTAATCAAACGAACGTTCGACTCGAGCGTTCATAAAAACGAACTGTGTTTACTGGAGAGTGATATGTCTACTACATTACAAAAAACCGAAGTTAAGCCTACATGGAAGCCTGAGCAAATGCATGAAATGTATTCGCGCATGATGGCTAACAACATGTCAGCTGCTATGCAAGTACTCTGCAAACAAGGCGAAGGCGCTGTTAAAGAGTTCCAAGAAGCTAGCCGCAAGCCAATGTACGCTTATTTCCACAAATTGGGCGTCAAGACCCCAATCGAAATCCTCAAAGCTAAAGCTGAACTCGAATCAAACATCTTCGGTTCAAAGATCGAAGTTTGGGGCGACGACAAAGAAGCTACTCTTCACTACAATTCCTGCGGAATGTGGAATGCAATGAAAGAGCACGGCATGCCTAAAGAGCAAGAAGCCAAAATGTGCGCTTCCATGGAACAGTGCATCTCCAGCTTCGCTGAAGAATTCGGCTGCAAAGCTGAAGTTAAATTCGAAGGCGAAAAAGCAACCATTACTCTTCGCAAGTAATCGTAGCTTTTAAAGCTCAAAAGTTCGAAAGCCCGGGCGCAAGCTCGGGCTTTCACGATTGTGTGGAGAATCGAATTCGAATGAGAATGGAATCGTCACGAGAATGGAAGTCGATAACAGGCTGATTCCACCAGGTCTTCATTCGGGCTTCCACGATTGCAGTTACTTTGAATTAGCGATACTTTGATATGCTCGCGCGATTCGCGTCGAATTTATGGAATCATTTTTGGATAAGCGATAAGGTGTTTTCAAAGGGCCACATTGCAACAATCTTCCTGGTAGTACTAAATACGGTGCTCTATGGTTTGATGGTCATGAAAGGACCTTCGTTTACTCTGGCAAACCAAACATCTCAGACATTGATCGAATGGGGCGGCAACTTTGGTCCATTGACTCTGGGACCAGAGCCATGGCGCTTGCTGACCTGCACCTTTCTACACGCCAGTCTTCCGCATTTGCTCGTTAATGTTTGCTTGATTGCATACGTCGGCAGCGAGATGGAACGCACACTCGGCACCTGGCGATACCTCTGGGTTTATCTGATTTCTGGCATTGTCGGATCATTAGTGAGCGTCGCGTTT
>JADYXR010000209.1 GCA_021772095.1 Candidatus Obscuribacter sp. | reverse complement strand
TATCTTTCTTCATTGGCGTATCTCCTTTCTTTGTCGTTATTGAAAGAATACGCCACCTTATTCAATTACTCAAAACACAACATCTGGCAAAAACTCGAGTACACTAGAGTGGGAGGAATGAGATGGATGTTGAAACCAGAAGAGATTCAACCAATTGAAGAGCTAGAGGCGATCCGGATCAAGCTGTTGCAGCAGATTGAAGAGGCGCCGCGGCTGTTTCCCACAGAATGTAATGGGCACGAGCTTTTGACGAGTAAAGCAGCGTTGAATAACATTGAAAGATTGATAAAACAACAAAGGCGAAAAGAGATAGTCCGCGGCCATGCATTCTTGAGAAGCGCAGCAAATTAACAATCTCCGTCCTGCGGAGTAGCCACCTGATTGCAGGCTTAAGTCTTGAACAGCAATCAAGAAACTGGCAATGGTGCTGGCGTAATGGGCTACATTGAACATAGATTAGGATGATTTTGCGTTCAAAAAAATTTCAGGATGCCACTTTGTAAGAGTGGGCGTTTTTCTCACCTCGTCTGGTGACCACACAGACAGTGAAAAGGTGATAAATGGCCGCTCTGATTTTGGCCTTACTTGAAGAGCACACTAACGCCAGGCAGGTGAAAGCGTGCTTAGAGGAATGCGGTCATGAAGTGTTCGTGGTTGACACTTATGTTAAAGCGCTTGCGTTACTTCGAGACCAAAAGGTAGACCTAATTATCTCGGACGTTCACCTTGAAATGGTGGCAACATATTCGATTTTTTGCGTGTAGTGAAAAAAGAAGCGCATACCAGCCACATTCCCTTTGTACTCCTCAGTGCCCAACCAACACCGATAGCTAAGTATCTGGCTGATGGAGTGCGCACGGCGGCAAGGACTCTGGGTTGCGTAGCCTACATTGAGATGGATATTTTTGACCCAGATCAATTTTTAAGGCATATCAACAAGTTGTTAGTACAGAAGACTCCGAATGACAAGAAAAACCTGACACTAGTAAAAGAAAGTGGTGAATAAAAATGGATGCTCAAATATTAGTGACGATGGAACACAGCGAACAGGCGAAGCTGATAAGCGACAGCTTGGAGCATTACGGGCACTGTGTCGTGAACGCGAAAACGTTTCACGAGTCCATGGAAGTGCTGAGAAGCTCTGATATTGACCTAATCATCTCTGATGTCCATTTACAAAACGGCGGTAGCGTGTTTGATTTTCTGCGCTGGACTAAAGGCGATCCTCACCTTCGGTCAGTTCCATTCGTTTGCTTCAGCGCTGAGCCACCTGAATTAGGCAAGTATCTATCCGATGGAGTGCGCACAGCCGCACGCGCATTGGGCGCTGCTAAGTACATTACAATGGAGCACTTTGATCCAAATCTATTTCGGCAAGAGATGGAATGGTTACTCCCGTTAAAGAGCGCTGGCAGTTACTATGCAGACCCAGGCATAAACATACAAGATGGCAATGGGGATGGCGATGGACATAAGAGCGAGCTCCCGCTGAAGAATGACCGATAAATTCCGAGAAGCCCGATGGTCTGCCCAAGACATTCCTTTCTTGCTTTGTTATGACTTGGTTCTGAACGGCACCAATAATTAAGCGCCCTTGCGGAGTTAATCACTCGGGCGCTCAATTGCTCTAGTCGGGGGCAAAAAATTTAGTTAGCTGTTACCTCATTTGAGAATCAGGCGGCTACCGTCAACAGATCTTCGGTTCTGCTCGCCGAGTCCCACGCGGGACTCTGTAAATACTTTTTTTCGTACTGCCTCTCGAGCGATCGGAGAACTTCCAGTGCCTTCTCGTAAGAAACCACACCGCGTTCGATCTCCTTGAGCATGACCAGCCCGGTTCGAGACATTTCCTTGGTAATCAATCCACGCTGGATTAGAACTTCGGCAATGCTGTATTCGAAATCGGTGATCGAAGCGGCGGTATCGCGCATGGTGCGTTCGTCGATCACGCCGGCGGCTCTCAAAAGAGCGACGATTTGATCGAGAACATCGAATTCCGCGAGCAATTTTTCCAGAGGCACATTCATGGAATGCATCAACTTTAACAAGCGATAGGCGCGCGCCTTGCTGAACATCGGCATCTTCAACATTTGTTGAATTTGAACGGTGCACTCCACCATCTGTGGTGTCATGAGATTATATTGGACCAACAACTCACCGAAGCTGGCGTCGTTTTCAGTGCCGAGTTCGGCGATAATCAAACTGTCTTCTTTAGATAGCAAGCCTGCTTCAGAGAGCAAATCTCCAAAACGAACCTGTTTACTATGTCGTGGATAAATCACACCGACTGACTGCAAAGCAGCGTCAAAAGTGACTTTGAAGCTATGGATAGACTGTAATGCGCGCACAGCCTGAAGGAATGTCAGCTGATTGTCTCTCATCAGAATTTGAAGATTGAGACAATCAAACAAAGTCGATACTTCAATCAGGTTCAAAGCAACCAGTGCTCGACCTAATGGATAACCTGTAGCCTTGCTATGACGCATGGCACACTTGAGTCCGACGTCGTCTACGAGTCCTGCAGCCAGCACGAGTTTGCCCATGCGAGGCAGAGGACCGATACCGCGGCCGATACCATTCAATCTGTACGCTTCGTCGATAGTGACCTGGTGCACATGAGAAAAACGCAGAAGTTCCTTAGCCATTCTTACATCGATGGCACCATCTCTGATTGAAACCTGCGTAACAAGAGCACATTCAACGTCCAATTCGCTGACATGACCGGACATAATCAGCACGCGGCCAAGCGGCATAGCGGCTCGTTTTGCGATTAACAAGCCCTGGTCTAAAACATCAGGTGAAATTATTCCTGCTTCCAGCAATATTTCGCCCATGCGGTAAAGTGGTGATTTAGTTTTTTTAGCGATATTCATGAGAGCACCCTTCGAAAAGGCAGTGTCAATCCTCTGTTGAGGCGAGAAGACGGTCTTCTTCGTCAAACCAGGGATCGTTCGTCAAGGTAGCAATGAATCGGAAGTGCGCGCGACAAAAATCACGCGTAGGACAGATTCGATTTAGTTAGTAAATGGATTCCTGAACAGGGATTGCTCCCAAAGACCAAATCGTAAAGGCTTGGGATGCATATGTCAAGACCAATTAATGTTCGCGAAGCGAGAAAATCCATTGCTCCGCGCGCAGGAGCTCGACAGCGATTTCCCGAATTTTGTCGGCAAACAAAAATTGTTCTTTCTCCAGGTCACTCAAAGACGCCAGGATAGGTCCACCGTCTTCGTCACGCTCGGGATACTTCAAAGGATGATTCCAGAACGGCAGTTTGCCGGGACCGGGCTCATCGACCTTGAGATGCTTGGGATTAAACGGAATCGCTCCATGGGTTTTGTACCAGTCATCCATGATTTTTCCGATCAATGTATAAGTATGCTCGACATAACGATTTCCAGCCTCGGACAAAGTGCAGACATCGGCTGTATAAAGATGGGGATGTTTTTCGTGAGCGCGCTGCACCGCTTGTTTAATCTTGTCGTGACCAGACATGGTGCCGTTTTGGCGAGGTCCGACTATGACGCCGTTGAATATTTCGGTCATTATCGACGCGACGCGTTCGACAGAAGTTTTTGTCCTCCGCAAACCTTTCAAAGCCAAACCTTGAACTTCCGGACGAATCACGCGGAACGAATCAGTGAAACTTTGAACCGCCGATTCCAGAGAATGGTGAATGGTGTCATCTTCGAAGATCGACTCAGTGTCGGGACCTCGGAGCATAGCAATTTTGGCGAAGCCTTCCGGGTGATTGTAATTGATGGAATGATCGCCGGCGATCACGGCATGACCGATTTTAGAATCCGGATCTTGCGGGTGCGGCACGTGCCATTCTTCAATGCCTAGGGTGGCTAACATCTCGCGCTCATGTTCAGTAAAATCGATACGCCGAAGGTCGTCCGAGATGTGTTGAAGATTGAACGGATCTCTAATCTTGCCGAAAATACTGTGCACAGTCGCAACACCTGTGCCACTACCGGTAGGGGCAGACGGATTGAACTTACCGAGCTTGTGTTTGTGATGCAGCATGATGGCGACGATACTGGCCATGAATTCCGGTGGCGCGATCTGGTGCTCCATGCTGGCTCGAGCGACGCGCTCCATACTTTTGCGATTGGACGGTTTAATCGGATCGATAAAATAAGAAAGCGCTTGAACGGCAGCCTGAGCGCCGTGCACATTATGGATAATGAAATTCTTGCGACTCTTGATCGCGTCGGAAAAAATCGAAGCGAGCAACGCGTCTCTTGTATCCTTCGGAGGCAGACTCAACAAGCGCGCCGCGTCATAGACCTGGTCGACTTCCGCGCGCGTGTGTTTCCAGTTCATATTCCATTGATAGCCCGTCGAAACACTGCCCTCGCCGTATTCCAACTGCCAGAACATTTCGCGAACCACTGCCATGCAGTTCCAGATCAGCTCTTTATCGGCTCTTGCAAGAAACGGGTCCGAATCTAACTTTTCAAAGACGTTGGTAACCTCACCAGATGCAGCAAGCACTGGAACGTGAGCGAGGTCATTTTTCAAATCTTTGCGAAGCTTCTCTAAATTCTCCGGCCGCGGCATCTGATCTTCCCAGCGAAAATTATCAGTTGCTGAACGGAGAAATAAGTCGGCTTCTCCGGGAGTCGAAAGGGTCTCGACCCGGGTGCTGTTGCCGTCCTGGTCCTGGTCGTCAGCAGGGCGCGTGACCGCGCCGGCCCCGATCAGGGACTCTTCTACCTTCTTAGACTTTTTGCTAATAGTCATCCGACACCAATGAAACCCATCAAGGCATGGTGTTTCGTTCTGAGCCCAAATATTCCCTGAAACCTATCTATTAAATCATGCAAATCGGGCCACCACGCCCTCTTAGTGAAACGGAGCCAAGGAGTGTCAAGAGGAAACCCGATATAATGCTCCGGGCTTTGTTTTGTGAGGTTGTCAAATCACCATGCGTTTCTTGCTTCCATTCGTCTCAGTCTGCCTTTTGGCACCCGCTAGCGTTCAGCCGGCAACTGCCGCCGGACCTCAAAATGCGACCAAACCTCCAGCTCACGGCAGACAAGTAGATGCCAGTTTTTTCCTCGAAGAAGTTAAGCCTGGAAGCGTCAATATCAAGGCCCAGCCCGCCACCGGAAAGAATGCCACGACAGTAATCAAACAACCGAGCAAAGTCATCGAAACGAAAGCTAACAAAGCTTCCATCTTAGAAAGTGCTCAGACTCAGGCGCCTTCGAAGCATTTTCAGCAAGGTTTGATGATGCAGAGTATGGGCATGCACGCCAACGCCATCGCCGAATATAAAGATGCGCTGAAAGACGATCCAAAATTCATATCGACCTACAACAATTTGGCTCAGTGCCTGGTTTATCGCAACGACCCGGGCGATAAAGAAGAAGCGCTGCGATTACTCGGCGAAGCGCAAAAAATTGCACCGACCAATGTCGGCACTCTGCACGCGCTCGCCGTGCTGAAAGAAAGCAACAAAGATTATGAAGGTGCTGAAGCAACCTACAAAAAGGTGATTGCGATTCAACCGCTCAATCAACGCGCAATTCAAAACCTTGCCGAAATTCACTATCGTTTAGGCAACAAAGAAAAAGCACGCGCTGTAATTCTCGACGCCATGAAGCACAACCCGCCTGAGCAGCAGGTTGCCATATTCAAAGCAGCTCTAATCAATCTCGAAAAAGATCCAAAAGAGCTCGCCAAAGAGATGGAAAAACAAGCAGCCGACGCTAAAAAACAAGCCGACGCAGAAAAGCAAGCAACCGATATGCAAGCCGCTGAAACCAAAGCAGCAATGGCAAAACGCGCCGCCGAGAAAGCCGCGAAGACCGCAGCCACCAAAGAAAGCATCAAATAGAAGCGACAAATTTAAGGCAAGAACTCGCCCAAGTCAGAGCGCACCAGATTTGGTGGCGCTCACATCTTTTCGTTTTTTCGCTCCTACTGTTGAATTCACCAGTGAGACGATCGTCACAAAAACATAGAATCATAAATAACCCCAGACCGCGGGAAATCTCGCGCAATGCTGTTTTCTGCGGCGGCTACTCGGGTAAAAAATATGAGGCGTCAACCAGATGAGGCGTATCCATGACCAAGAGTTCTGAAGGTGGCGATGGGAATGACCGTCAAATCCCCAGCGAAAAGAAAGGGGGGTCAGAGAATCTCAATCCGGATCGCAAGGTATTGGCCATTGACCTGAAAAACGCTAGAGAAACCAACGACAACATAATGGAAAGCGTCCGCGAATTGCCGGCGCTCACACCCGGAATGACGCTAGAAGAAGCGCAGAAACAGCAAGCGCAGATGGATGCGTTTGGAATCGACTACGGCGATTATGTTGAAACAGCGTCTGGTGTTCAAGAAAAGTCCGGTGCAGCATCGAAAGTGGCGGCAGAGGATTATGGCACGGTGATTGACTATCCCTGGAAGGAAACCGGGGATCAAGAATTTTCGCTTGGAATGGACCATGAACAAACAGTCGAGAATCGCGATCCTATTGAAAAACTGCATGATTTCGTCAAAGCGGCTGCCACCAGGGTTGGTGACTCAGACGGTTGGCAGAAATATTTAGATGGTGAGGTTCAGAAGTTCGTAGGCATCGGAGAAGGACTGAATATCGCGAAGGAGCACACCAAAGAATCAGTTGCCATCGGATGGAAGGCGCTCACGGACGGTACAGTCGCGAGTTTTCTGGCGAAGCCGAACGCCATCAACGAGCCGTTGTTCAAAGCTGTAGGAAACACAATCGTTGCGATGACCCAAGATCCAAATTCCGTAAATCATGCATTCGAGCGTTTGGGAAATGCAGTTCTGGCAGTAAGCGAAAAGTACGGTTCATTACCGTCGCGCGAGAAAGGTCACGTGATTGGCGAAACGGCCTTCTTCCTCGTGAATCCCGAAGGCTCAACTAAGACGGGAGAGATGGCACTGAAGGCGACCGAAACGATTGCAACACAGGTGGATTTGACTGTTATCGAAGGTCTCCGCGCGTCTGTTCGTGCCGCGGAGCAATTAAGTGCCTCCACTCCTGAATTGGCTGCACGATCTAGGCAGCTTTTATATCAGGAAATTCAAAAACTTGGACTAACACCGCACGAGCGTGAGTTGGCCGGAATTCCCAGCGGTTTCTTCGACGGAATTGAACCCGCCGGAATTAAGGGAAATGATTGTTTTGCAATGTCCACGGCGGACGACGTCGAAGGAAAGGGTTTCTCAGGCCGGAAGATTAGAGATACCGGGGATGGTGGCAAGTATCAAATTGATGAAGTTACCGGTCGTTTCCAACGCACTGATTTAGGCAAAGTTCGGTCACCATACAGGTGGCCTGTTATTAATGAGCAGTTTGCGGACAATGCTATTCGCCAATCATTTGATGACTCCTGCCTTTCTGCAGCTGGGGAAATGGTTTCGAATGGACAAGTGACAGAAAAGGAGCTGCTAGACCGCATTGGGCGCCCCAGTTCAGTTAAAGATCTTGCTGATGCGTTGGGTGAACGATGGACGTCCGAAAGCGGACCGACTACGATGCATGAGCTTCATCAAGGCGGGCCATGGGTTGCGCATTTGCGAGATTGGGCATGGACGGGGAATCCAAAACCACCTCATGCTGTTGTTATTGATGGGCAAAGTGCAACTGGGAATCTACTGATTCGAGATCCCTTAGAGGGTACTAGTTACGAGATGAAATTCAGTGACTTTCGTGAAGCATGGACCGGTCACGCCGCGTATCGTAAACTGGATTAACTGCGACTGGAGGTTCGGCCATAGTGTTAATTGACGACCAAAACCTGACAAAATTGCGAGAAGCAGGGCTGCACGTATCGCACCCATTTGCAGCATTCGACCACGGGGTGTGGGTTTGCAAGCCGGCCGCCACGCCTGGCAATAGCATTCCGGAATACAAAATCGGCTACATAACCATCGGTGATGGCGAGCAATGTCCGCCTCTCGATGCTCCAATGCTTAAGCTAATGAACTCCAATAGTAAATGGCTGGTCGACGGCCAAGATTGCGTTGGTGGCATGGGTCCAGCTGATTTCATCAATGAGTGGGACGACCCGGATGCCGCAATAAAGGACATCCTAGATTTTTACTTCGGGGACCCAACGCGCATGCAGCGAAAAGCCGCTGAGAGAGATAAAATTCGAGCCAAGTCGGCGTTGCTAGACTCACCCTCACCTTAGCGAGGAACGGAAAATCAGCACCAGATATGGTGCCTGACAAATTACTCGAGCAATCGCCTTCAAACTTGATTCGTTTTCAAAACTCCAAATGGAAAACGCGTCCATGATCTGCGGCGGATCTCATGGACGCTTATCAGTTCAACAAGGAGGAAGATTGCTGGGAGAAATCCTCGTCTTACTTATTTCCGTTTGCGATGCGGGGGGATTGGGGTTCCCTTGTGTAAATATAGTAATCAAGTGCAGGCAAATTTGATATGTGTATTTGCACAGACTTCGCGGCAAAGTTTGCATATTTTTCCCATGGTAAAGAAGCGCCAAAATAGCGCGGTCCCAGAGAACCGGCAAAATTCTAGTAAACCTGAAAGAAGGCGCCGGTGCCTGTTAGATCGTCTGCCCGTTGGCGAGGGCCCAGCGGATGCTTCTTCGCATGCCTTCTTCAAGTGACACTTTCGGATCGTAATGCAATTCTTTCTGCGCTTTCGTGATACTACAGGCGATGTCTTTATTCATTTCACTCAAAACATGAAACTTTTGATGATACAGTCCGACCGCTTGCAGCGTGGCATCGACAGCCAGAGCGACTTCGCTGGCTAAGTCAGGCAACCGCATGCGCTTGTGAGCAACCTGCATTTTAAATTCCGTTTCCAGAAGTCGTTCAATCGTATCCACGACTTCATTCATTGTGTATGGTCGGCGATCTGCTATCCAGTATGTCTGACCGCGAGCGGACTCTTGCAGTTCAGCAAGCATCAGACCCTGACAAATGTTGTCGATGTATGCCATTGAACGAAGGTTTTCACCGCTGCCGACAATTGGAACTTTGCCGGTTTTAATCATCGAAAAAAACAGACTCTGCCGGGCTGGCTGACCTGGTCCGTAAAACCATGGTGGTCTTATGATTACAGTCTCTAGTTTGCCCTCGATTGATTTGGCGTTGACTAAATCTTCGCCTTCGCGCTTGCTCTGACCGTAGTGCATGTAAGGGTTATAAGGCGAGTCCTCATCGAATAATTTTGTTCGTGATGGATTTGTCCCGAGTGGCGAATTTGATGAAACATGTATAAATCTGCCGGCGTGCACGTTGACTGCGCCGGCCAGCAAATTCTTTGTGCCGTTAACGTTGACGTCGTAAAACTGCTTCCTGCCTGCAGTTGGGTGAACAATGCCGGCGATGTGAAAAACTGTGGGCTTGAACGTTCCTTCAAATAATCGTTTTACATCGGCACCATTAGTGATATCACATTCAACTGTTTGAACGGACTCGCCAAACCGATCAAATATATGACTATCCACCCCCGGCTGCCTGGCAATCCGCACGATACGCGGCTTTGCGTCCTTGAGTTGTTCTACATCAGGCAACCCTGTGAGTAAACACTCGACCAATCGCGACCCCAACCATCCCGGTGCACCTGTCACAATTGCCATTCTAGAAGCCAATGTCGTTCACCTTTTTGTCGAAATAAAATGAAGTGCATTTCGCCGTGCGAGCGCCATAATTGTACCTTGCGGATTGATGCCCGGTGATTCGGGCAACATACTGGCGTCATTGATAAACAGATTTTCGTAGTTGAAGATTTTCCCGTACGAGTCGGCGGCGCACCTGTCAACGCGCTCTCCCATGGGGCAAGTGGAGAAGGCATGAACCGTCGTCAAACTGAGAGAAGAGCGCGGAAGAGTTTCATCGAGCCACTTGACGGCATCGAGTTCGGATGTAATTGTCGGCAATGATTGAATGCATGGATGAACGGACCGGGCACCAGCCGCGAGCAATAACGACGAGAGCCGAGCCAGTCCCTGACTGAGATTGCGAACATCCAGATCGGAGAGCTCATATCTCAAAATTGAATACTCGCTGCCAAAACGTGCAGGTCGAACGCTACCACGGCCGGTGCTGCGCACAGCGACATTATACGTCGCCATATTGCGGTATTGTTCCATCAAATGTTTTGTGTCCGGCCAGTTATCGCTAAGATTCATCGCTAACTGTCCGGTGCTGAAGAACGAGCCTCCAAGCGAGATATCTGGCCAAAACTCTTTAACTTGAAGCATCGGCATCACGGATTTATGCGCATCAATTTCTTCGTCGAACAACGCATTCACTTTCAACATCGGGTGAATTTGAAACGTATCGCCGACGTGCGATTTGATACCGCTTCGCCTCAATAACGCTGGAGTCTGAGTGGCACCACCACACACGAAGATGTAGTCAGCATCGATACGCACGAGATCTGTTGAGTTGTCGTCGCGCTTTATTTCCGCGAGCAAACCAGTGATTCGTTTTTTGCTTTTCAAAAGCAATTTTACTTTGCAGTTAGTGACAAACTTGGCGCCAGCAGCTTCGGCAAGCGGCACCAGATTTCGCGACATGCCTTGCTTGGCGCCTTGAGGACAACCGGCAGCGCACATATTAGTGTTGACGCAATGGTTGGCAGCACGAGGAACGGCTCGGGCTGACCATCCCATCGCCTCAACTCCGCGTTTGAAAACAGCGCTGTTCTTAGGCAGAACTTCGGGAGCTTGCGTAACGTGCAGATGTTTCTCCGCCCATTCAAAATGAGGGGTGAGACTTTCAATCGTAAAATCCTTGATACCGAATTGATTGACCCAGCGAAGGACGAACTCCGGCGGCATTCTATGCCAGAAACCACTGTTCACTTCCGTCGAGCCACCAAGACAACGTCCTTCCACATAGCCGATCGGCACGGAGCCCAAGATTGGCGTCATGCCCCGGTTTCGATACAACGATTGCATCGCCTGCGGCACACCTTGACCGTACGCATCCAGCCCATGACGAGCGCCTTCTTCCAGAACTACGACTTCGAAACCGGCGTTAGCCAGCTCCACAGCCGTGGTCGCGCCACCGGCACCGGAGCCGATGATCAGCACTTCCACTTTGACGGAACCGACGGTGTTGCTCATGGCATGGAAACTCCCTCTCGGGGCTGGTCTCCGCCCTGACGCCTGCGGCTGTCCAGCAAGGCCTGCACTTCAGGGTGATCGTAGTAATAACACAAAGCCAGGCTGCGGATGGGTTTCATGAATTTTCGGGTCAGTGAAACTTTGCCAAAGGCCCATGACTCGATCAACGCCCGGCGGCGCGGCAAAGGAATTTCACAAAGAAATTTGCCGTTTAAAACAATCACGACTGCTTTAAAAACCACTATGCCTGCGTCGAAAAGCACACGAAGCCGAAAAGGCAAACGTTCCAATTCGGTAACAGTGAAGATGCTTGTCTCTCGAAGAAC
Source organism: Candidatus Obscuribacter sp. (assembly GCA_021772095.1). GTDB lineage: Bacteria > Cyanobacteriota > Vampirovibrionia > Obscuribacterales > Obscuribacteraceae > JADYXR01. The sequence continues at coordinate 53,618 of JADYXR010000209.1, read as the reverse complement.
GCGCTGGTAAGCCGCATCATCAGCCAGTCTATGTTCATCCGGTATAAAACATTCACACATCCCTGACCAGAACTTGGTGACCGACTCCACCACTCGCGATGAGATTTGAGGGTAGGATGTGATTACACTGACCATCTGTTGTTGCTCGGTCGGCAGCGTTCTAATCGGCTTGGCCTCCCATGTCAAAGCGGCTACCGAACCAAGTTCCAGCGTGTAACGCGCTAACGCATAAACGCCCCAGACTGTGACCGTGACATAATAGACGAGGTGAACCAGCACCGCGTAACTGACAGCGACACTGGGATCGACAATAATCGGATCGATGGTGCCGGGCGTCACCCCCGACACCGAACATACGTTGATTAACGATCGCTCGCAGGCGAAGTGATAAGTTCCTACGTGACCGGGCGTGGACGGAATCAAAATTCCGAGATTGGTCACTGCCATTGTAATCACCGCGCGAATTATGCCGGGCGGCAGACCAAAACAAGGCATTATCAACATGAAGAAAAGCGCCTCGACAAGCCAGACGAGAAAGCTGCTCCCCAGGATCAAAATGGCGCTCTGAGCGTTTCGCAAACAACCGAAGCCACGATTTATCTGCGTCACCAACGCCACCGCTTTGTCGTGCAACTTGCGTCCTGACAGAGAGGTCAGGTTGGAAACCAGCGCCACCGCGTTCTGCGGCGTCAATGTGACGATCGCAACGGTCAACATAGCGACGACGAAAATCAGTGAAGCCAGCGCAGCTCCGTTGCGAAGTTCTGTAGTGGCAGGCACTATCAGCGATGCTGTGATGAAAAGAAACAAAATTACTAAGCCATCGAGCAGGCGTTCGAGAAACGTGATTGTCAGAGCCAACAAATACGGCATGCCGGTTCGTTCCGCCAGCATACCAGCTCGTGCAAATTCACCAAGGCGAGCAGGCAAAATATTGTTGACGGCGTAACCGACTGCGATGATATTACTGGCGGTGCCAATCGAGATGATCGATTCTTCAGCCACCAGAATCTGCAATCGCAAGCCCCTGAGCAACATCCCCAGAATGTACGTCAGCACAGCCAACGGCAGCCACGGCAGCCAATGCGCGGTTTTAAACGCAAGTGCAACCGTGCTCCATTCCAGCTTGCTGACGATCATGTAAACAAACAACGCGCCCACAACCAGCCCGATTACAACCACTGCACCGCGCGACCGAAATATTTTGGCCCAGGCCGAAAAGAATCCTGCCAGCCCGCGGGAGACTAGATTGGCGCTGTGCGCTTCGTTTTGACCTTCGGTCTCTGGTAAGTTGTCTTGTGATTGCATCCGTTTTGTCTTCGGCATCTAGTGCCTCAGACTCCTGTCAACCGAGCTTTGGCGCACCAATCCGGTACGCGAGTTCCGAGAATACTCTCTTATGCCCGCTATCGTAATATTGTCTATGAAGGCTAATAGATACTTGTTAATGCTGCTTGTTATCAGACGGGTTTACTCGATTTTGAATAAACGCGGAGCAGAATCAGGGTATAGAGATCGAGTACCAGACCGGAGGTGCGATCCTGAGCAATCAGATCGATGAAAACACGCTACGCAACCAGCTGCGCACGATACTAGATGTGCCGGCCGGAGCTTCGCGCCGCCAACTGAGGCGAGCACGAGACCGCGAAGTGCAACGGTGTCGCGAGGATATGTTGTCCAGCGATTTGCGTTTGAATTCGTTAGCGAAAAAACGTTTGGATGAACTGGACAGGGCTTTCGAATACCTGACTGATCCTAAAAAATTCCGCGATTTTCATGAGTTGGTTAACGACAAAGTGCTCGCCGGCAATGTCGAACCTGGCAGTTTAGTCGCCACCGTCGCTCAGGTCGAAGGCCCCGCAAAAGCGCAATTAGAGCCGGAAACCAACGTTCCAAGCGGTCCACTCAGACAAGTCGCCCCTTCCGAATTCGTCCATACCAGCCTGGCTGAAGAACGCGAAGTATTGAAAGAACTGCGCCGCAAACGCCAGGAGCAAGCGCCGAAGATCGGACACAAACGTCGACAGGCGATGGATAAGCTGATCAAAGATACACTTGCTGCAATTGAACATTCCGCCAACACAGCCGCGCGCAGCAAGGCTAGTGGACTTGTGGCACAGGGTGTGACCAACTCGGATGAATTCTTCGAGATAGTCTATACAGCAGCGTTTGAAGTGGCCAAAGTAGCGCGCGACCAGTCGTTGAAAAAAATCGAGGAGAAAAATTTTCCGATCGATGAAAAACTGATCGATGAATGGGAACTGGCAGTCATGGACCGCTCCGAAGAAGCGGCCCAGCGTGAGTACAACAATTTAGAAGGCATCATGGCCGAGCAGCGCACAAAACTGCCCGGCGGCCGCGCGTTTGCATTTAAGCTGGCAGTCACGCTGGTCACGATCGCCGGTGCGCTTGTTGTCTTTTGCAACATCGATGTTTTCGTAACATCAAATCGTCCCGATGCGTTGCGGCAGCAGATCCACGACGCCGGCGGCAATGATACCGCCAGCGGTGACGTCACCGCGATCATGGCCAGCCTGCCGAGAACGATCGTGGCGAAACCTGAGTTCGCAAACGCCGTGGGCTTGGCCGAAGCAGCCGGGCTGGCAGGCGGTGCCGGCTGGTCAAGCTCCCTTTCGATTGATGGAGCGTCGGATTACAACACTGGATGCACTGCCACCGCTAATGGTGCATACACTGAGGCGATCGCTTCATTCAGCAAAGCGATCGACAAAAACGCAGACATCTATCAGTATTTCTATAATCGCGCTCTAGCCAACATCTATTCAGGCGACTACCCGAATGCGTTGCAAGATCTGGACGACGCTATCGGGTTACGAACAGACCTTATGCAATCGCGATACAACAAAGGTCATATCTACCTGGCTGGAGGCGCCGATTGTCTGACCCGCGCCCACCAGGCTAATGGACCGGAGAAAGACAAATTGTTGAGACAGGGCGCCGTCAATCTGCGAGCCGCCATCGCAGAACTCAGCGTTGTCGACGCAAAAATGCCCGGTCTGGCCCAACCAATCTACAACCGCGGTCTGGCCCGCTATCGCATAGGCGACCTGGCGGGCGCTATCTCCGATTTCGAATTAGCCGCAAAACGCGACGCAAAACTGACTGCTGCGACTTACAATTTAAAAATTGCCAGAGCAAAGCGATCAGATCCCGACGGAATCCCGTCATCAGCCGGCACCATACCCGGTGCTCCGGAAGGACCACAAGGACCACCAGGTCCGGGGATTTTCTAGCTCGCGGGAGACACAATGACCGACGCGTTGCCTACCAATATCTCACCGCCTCAACTAGCGGACTGGAAGAGTACCAACTGCGCTTAAAAAAGACACACGACTCAAACCTCGATGTCAACGAATTGACCGATATGCTTGGACCCAATTAAACACGAGACTGTTTTTTATTTATGCCACCGCAGTTGTCTCACAAGCTCTTGACTCTAGGCCGTCTTCCGATTCTTTACTATCTTTGCTGGCACTGGCGGATTCATGGGTTCGCTTAGCTATACGGCCTAATAATTCATCGATAGCGGATGACAATTCCCACTGGCTCTGCCCCTTGGTCAAGTGTTTCGTTACGCCGAGAGTGAGTGCGTTGCGCTCATCCGGGGTCAGATCGCGACCGGAGTAGATCACCAGAGGCGTGCTGCGTGAATCTTCATTCTTCAATACTTCAATGACCTGGAAGCCGTCCAAGTGCGGCATTTGTACGTCGAGCACAATCAAATCAGGCGATTCTTTGCGAGTTAAATATATCGCTTCGAGACCATCTTTTGCTTCGAGGCAATCCAAGCCCGCTGCGCGCAATTGAGCACTGAGCACAGTTCTCATACCACTGTCGTCGTAAACGACTAGTACTTTGCACTTGCCCGGGTGACGCAGGGCGCGCTCGACAGATCTATTCAGCCGGCTTGTGTCGAATGGCTTAAGCAGCCAGTCTACGATAGCAGCATTGCCAACCGTTTTTTCATCCATTCGTTGTCCGGTGCTAACTATCACAGGAATGTCGACAGTGGCAGGATTGGTACGCAAGTGTTCGATAAAGTCCAAACCACTGCCATCAGGCAATGTCAGATCAAGTATCACCACATTCGGTACCATTGCAGCAAGACTTTCTTGAGCCTCGGCCAATGTACCGGCACGCGCGAACTGATAGCCTTGCTGTTTAATCACAGCTGCAATTACAATGGCAAGATCATCATCATCTTCGACCAACAGCACGTGTCCGGAACTGTTATCGAGATTTGCCCGTCGCGGTTCTGTAGATACGATAGACACCCCGTCGCTTTCGACAGGAATTTCGAACCAGAAGGTGCTGCCTTCTCCCAGCGTACTGTCAAAACCGAGTGTGCCACCATGTTGCGTCGCCAGAGCCTTGCAGATAGCAAGACCAAGTCCGGTCCCCCCTTTTGCACGTGTATCGGACGAATCGATTTGTTGGAATTTCTCGAACAACATCGATCTATGTTCGTCCGCAATGCCGCAGCCCTTATCTGATATGCTGAAGCGCAACTGCCCCCGGTCCTGCATCTTAGCGTCAAAAGTGACGACGCCACCGGATGAAGAGAACTTAATTGCATTGGAGCCCAGGTTCGTCAAAATCTGAGTGAGTTTATCCCAATCACCCATGACCGAATGATCGGTTGCGATTTCGCTGCGAATCGTAACGCCGGTTTCCTGAGCCATTCCAGACAACGACTCAACCGTGGACTGAACAATTTCAGCAACAGAAATCCGCTTCTTAGTCATATCCATTTTTCCGGCTTCGATTTTCTTCAGATCAAGCATATCGTTGATCAAACGAATAAGCCGATCGGAACTGCTTCTAGCCACGGTAATCAGTTCCATCATCTGCGGGCTGTCCGGCGTGATGATTCCTCCTTCGATCAGCCCCAGAGCGCCACGGATAGAGGTTAGAGGTGTACGTAGTTCGTGCGAAACAATTGAATAAAATTCGTTGACTCGCTTTTCCGCTTCCTTCTTCTCTGTGATATCGCGCATAAACACCGAGCTACCGACGATGCGATTGTCCTCATCAAAAACTGGAAATCTAACGACAGAAACGTCGACTTCGCTGCCATCTTTGCGCAGGCAGGTGGTCTCGATGTTTTCAGCTTCTTTGCTCTGCTCCGTCGCTTCCACCTGAAGAACCAGTTGTTCAACGAGATCGACTTCAGCAAGCATTGTCGCGGCTTTGCCGTTGACGTCGCCGAAGGAGTAACCGAGTAATTGCTCCGCACCACGGTTCCAACTCGTGATCGTGCCATCGAGCGTTTGCCCGATAATCGCTTCACGAGAGGATTGGACGATGTGAGCAAGCTGTCTATTAGTGTGTTCGATTTTGCGGCGAACAGTAAACTGACCGATCTGATTGGACATCGACTCAAGCAGAGCATACTCTTGTTCGTTCAGTTGATAATCTCTCTGGATGAAGAATTCCATCACGCCTGAGACCAGACCCGCTACCGCAATTGGCACGGCGAATGCCGTTCCGCTGACGGATGCCGCGGAGCCGCTTGATTGCGTTGGACCATGGACAATGGCATTCCGCTCAACAGCCAGTCGTCGAAACTCCAGTTGGGTAACAGCAGCGAGCATTTCGTTTGATGCCGATGGCTGATCGCCACCCAAACTCGAACAGACTTCTACCTGCGAAATGCGCTTGAGTTGACCGCTTTCGCCGTCGACTTCCCACATTGACCCACAGACCAGACCAACGTTTTGGAACATGCCGCTCGAGATCGTCCCCAGAAGCATTGGAGCCGCTTCCTTCAAAGAACCAGCGTCAGCCAGCGTACGCGTAGCTGCAAGTTGTGTGGCGACTCGCAACTCACTTTCCTGCAATTGCTGCGTCCGTTCAGACACAAGCTCTTCAACGCTAGCGCGAGTGATCTCGACTTCAGCCTGCCGCGAAGCGTTTTGTTTCATTTCGGCGCAGTTTTCCAAACACGCATTGATTAAAAAGAAATCTTCGAATATGACCCACCAGGAATGCTCGAGCCAGCGCAATGGCTCAATTGCTGCGATCCCGTAAATCGACTGTGGATAAAGATAACCGCGTAAAACATGATCCGCCGCCACGACAACCGTCGCAGACAGGAGTACACGCCAGTCTCTGTAGAAACTGATGAAGGCAAGCGATCCAAAAACATGAAAATGAGTTTCGATTCGACCACCGCAGAGGTGGATTAAAAGCGCCGAATAGAGCATCTGAGCGATGGCAATGACGTGACGCGTCATGGTTTTACCGGGATGTCGAATCGCCAGGTAAATTGGCCAGAAGACAATCAAGCCACCAAGGATGATACTAGCCCAGACGTGGATGTGAACGCCACTATACTGACCTGCCCAGACTTTTGGTGATACCAAGAACGCCAGCACAATCCCTGCGAAATACTCAAACACAAGCAAGACGCCAAACAACTTGTCAGTCTTGGCGTGCACCACATTCGATTGTTCTTCGTAAAGCGCCTTGGCTCGCAGCGCCATTTTTTGCCTTAAAGAGTCGTTCATTTCTTCAGTCCTTGAGCAATTGCTACATCTTCCGGCGGACTGTTGAGCGCACAGCCAAACACATTAGTAATCTGACATCGCATGTCCTTTGCTTTCACTATCCCTAAAACACTATCCAGACCTTGATTGTCTCCTTCATGACCGCGCGCACCAGTGATGCCGCCATTGAATATGAGCTTGCCGGCTGGGTTGTACAACAAAACTTCGCCCGACGTCCGCGCACCAAATAATTGCGCTTCTTTGCCTGAATCATCGGAAACCACTTTCACGCCTGGAATTGCTTTGGCGCGCTTCCAGTGACCGGTCTGTTCCCACCCGGCTTCAGTGCCCGGCGGTCGAAGGAACACGGTAGTAATATCGAGCTTGCCGGCGCACCGCGTGCTCAGCAACGCCAATTCCGTGAGACTGGCACCGGTGCAGGGACATCTGGGGTGGATAAACATAAAGAGTGTATCAGTAGATTTCGATATGGCGAGCGCACTTTCCATCGGAAACTCTTGAGGGTGCGCGGACTTCTCTCCGGGTTTACTCTCATAGGAAACCAAATGGAGGTAACCAAAAATTATCGCGCCAAGCCAGAAAGCGCTGAACGCCGTCATCATCAATAACTTTGACAATGACAAAGTTTCGCGCTTTTCACCCTGAATCCTTTGCTGCGGCTCTTTTGAAGCGCCGCTGTCGATGAGATCTGATGTCATTTTGTTCGCCACGCTAGAAACTTAAGCCACGGTATCAAATACTCTAGATTCGACGATTTCTCGAATCTCGGATGGCAGAGTCATAGGGTCAAACGGCTTGCTGATTACGCCTGCGGCGCCCAGTTTGCAATAACTTTCTACTTCACCAGGTTGCCCTTTTGCAGTCATAAAAATGACAGGCGTATGGGCAAGCGCCGGATTTTCGCGAATCTTTTTGAAAGTGGTCGGACCGTCCATGCCGGGCATCATCACATCGAGCAGGATCAAGTCCGGCTTGAATTCCTCTACGATCTCTAGAGCTTTAGCGCCGGCGTCGACCGTTTTCACTGTCCACATCCCGACTCTACTGAGACTGATTTGTGCAATCATTAAAATCGAAGGATCATCATCAACCATAAGAATTTTTTGAATCTGCATTGCGCCGAACTCCGTGTTTCCCTACCATCTCACTCTCAATCATCGCGGACACCGGCATTCCCTCGCATCACCCATATGGGGAACCGCGGGGATGAACGTGACGCGATCGAAGGTGGATTGTCAACTAATCGGCGGAAAGACGGTTCAAGAAAGTCGTTTCAAAACCCCGAGCACTTGCTCCTTAACCCGCTTGCGATGCGGCGATCCGTCATCTTTGGTTTTGAAAACATCATAGTTTGAAATAAACTGATCGTAGGTTTCATTCAACATCTCGACGTTGGAATAACGAGGCTGCCAGCCCAGTTGCTTCAACGGTGCCAGATCGAAATAGAAATCCTCACCATACGTCAGATAGTGCCAGGGCGCCAGGGGGCTGAGCCCCAGCAGGTCCAGCGTACGCAGAGTGCCTACTGCAAGCTGCTTGGGCAGATGCCGCACGCGCGTAGTGGTGCCTGCATGTTCGATCAACTGGTTGAGCGTTGTTTCAAGAGTGTCGAACCGATCGGTTCCGACGTTGTAACAGCCCGGCTTTTCTTGCTCGCATAAAAACATGTAACAGTCGATCAAATCATCAGCATGGAGAAACTGAATCTTGTTGCTGCCATCACCCAGGACATAAACGTTTCTGCCTTCCATAATCCATTCGAACAAGATCTGAAAGATGCCGAGCCTTCCCATGCCGACCAGCGTTCGAGGGCGCACGATAATCAAAGGCATCTTGTTTTCAATAGACACTCTTTCAACAGCGCGTTCACCAGCCAGTTTGCTGGCGCCATATTTTTCCACAGGATGAAGCGGACTGTCGTTATTGACTGGGCAAGCCGGTTTTCCAAAGATAGCGCTGGAACTAGTGTGCACAAAATAGCGAACACCGGCTCGGGCAGCCTCTTCAGCCACAATGCGCGAGCCTTCTTCGTTGACTTGATGAAACTGACTGTTCATCTTTGTGAGCGGAACCAATGCCGCTGTGTGGTGCACGACTTCGACACCTTTCATCGCCGCTTTGACGAGCTCGCGATTCAAAACGCTGCCCTGAATGAACTCAACGTCGGGAGACTGGTCAGGCGTCGGCGAAACATCGATCGAAACGACATTTTTGCCTTGAGAGAGCAACTTGCCGGCAATCACCATGCCCAGAAAACCACTGCCTCCGGTAATTAAGTGCTTCATTAGCCTCTCTTGCTATCTAGTATTTGATTTCCACTATGATAATGTTGTCGCAGTATTGTTGCACGGTTTAACGCTTCCAATCGAAGCGCGCAATGGAGTTAGTTGTCGAGCATGACAGCGGAAAAAACGATCGCCAGCGGACGACGAGTCACTTTGATGGTGCCGGGCAGCACAGCCAATCTTGGACCGGGTCTCGACACTATCGGTCTGGCTCTCAACATTTACAGCAAAATCACCTTTCACGTGGTCGACGAGAATGAAGCCGCCGACATCCCGCTAATCAAATTGCAGGGTGGAATCAAACGCAGTCAGCCGGAAGACCAGGGCAAGCTCGTCTACACTATTCTCAGCAAGATCTGGGAACACGATCACGACCTGCTCAAGCGCATTCGCATCACTGTTCATTCCGATATTCCGCTGGGCTGTGGTCTAGGCAGCAGTGCCAGCAGTATTCTTGGCGCACTCTGGGCGTCGTCGGTTTTCAACGACAAGATTCCGACCGCACAGACTTTGCTGGCCGAAGGTTGCGCGCTGGAAGGGCACCCGGAAACGCTCTCGGCCAGCCTCTACGGCGGCATGGTCGTCTGCGCACCATCGGTCAACGGCAATCGCATCATCACTCAGCAATTGGATTGGCCCGAAGACTGGCACATCATCGCGATGGTGCCTAATTACACGCTTCAAACTGCGGACTTGCGCGCCGCGCTGCCGAAACAAGTCAAACTCGAAGACGCTATATTCAACGCCCAACGCGTCGGATTGCTGGTTGCTGCTGTAACCAGAAACGACGAATCGGCAATGAAAGAGGCGCTCACCGACAGGTTGCACGAACAGTACCGGGCAAAATTCGTTCCTGAACTGAAGAAGCTGCGCAGAGAACTGGTCAACGACCCGATACTTGGATGCGTGCTTAGCGGTGCCGGTTCTTCCTGCGTGATCATCGTCAACAAGAAAAAGAAAGAACAGGTTCTGGAGCGCCTCGACCACTTCGCTAAAAGCGAAGAACAGAAGGAGTTCCGCATTCTGGACCTCCAGGTCACCAAAGAAGGCATGCAGGAACTGGAAATCTAGTTCAATCGCGGTTTGAAAAATTAGAGCCGTGCACGCGCGCGCTAACTGTTAACTGGCAAGTTTAAGGTGGAAAGGACGCCTCTTTTCCATGTCTGGCGGAGCTTGTGGAGCAATTCAACGAACTTCAAAAAAGCGACAGGTTGGGACACCTCGCGCTAATTAATAGAGCTACGCAATAGAACCTGTCATGAATTCTCACAAGTAAGCTCACTTGCTTTCTAAACTCCTCGAACTTTAGGGTGATGGATATCTAGTTTTTATCTATCGCATAGAGGTTCAGTTCCAACACTTCCTCCAAGCCCTAACCCTCTAACCAACCACAGTTAACTGACTACTCGTTCCGGCTTTCGGGATGCGGGCTTTGCCGCACCTCGCTTCAGCGCTGTCTTTGCAACAGATATCGCTGACGGGCCAACTCACACGACTAGCAGACTGTCCTAACGAAAGGAAAATCCCATGTTTGGATATCTCATCACCGCCGCGCTTATTGGCGTGGTTGTTTTTCTTGTCGTTCGCCACTTCCGTGCGAAGGACGAAGTTACTGGTCAGCCGATCATTCCGCTCGAGACTGACTTCCATCCCATCCACCGCGGAAAGATTCACGTTCACAGCCACGGCGAAGACGGTCCCTGCAAGTTCTCGCGCGAAGAAGTTCGCCGGACCATGCACCAGAAGGTCGACCCGATCGACATCTCCAACCTGCCGGCCCGCGAACCCTTCGTCGAGAAGCTGCTTGCCTGCATTCGTGCCGATGAGCTCACCGACCTTGTCGCTGGTCTCTCTGGCGAAAAGGCTGTCTATGTCGGTGACAAGAGCGTCATCCTCAAGAGCCGCAGCTCGCATGGCGAAGGCGTCTACCTGGCAATGACCTGGCTCGAGCAGTTCTACCGCTCGCTGTCCATCACCGCCACTCGGATTCCCTACACCATCCGCGGCAAGACCTACTTCAACCTCGAAGCCAAGGTCGCAGGCAAGATGACGGGCGCGAAAAAGCGCGTGTACATCTACGGTTCGCACCTCGATTCGACCGCCGGCAACACCTGGAGCAACGAAAAGGTCGCACCGGGCGCCGATGATGATGGTTCGGGCACGATTGCCGTCCTCAAGATTGCCGAGGCCTTCAACAGCCTGGTCATCCCGGACGACGTCGAAATCCGCTTCCTGCACTTCACCGGCGAAGAGCAGGGTCTCTGGGGCAGCATCAAGTACTCCGATGCTTGCGCTGCAGCCAAGGACAACATCGTGGGCATGATCCAGTGCGACATGATCGGCTACTGCCGCACGACCGAACACATGTTCGACGTCCACGACAACATCGACCAGAACGGCAGCCACGTGCTGACGATCGCAATCGTCCGCGCTATCGCCCAGTACGGTCTCAACCTGAAGCCTATCGACACGCACAACAACGCGATCGAGGGCCGCTCCGACCACGCGGGCTTCCTGAACCACGGCTACAAGGCTGTGCTGGTCAGTGAGCGCTTCACCGACGAAGACTTCACTCCGTACTACCACCAGGTTACGGACACGGTCGACAAGTTCCGCATGCCGTTCTACGTCGACATCATCCGCGCGCTGATTGCTGCGGGCGTTAACCTCACCGGCATCACCGGCAAGAAGTAACGCTTCGGCAGGGTGAGTTGCACACCCGGCCGAAACGCAGTAGTCAGAACGGATGGTGGCGTTAGAACGCTCAACCGAAGGGAACCATTTGAAAAGAAACCATAAAGAAGCGGTGTTGATGCGCAAGCGTCAGCGCCAGGCCAAACAGTTTCACAACTTCAGCGATGCTGACTGTCCTGCCAAGGGACGGTTCCGCAAGCGCGATGCGTTCGATTGCGGACGTCCTCAGTGCCAGTTGTGCCACGGCGAAAAGATCTTCGCAAGGCCGTCCGCCAATCAGCGGCGCGCCAACGAAGCTTTCGCCGCCGGCATGCTGGAAGTCTCATCGAACTGACGTGAGACCTTGAGGTTCCCAGGACTGGCTTTGTCAGTCCGGCGCGAGTTGAGATTCCAGGGTCACACCTGGTTTCTCAACTTTGCGTTTTGGAACCGGACCTATTACTACTTTTAGTACAACACCGAATCTCTATTATTTCATTTAGTAAATAACCGGGAAGAAAAACGAGAGAGCGAGAGATGACTCGATATCTCGTTTCACCAATGCCCGGAGCGGCGCCTGAATGGACGTACCAGACCGCTTCTCAGCAGCTCGGGTCGTTTCCACACTGTCGTATCAACGACACAGTTCAGGCGCCTGCTCAACCGGCTCTCACTTACCAAAAACACCGTTTGTAGAAACTTTCCCTTGCGCTACATACAAAGGTATGGTACTGTAGTTTCAACGGTGGGGCTCACCGGGTTAGCCTGCGGAGAGTCGAAAGACTCGATGAAACAGGAATCTCACGTCCTTCAGGACGGAGAGAAGGTCAAATTCCGCGATGACACCCACGGTGCTCGTGTCGCAAACGTCCACTCAGGCATTGTTCGGATCGGCGGCACCCTTGGTGCGCGTCTGCCCGATCTTCTTGCCGCAGCATTCACATAAGTCGAGCTTGCGACTGTGAGTCAGGCACACCATGTGGTTTCTGGGAATGTTGAATTTGCATCCGTCGATGCAACATTTCTTGCGGCCTTCAGTGCTGGTATCTTGTGCTGAACACTTTTTGCAGATCATAAAGACTCCTGGGAATTGTTTTGCCGCCAAGTCGTCGATGACGTCCAAAGCAGGCTCATTCGAATTAGTGAAACTTCGCACGGCGAGGTGCGAATCAAACGAGTTCAGGCAGCGCTAAGAGCCTCCTGATTGCGTCGAAGCGGTGTCGGAACATAATCCCGAACTTCGACTCGACATTGATTACGGAGCGCCCCATTTGGCAAACCTGAAACGCCTCCTTTCGTTGATACCGCCTGTGGTGCATTAAAATTCGTTATCCGCCGAAAGAGATAATTCTCCCGGGTTGATTTTGAATTCAGCAGCAAACAGTTAGTTTGTGTGGTTGTTTTTGATTCAGAAAGCTAAAAGAGTCATGACTTATACATCCGCGAAAGCGCAGAGCTAAAGCAATCGTTTATTCGAGCTTCGAAACAGACTTTTATACATTTATGGAACAAACGCTGGCGAAGCTCTCGGTTTTGATATCAATGTCGAAAAAAAATCCTTCCCGCGAGCTGCGCCACCCAAGCGCCTCTTGCTTGATCGCGATGGCGTCAGTTCATACAGCCTTCGTATTCCCCCTGCCTAAGTATTGATGCGTGCCTGAAGCAAGTTTGAAAAAACATTCGAAACGGGCGGGGCTCTGTCGCTTGCCCGTTTCTTGCATTGCTGAAATTGTCAATTTAAAAACAAAATCTCTGGATGAAGTTGAGCCCAGAACCAGGCGCCGGAGCCGAAAACTCGTGCTATGTAATGATCGCAAGGAGTTTCGCATGACCAAATTGATAGTCGCAAGCGTAATATTTACTGTGATTTCGAGCATCACATCGTCCGCCAGTGCCGATCAACTCAGCATCGACGCACCACTTCTGGACCAAACCAGTGTGCGGGTTAACGAACAAATTTTTACTCAGCAAAAAAACGGCGTGTTATCCGATTCTCAGGCTGCTCGTCTGCAAGTGCGCCGACAAGCCATCATGCAAGAGGCTGCCAACCGCCGCAGTCGAAATAGAGGAATTCTTCCAACAGGCGACTGTTCTCGCCTCGTATCACAAATGCTACGATTGAAAAATATCGTTTCCAGAACTCAATAAGTTTTTTAAAAGTAAGAAGAATACTTCATGCCGATGTGGTTTGGAGTCAATCGATCAAAACTAAAAAAATGATCTTGCATATTGACCGCAGATATCCGCACTGAATGCGACGCTTGCAAGTTTAGAAAAAACTCCGCGCAATTATTTGGTCAAAGCGATCATGTTCAGCACAGCGCAAAATGCGCTTATCATGCCGTTCTTCGACAACACGCATACTAAATACCCGCCACGAAACTTGCTGAATATTGTCGCCGAAATGCTACCAAAACAGAGGCATCATCGACATATTTCTGCGCTATTGTGTTCGTGTCGGAGTAAAACGGTTAATTGAAATAGAAACGGAGCACCGCCAATGGTGCGTAACCGCCCACCTGTTTAGTCCGAACAAAGAGTTACGATTTTATTTATACAGGCGCTGTCACCAAGCAGTGCGGTCCGCTCGCGTAGGGCTGGGCATTAAACCGTCATTGGAAGGTAAGGAGAATTAGTCATGTTTGGATGGAAAGTGCAGGTTCCCATTGCACTGAGCGCACTGATCGCTCTGGGAGCATTTTATACGCCGCTAGCAGTGCAAGCAGACAATCTGTTGGTGCAAGAGACCAGAACAGTACGATTGTGCGGTGATTTGTTCGAAATTGAAGCAAATGCCGATCGTATAACCGCAGCTCAGCGCGCGAGAATTATTCAAAAGAACCTCGACGACGCACTAATTAAAGCGATGGACAGGCGTCCTGACGCCGTCACTGTACGCATCAAAAACCGCCTGCCGGTCGTCGAGTTGAATGGTTATCACATCGCCACAGCCGACCAGAACAGCGCAATCAGAAAGCACATGACCGAAATGGAATTGGCTGAAGAGTGGGCGTCAAGCATTAGAGATTGTTTGAGCGACTCCGCTGCAATAGAAAAATATGTGGCAGGACTGCAAGCCCCAGTCAAGGTGGGAGCCGGTCTTGTAAAAACACAAAAACATATCGCCGTTGTTTCGCCTGAAACACGCATGCCTATCAAGATGCTCAGCGCATTCCACTTCGATGGCACCACTACCGGTGACTCTGTCACCGCAGTACTGAGCCGTGACATCCCACTAGGCCCCGGCTTTGACACCTATATCCCCGCCGGCACCCTGGTGCACGGTGCTGTGGTGAGCGCTGATGAGTATGCTTTCAACGGATTTCCAGCTCCGACTTCAGTAACAATCCAGTTCTCTAAATTGGAAACACCTGACGGTCAGCAGATTCCAATCCAGGCCTTCGTTGTCGGTGGCGTGAATGAATTCGAGATTGCCAGGAAAGAGCAAGTAGATCCTCAAGGCGCACTCGACCTCACCACTGGTGCCAAACCATCCAGAGGTTTAATTTCTGGAGCCTGGATCGGCTATCAGTATCCTAAAGACGAACAAAGTCGCCTGCCCAGAATGTTCATGGACAGAGGCGCAGTATTCGATATCGGTGTCAATGAAGAGTTGCAGTTAGAAACAACGGCGACAACGAGTATCTCGATTGCCGAGCCCGTAGGCACCTTGTAGGGTCGCCGCTGAAGCTACTTTTCAAATCATTATTTAGGAGCAAAGATCATGAAATTCAAATTAGGGACTAAGGTCAGCGCGCTACTGGGACTGGTAGCGGTATCGACACTAGTGGCGACCCTACCGGCATCTGCAGGTTTCAACAAAGGGCATTACGTCACATTCCACGGTGAACCATTGTTTGCCATCAAGGGCGGTGCCTATGGTATGAGCCCGGAACGCAGAGCATGGGTCGCGCAAGATAAGCTCGACAACGCACTAGCCAACATGGGCGACAAATCGCCCAGCAGCGTCAATGTCATGAAAGTGAATGGCGGCTACACTGTTCAGGTCGGTGGAAATTATATTCTCACCGCCGATGCCACCAGTGCCACGCTGGAAGGCATGTCACCGGCAGAACTGGCGACAGCCTGGGCAAGCGCTATTCGAGACCGATTGGCGAATGCTACAGACACCGAACGCTACGTCGCCACTCTTCGCGATGAACACGCCCTCAAGGCAAACGTTTCAATCACCGAGACCGACATCATTCGTGCCACCGACGAAGGCTTGCCCTTCAAGATGGCTGAAGGCAGCCTCTCTATGCACCCAACCATTGCCGATAACGTAATTCTTGTTTTGAAGAAAAACGTTTCAATGGACAATCTCACGCTGCCTGAACGAAGCGTACTGGTAGGCGTGCTTACGAAAGACGCCAACGGAGAATATGTGACCTTCACCTCAGCCACTCTGCCTGACGGCAGAAGCGTTCAACTGACCAACGTGGTTGCTTCAACCACATTCAGTACCGATGCACCACATCCAGTGCTGACTCTAAACATGCCGGCCAATGAACTGACCGGCAGCAGAGAACCAGCATTAGTTGGAGTTGGCGCACAGGAAGCTAACGTAGCCGTTATCGAGGAACGTTCGAAGATGGTGGCAACTGGAGAAACCGATATTCAAATGTAGATTTTCGGTTGCTGGCAAAATCAAGAAGCTTTTGAACTAGAACCGATACGCTACTTAAAATATGAAAGAAAGAAGACTGTCTCCCCCGGCAGTCTTTTTTCGCGCCTGTCGGTCACCGCGGCTACTCTTGACTGCCGTCACTGCCACATTTTTCCCGTGCTACATAAAATTCGCAGGCGAACTGATCGCCGAAATCTCGAGAAAGTTCCTCTTCGGCATTTGGCTAAGGCGACTTGCAAAAGACCAACTTTCTCCAAAACTATCTAAGGAGAGTGTAATGAACAAGCTACAACTTAAAGGTGACTGGAATAAGTTGAAAGGCGCAGTAAAAGAAAAATGGGCCGAATTGACTGACGACGATATGCTCGCCATCGAAGGTCAAAAAGACCAACTGATCGGTCGCGTTCAAGAACGCTATGGCTATCAGAAAGATCAAGCCGAAAAAGAAGTCAGAGCCTTCATGGACGACAACAACTGCCACTGTGGCGACTAATCGTCCACTAAACGAAAAAAACACAAGAGAGACTGTGATAAACAGTCTCTCTTCGTTTTAAAACTCTGTGCTATATAACCGGAAGCTTCACGTAACGACCACAGAGTCCAGCTCAGAAAAAGATTTCCAGTGGCCGAAACGAAATAGGATATGAAGAAGGGCTAGCCAAGCTGATTCTTTGCATTTCATACACTATTTTGATAGGTCATATAAGTGAATTTACGCTTCGCCTCGGCAAGCATATTATGGAAATATCAACCCCGGTTCCGCTCCTTATCTACAGAGACCACGAAAATGACCAACGACGACAACACCCAACTCGGTAGCCTATTGGTCAAAGCGGAACTGGTATCAACAGACATGCTCGAAATAGCACTGCAAATCTCGGCTGGATTTGGCGAATCGCTCGGACAGGTTCTTCTGGACACTCACAGAATCAATGACAGCGATCTTGAAAATGCACTCCGTGCACAAGCAATGGTCAAAGACGGAATGGACGAAGTAGTCGCGGCTAAAGCGCTCAGATTCTCTAACAAAACGAGATCAGCGTTCGGCGATTCTGTTGCTCACTTCCCAACCGGAGTCGCTAAAGCGGCATAGTACGAAGCTTTTCATGTGGCACACTGCAGAATAGGACTTGATGCTCGGGCGCATCAAGTCTTATTTCTTTTTGGACTTTTTTTCGCGTTTAAGTACTTATGATATTTTTCCGAAACGCAAGTGTCACTCGATGCGCAGCAAGACGCGGAACCTTGATGTCATGAACGTTTCGCAGATCGCGTGCGGAGCCTGATTGACACGCTGTTTTGATTTAATTTGACCGGCCCTGTGCCCGATGAAATACTACTAAAACAGCGCAGACAGCGCACTCCCCCGGCGTTTATCGCCCCTTAAGCTCAAACCGATAGAACCATATTTGGTGCTGATGTAAAATCGGCGCAGAAACATTTGGAATTCGAAAAGCTGTTTTTCGCGTCTAGCGCGAAGTTATTCTTGTGCGAATTTTTCAGTGCGCCACTGGCTGTTCATAGCAGCTCTGAATGAACGCGCGCGCCTAGTTTTTCGATTCACAGGTGATCTGATGAGAGAACTTAATCACAGTCAGGATCTTTCCAATCCTTATGATGCGGCGATTCCTGGTTTAATCACTAACCCGGATTCTGATGCATCGACAAATTCGTTCGAATACACATCGACGAAAACCTCTGTCGGACTCGATGCAGCCACTTCGAATTCATTGCAAAATCTGGATTCAACTTCAAACACAAGACTTTTCGACTTTTCGCCTCGACTGCAAAACATTTCGTCATTCGATCTGAGAGCTGAAGTTAAAGTGAATGCTCCAGCCAGCTTTGATGGCACTCTTCCCGGTCTCGGAATTTCTTCCGGAACCGACATGTATCTGCCTGACGTAGTTTTTCCTCAAGCACCTTTTGAGTTTGATAAGAACTCAAAAGACCAACCACCAGGCTCTCCGGAGCAAGCCGTCAAGCCTGCTTCGGATTTACCAGCCAATGATCGTATCGTTCAAGCAGCTGAAAAAAATGCTGGAACTAAACCATGGTCGGACACAAAATATTCGCCGCAAGTTCAAAACGGAAGACTTGCCGGTGCCGCAGCCGTCTCGGTTGTGTTGCAAGATCAGGGCTATAAATACGCTGATTCCGCCAATGTCGGCAAGCTCACTGACCAACTGATTAAACAAGGTTGGTCGATGGTGCCCGCCGATCAAGCAAAAGCCGGTGATATCATCTATGGCGGCAGGCTCGGCAAAGATTGGAAGGCCGGCGGAGGAAACGCCCACGTTGGAATCGTCGGCAAGGACGGCAAAGTCTGGCACAACGACTCAGCCTCAGGCAACTGGCAGCAAGATTCAATTGCCAGTTCATTCCAGGAAGGCAAATTCGGAAACCAGGTCTGGGTGCTGCGTCCACCGCAGACGAATATCCCCGACAAAGCACCGGATCGTCCCGTTCGACCCAACTCACCTGACCGCCCACGGCCGGATAGGTTTCGTCCTGAAGACTACAGACCTCAGCCGTTCGATGACACGCGTGTTCGACCCGAAGATGATTTACGCCCGAGCGATCGTTCCGAAGCTTCCGCTCGCATTTTGAACGTCGCGAAGAACAGCGTCAACAAACGCCTCTGGGCAAGTTCGGATTTCGCCAATCAAGTCAAAGGCGGACGGCTGGGCTGCGCCGCATCGGTATCTGAAGTTCTACGAGCGTCCGGTTATGACTATGCAAATAGCGCCGGTGTCGGCAATATGGTCGACATTCTAAAGGACCACGGCTGGACCATCGTTCCTCTCGACCAAAGCCGACCAGGCGACGTCGTCTACGGCGGTAAGCCCGGCACTCGCTGGTGGGAAGGCGGCGGCAACGCCCACATCGGGGTTGTCGGCGAACGCGGACAAGTCTTCCACAACAGCTCCGGTCGCCGGCACTGGGTTCAAGACGATCTAACTAAAGTATTCAACACTAACCGCTTCGGCAATCAACGCTACGCGCTGCGCCCACCGGCGAAAGGCTGAGCAAAAAGAAAATCTGAAGAAACAGGATTAGCGGGAACAAAATCAAGCTGGATCTCCTTGGTTTGCCACGTCGCTGAAACGTATAAGAGGAACGCAGCACAACTGCGCAAGACAGTGCACTGCAGCCTGCAGAGCGCGTCTTCGATAAACTTTCAGCGCTCCGGAACACGGAGGGTCATATGGCGTCTTTAGTGTCAAGTTGATTTTGAAATTGGGTTAGCAATAACCTCGGTGCGAATGCAACACTCATTGGCGCGCACCACATGCGGTACCGTGGCTTGGTTGTCACTGGCGTCCGCCTTAACTTGAGTCGGTTAGGAGACAAGCCATGTTTATTCATCAAAAAGAAGGCGACGATAAGATCCCCTCAAGCTGGCAGACACTTTCTCGACCGGGCTATCCGGGTTATGAGGTGAACCGCATTGATGAAGAAAACAATTTGGCAAGCACTACTTCTACAATTTCCGAAGAAACAGAACAATGTATCGATGGAGTCTGTTCTCTCAACTGGAAACCACAAAGGCGTGACGTCGCCTGATGTTCAGCAGGCGCAAGAAACGCAGCGGCAGCGCCTGGAATCAAATGCTAAGCATCGAAAGTTCCCGCAGCTGAACGGACTTCAACCGGCAACGAAGTGCACCGAAAACACTATTCTTGCCACTCCAATCGCAGCGATTAGAAACCTAATCTTCGCCTTCGCCGAACGGGTCTTCGTCTTTGTTCAACAAGCAATAAATGGTTGGCACAACAATCAAAGTCAATGCGGTCGCTGTAACCAGCCCGCCGAGAACTACAGTGGCGAGGGGTCGCTGGACTTCAGCCCCGGTTCCGCTCGAGAAGATCTTGGGCAAAAGACCCATGATGGCAACCATTGCCGTCATCGCAACCGGTCGCAAGCGCACCTTGGCGCCCTCGATGGCTGCGTGCTTTACTCGCAAGCCGCGCTGTTGCAACTGCATTATGTAGCTGACCATTATGACGCCGTTTTGAACGGCAACACCAAATAGTGCGATAAAGCCGATGATCGCAGGCACAGAAAGTGGCTGCCGCGAAAGGAACAGCGCAACGATACCGCCTATCATGGCAAACGGTACGTTGAGCATGATCAGGCCTGCGTTCTTCAACGAGTTGAACGAGGCGAACAACAAAACGAAGATCAACAGCAGCACAACAGGCACAACAACGGCCAGTTTCTGCATTGCTCGCTGTTGGTTTTCGAACTGTCCACCATAAACAATGTAATAGCCTTTTGGAATTTTCACTTTCGCGTTGATACGAGATTGACATTCTTGCACGAAGCCGCCTAAATCGCGACCACGGACATTGGCTAGAACAGCCGTTCTACGTTGTCCGTCTTCGCGGTTGATCATTACAGTCCCACGTGGTTTTGTAATTTGCGCCAGACTTTTAAGTGGAATGCGCGCACCATCCACGGTTTCAACCGGAATGGACTCGATATCCGAGACTGTGTCGCGCAATTGATACGGGAAGCGCACCAATAGCCCGAAACGCTTAGTACCTTCCAGCACTTCAGTCACAATTTTTCCTGCCAATGCAGTCTGAATTATGTCTTGAATGTCGGCGACGTTCAAACCATGGCGAGCAATCACATCGCGATTAAGTTTGATATTCAACTGCGGCAGACCGAGCACATGCTCGCGCTGCACGTCGGCAGAGCCTCTGACGTCATTGACGATCGCTTCGATTTCCGAAGCAATTCGATCGACGGTTTCCAGGTCTTCACCAAAAATTTTAATACCCAGGTCGGCTTTAATACCGGCGATCAAGTCATCGATCATGTCGGCAATCGGCTGCGAGAATGAGTACATCAAACCAGGAATTTCATCCAGCTCTTTTGCCATTCGGTTGACGAGCTCTTCTTTATTTTGAGTGGTCTTCCACTCACCCTTAGGTTTCAACCCGATATAAATGTCGGCGTTGTCGACGCCTTCAAGGTCGCCCCCCATTCCGGATCTACCAATCTTAGTGACGACGCATTCGACTTCGGGAAACTTGATCATGCTTTGTTCAACAATAGTGTTGATCCTTTGCGACTCGACGTGAGATACGCTCGGTGCCTGCTTTGTACGCAACAGAATGCTGCCTTCATCCAGTGTCGGAATGAATTCAGATCCTAAAAATGGAATCAAGCAGCAAGCACCGACAAGGGAGGCGCAGCAGATGAAAATAGTGTTCCTCGGATACTTAAGAGCAAGATAGAGAGCTGGATTACAGAACTTCTTGAAGACAACGACAACGGGACTATGCTTTTCAATAATGTTGCCGCGCATGAACCAGAAGCACAAAATCGGTATCAGCAGCAGTGCGCACAAAAGAGCGCCAACGAGGGCATAGATGAACGTCAGCGCAAGCGGGATGAACATCTTGCCTTCCACGCCTTCGAGTGTGAAAAGGGGCAAGTAAACGGCAATGATGATCGCGATTGCAAAAACAATCGGTCGTCCAACTTCTTGAGCCGCGTTTAAAACCAGGTTCCATCGGTCTTTGATGGGCTTGCCGCCGGCTGAAGCTTCGGACAGATGCCGGAAAATGTTTTCCACCATGACGACACCGGCATCGACTACAACACCAAAATCGACCGCACCGAGGGTCATGAGATTGGCTGACAGCCCAGTGAATTTCATCAGTACAAAACTGAACAACAGCGACAGCGGAATGATGACAGATACGATTAGCGCGCTCGGAATATGCAGAAGAACGGCAAACAGAACGACGATGACAAGCCCGCCGCTGAACAAAAGAATCTCTTTAACGGTTTCGATTGTCTTATCGACCAACTCGGTTTGATCGTAGTAAGCGTGCAGAGTCACCCCTTCCGGAAGGTCCGGCCGAATCAGATCGATTTGCCGGCGCACTTCTTCCACAACAGCTTTCGTGTTGACACCTTTGCGGGTCAGCACCATTCCGGTAATCACTTCGCCCTTGCCGTTCATCGATGCAGAGCCGCGGCGGAATGCCGGTCCGATCTCAACGCGCGCGACCTTCCCGACTTTGACGGGGACTCCGTCGACTTGTTTCAGAACGATATTTTCGATATCGCTCACACCTTCAATCAGTCCAAGACCACGGATGATAACTTCCTCGCCGCCTTGCACAATGAAGTTGCCGCCTGCGTTTACATTGTTTGTGGCAAGCGAGTTATTAACTTCTTTGAGCGACAAACCATAAGATTTCAGCGCTTGAGGAGAAACAAAAACTTGGTACTGTTTAACGAATCCACCATAACTGACGACGTTGCCGACGCCGTGGACGCTACGCAAACGCCTCGCCACCTGCCAGTCCTGGATAGTACGCAACTCGGTAAAATCATGGCGATCGCTGACCATGTAGTAGTCATAAACGTTACTGAACGTTGATACCACCGGTCCAAGAACCGGGCGTGGCGCGCCTGCCGGCAGTTCGATCGTGCCCAGCCGTTCATTGACAACGTTTCTTGCCCAATAAACATCCGTACTATCTTCAAAAATTACCGTGACTACCGAAAGACCAAAACTGGAATTGCTCCGAATTTTAGTAATGTTCGGCAAGCCGTTCATCCCGGTTTCAATCGGAAACGTGATCAGCTTTTCGACCTCTTCGGTCGCCATACTTTCAGGTTCTGTAATCACTTGAACCTGAATATTACTCACGTCGGGAAACGAGTCAACGGAGATGTTGAGCATTGACCAGACGCCCATACAGGCTACGCCGAAAATGGCGGCGGCTGTAAGCAGCCTGTTGGTCATCGCAAATTGAATGAGTTTTTCAATCATCGGAATGGCGGAAAGTGATCTCGTTTTTCAGCATCAAACTGCCTTGCGTGGCGACTATATCGCCGTTTTTAAGACCTGTTAAAACTTCGACGTATTTATCGCCTTCGATGCCCGTAGTAATCGGGCGCTCGACAAAACCTTCTTTGGTTTGTTCGAAAACAATCTTTTGCTCGCCATGCTGTTGGATAGCGTCTTTCGAACAAGCGAGCACACGGTTGGGACTGCCTTCCAAAAAGATTTCAGCAAACATGAATTTCTTCAGGCGTCCGGACGGATTGCTGAGACGCGCTCGGGTTGAGACTGTTCGAGTATCGGCGTGAACGCCCAGAGCCATGTAGTCGATTTTCCCTTCGAATATTTCGTCAGGGTAACTTGGAATTTTTGCCTTAACACTGTCGCCAAGCTTGACTTTGCGGACGTCGATTTCAGGCAAGTCGACTTGAATCAAAACCGTCGACATATCACTGACGGTAAACAAAGTCACAGACGGTTGGGCGACTTGACCGATTGCCACATCGCGGAAGGTAACAGCTCCGCCTATAGGAGCTAACAAATTGATTGTGCCGCTGATCTTGCCTTGATTAGTCACTACCGCTAGTGCGGACTGATCTACACCAAGGAACGCCAGTCGCTGCTTCAAAGTATTGACGTGGTTGCGAACCCGCTCGGCTTCTGCTTGCGCGAGTTGATAGTCGCGTTTGAGCATTGCTCTGTTTTGATACAAATGCTCTTCTCTTTGCAAATTGGATTGGGCTTCTTCAAACTGTGTGTTCGCCTGAGCCAGCTTGGCCTCTGCCTGAACGAAATCCTTAGCAGCCACGATTTTTTCAGCGTGCAAATCTTTGGCACGATTGAATTCAGTTTCGTAGAGCTTTAATTGAACTTTTGCTTCCTTGAACAAGGCTCGGGCCCTGATTAAGGCGGTTGGCCGCCTGAGCAATTCGTCAAAGATTTGGCGCTCGCGCTCGACTTGAAGTTCCGCGATCTTTAACTTGGAGCCGGACTCCAAGAGGTCCGATTCGAGATCGCTAACCTCTGAGCTGTCTAGCTTTGCGAGGACTTGACCTGGTCTGACGATTTGACCCGGAGAGATATTAATGGTCGTGATTCTCCCCGCGATGCGGGTTGAGACGTTTACTTCTTTGGAAACATCGGGCTCGATCCTGCCGGTCAAATGCAATGGCACTGAGACTGAACGTTTCTCGACGACTTCCGTTTTCAATTCTATTTTCTTCAGGGCTTCCGGAGAAAGCGCCACTGTCCTCGGTCCTGAAGGAGTTTTCGCGTCGGCATCCTCCGACTTCGGCGGTTCACCGCAGCTTGTCAGAACGCACGCTGATAAAGCAAGAAAAAATATTCCCGCTGACCGTACCGCCGATAAGCTTCTGGACCGGCGTGAGTCGCTTTGTACTGTTGCAGTTAAATACACTGAGTCTCGTGCCAAACTGTCTTTAGGATTCCAGGTTTTCTTAAGCAGGACTTATGAAAACCGCATTCATCAACATACAGAATACACGATTCGTCAAACAGAGCACAAACTATCTCACATATATTACGCTGCCGCTCGATGCCGTTTGATCAGCTCTGTTCACATCCCGGCTCGAAACATCATGATTCAAAATCCGTACAGAGTGCGCGCTGGCTGAGGTTACAGCTTCGCTGCCGGCGTGATGACGGGGCGATGAGTAAGCCGGAGCGTGAGATTGAACTTGTGGAGGAGCTGCTGCAGGAGCCAGATCATCATCTTCCTGTACGACTGGGGCGCGATGAGAGACAAATGAACTGGTGTTCGATCTGCGAATAGTGTTCCAGACCGACGAAGTGGCTGGCATGGTTTGCCGAGCGGCTACGGGAGTCACAGAAGGAGCGGGTGCATGCGCCGGGGCAGCCGTTGCAGCCGGATGGGTGTATGAGCTGCCGGCGGCATAACTATTACTGTTGGCAGAGTGACCGTGTGCGTACGCAGTCGAAGGAGTAGCAGACGAAGCAGCATAATCGCCGGATTGATTGTACGAGTAGTTGGACACACCGTTGTAGACCGTGTCGGTCGGTGTCGTCGGGTTCGACGCCACATCGGTATTTTGTAAACGTTTGATGGCAGCCAGTTTCTGGATATCATATGCGCGACCGATTCCAACAGTGGTAGCCTTTTCGAGATCCGGAACATTGTTGACTTGTGAAGCCAATTGCGCGGCGCTAAACTGCGAATTGTCGACTCCATCGCCACCGTTGGCAGCAATTTGTTCGTAGAACAATTGATTCTCGGCGTACTCAGGAACAGCTTGGATTAGCGGTTTCGCGGGCCTGGTGAAGGCGACTTGTTGAGTCGGATGGCTCTTCAGGTAGCTCGACATGAAGTCGTGCCATATCTTAGCCATTACAACACCACCTGTGACTCGGGCTCCTCTGACTGGTTTGTTCAGGTCGTTACCTGCCCAGACCGTCGTGATTGTCTCAGGAGTGAATCCAACGAACCAGATATCCTTAGAGTTATTTGAAGTACCGGTTTTGCCGGCGATTGAGACACCCGGGATTCTGGCGCGAGTGCCGGTACCACAGCGAACGACATCTTGAAGAACATCGAGGAGCTGCAGAGTGGACTCGGTTGCCAGGTTGGCGCTAGGCGTGGCGTGATAGGTTCTGTAGTTGCTACCGCTCTCAGTATCGATTCTACGCACTATCTGTGGTGCCATGTAGACTCCACCGCGGGCGAGAGTGGCGTAAGCGGTCGTCATATCCATCGGCGATACAGCACACGCGCCTAAAGCGAGCGACGGATAGGCGTCAAGCTGAGCGCGAATACCGGCAGCACGTGCAGTGTCGATAACTTGTCCGAGGCCGGTTTCTTGTGCGACTCTAACGCTGCAAACGTTTCTCGAACCGGCCAGTGCATTGCGCACTGTCACCCAACCAGCGAAGCGACCATCGAAATTTTTCGGTTCGTATGGTTTGCCGTGAGGGTCATCAATCTTCAGTGGAGCGTCGTTGATCATAGTGTCAGGTTGAATGATTCCTTGTTGCAGACCGGCGAGATATACAAAAGGTTTAAAAGTAGAACCAGCCGTGTGGGGGTGCACGGCTCTGTTCCACTGTACTGTTTCATAAGCGCCGGCACCACCTACGATGGCTACTACGGCAGCGTCTTTCAATGACATAGTCACAAGTGCGCCCTGGTCGATACCTCTGGGAGCGTTCTTAATTCCGTTGTTAACGGTGGCTTCAGCCAGTCTTTGAGCGTTGACGTCGAGGTTGGTATAAACTTTCCAACCGCCTTTCCAAAGATCTGCGCCCAATTCTGTTTCGAGAACTTGCTCAACGCATCCGATGTAATGCGGCCATGGACGAGACAATGGACCGTGTTGAAACGCCAGTTTTGCCTGGTTCGCTTCCTGGAGTTTGGCAGGTGTCAAATATCCACAGTCACCCATGATGTCGAGGATTTCTTTTTGACGGGCAATTGTTTTAGGACTGGAAGTGAAGGACAGGTCTGACGGTGCCTTAACCAACGCGGCTAACCATGCCGACTCCGCCGGGTTTAAATTTGCGGCGGGTTTATTGAAATAGTACTGCGCTGCGCGCTCGATACCACATACGCCACCACCGAAGTAAACTACATTTAAATAGGTTTCGAGAATTTTGGCTTTCGGATACTTCATTTCGATATCGAATGCCATCTTCGCTTCTTTGATTTTGCGATCGTAAGAACGCTCTTTCTTATCGCAATACAGGTTCTTCGCTAACTGTTGGGTAATCGTGGATCCACCTTCAACAATGCGACCGGCTTGATGATTTCTATAAAGAGCTCTGACAACACCTTGAGGATCGATTCCGTGGTGACTGTAGAATCTGCGGTCCTCAGCAGCGACAATGGCGTTTCTCATATGCGGAGAAATCTTCGAAATCGGGATAGCCTTTCTATCGGCGTCGGCTCTCAGCGTGCAAACAAACTTGTCGTTCTTATCGTAGATCGTGACGCCGCGGTTCAACTGACTAATTGTCGGAAGTGTTGTCGTGCCGAGTGCAAGCGATCTTTGCACTGCCAGACCGGTAAAAACTACCCCGGTAATCGCGAGGAACAGCGCCGCTGCTCCCCACCATTGTTGCTGCCTAGCCCCACCAAGACGGGCTATGAATCTTGAGGTTTTATCTTTTGCATCTCGCTTAGTTGTAGTCGAGTGCTGGGTGACGCCTTTCAATTACCCTCTCCTTCTGGACTGTTTGTTCGGTACGCTCTACAACGGTAGGGCTCTCGACTCGTTGTTCAACAGTTTTCGTCGCCACGAAGCTGCGCTTCTTCACCGGTCGGCGTGCCACCGTATGTGGTTTCGCTCTTCGGTAATGGCGTCGTACGGCTCTTTTCTTAGCAGGCTTGGCAGTGGTTGTTGTCGCAGCTTTATATGAAATTGCTTGTCTTTCGGTTTGCACCACTGTTGGTTGCTTGTTCACACTAGTCGTCGTTGTTGTCTCGACTTCCGGCACTACAACTCTTTCGTGACGCTCCATGATGAGCGGTTCTTGCACTGTTTGGGAGGTAGTTCCATCTGCGTCCTTGATAGCACGTGTTCTGACAACCGTTGGTTGCATCCAGCTGTCGATCACAGTTGCTGGACCTTGATTTACTTCTTTTACCGTAACCGTATCTGCATCTGCAGGTTGGCAGCAAACAAAAGCCGCACCAGAAGCCAGAATTGCGAGTGTATAACTCAGTACAATATTCTTCATTGAAACATCTCCTTTGTTGTCGCCGTTTCAACAGCTTCTCGGCAATCTCTGGAATTTGTGTAGCACAGTTAGTCGCAACAAAAGTCGAAAAAGCGCGCGTGCCTGTGACAGATAACAGCCTGTGATGCTATTCTTGAAACTTCATTCCGCTTGCAAGTGAATTATGCGATTAGACAAATTTTTAAAAACATCTAGATTGATCAAGCGACGCACCGTTGCTCAAATGGCTTGCGAACAAGGTCGCGTCCATGTCAACGAACGCATAGCCAAGTCAAGCGCCGTGATCAAACCGGGAGACACCGTTCACCTCGAATTAGGATCGCGAGCCTTGACCGTGAAAGTTATAGAAGTTCCAGAGAAAAATGTGCGCGCCCAGGACGCCGCTAATTTGTATGAAGTTATAGAAGAACTTCGCCGCCCTCCGGAAGTGTTGGAATGGCTACCGGAAGACGAGGGTTGGTAACGCTCAAAGCACCAACAGGCGCTTGCGTTTCGGATTTCAGTAGTAAATCCCGCGTTATAAGGATTCGCGTCTTGCCGGTTATGCTACATAATAGAAGTATCAAAAGAAAAATTTAGCGCTGGCGATCGAGAGTGACTAATGGAAAAAACTATCAAGCTTCTGCTGATTGAAGATAATCCGCTTGACGCAAAGCTCTTCCAGCGGCTGCTTGACCGCAGCTCGCGCGCGTCATATAAGGTTGAGTTTGCAGGAACGTTGGCTGACGCATTCGAGTTTCTCGAATCTAGCGGAGACGTCGATGCAATCGTTATCGATTTAAATCTTCCGGATTCTCAAGGGATAGACACATTCAGAGCTGTCAGGCTCAAGTATCCCAACCTGCCGCTTATCGTCCTTACCGCGGACGACGACGACCGACTGGCACTCAAAGCGGTGCAAGCGGGCGCACAGGATTACATCGTCAAAGGCGATCTGAGTCCAATGTTCCTCGGTCGTGCCATACGTTATGCAATCGAGAGACAGTCGTCGGAAACCAAAATTCATCAGCTTAATCACGATTTGGAAAAACGTGTTCTGGATCTGGCTGCGGCAAATAAAAATCTCGATCGACTTTCTCACGGTCTGTCTCTTGCCCGGGATGAAGCTGTACAAGCGGCTGCCTACAAATCCGAGTTCGTCGCAAAAATGAGCCACGAAATTAGAACGCCGATAGCCGCTGTGCTTGGCACTATTGATTTGTTGAAAACGACTCCATTGAATGAAGAACAAAAGGATCTGGTTGAAATTATCAACGCATCTGCCGAGAGCCTGCTCAACTCGGTTAGCGATGTTCTCGATTATTCAAAACTGGAATCGGGCCAGGTTGAACTTGAAGTAAAAGACTTTTCGCCGGTGCGACTATTGGAAGGCACCGCGGATCTGGTATCACAATCGGCGACTAAAAAAGGTCTGTCGATTATGTCGTTTATCGACCCTTATATACCTGAGATGCTGCAGGGAGATCCTGTCCGCATTCGACAAATATTGTTGAACCTTTTAGGCAACGCAATCAAATATACAAAGCGCGGTGAAGTTTGCGTTCAAGCGACCAAAGAATCTTACGATGATTTGTCAATGTTGGTGCGCTTCTCCGTAATCGATACCGGTCCCGGATTATCGGAAGCGGATATCTCGAATCTGTTCCAACCATTCTCCGAATCGGATAATCGCGAGGGCGAAACCGGCGAAGGGGCCGGGCTGGGCTTGACGATTTCGAAACGACTGGTTGAGCTGATGGGCGGTCAAATGGGCGTTGAGAGCGACGAAGGTCGCGGTTCGACGTTCTGGTTTTCGATCAGGTTGCGCCGCTCTACCAACAAAAAATTCTTGGAATCACTGCCACTGCCGTCGATGGCATCCGATTTAATCGGGCTCAGAGTGCTCGTCGCCGACGACACCAAGAGCACGCGCACAGTAATTCAAAGTTATTTAAAAGCAGCGCGCTTCCATACCAGTGCCGCGGCCAACTCGGAAGAAGCGCTTGAGATGCTGCGCCACGCCAGACAAAAAGATACGCCTTACGATGTAGCAATCGTCGGACTTTCAAAAAAAGACGGTAGCGTTAGACTGGCAAAAGAAATTCAAGACGACCCGACTATTTCGCGAACGCGCTTGATCTATTTGACTCAACAAAATCAACTCGTCGACAACGACGATCTCTGGAAGATCGGATTCTCTTCCTATCTTACCAAACCCGTCCGTCAAGCGGCGCTTGTGGCAAGCATCTTCGATGTCATGTATGGAACACTCGACAATGAAGCGGTCGTGTCCGATGATGATGACATTTCGGAATTTAAAGAAATCGGAGCCATCGATGCACCACAGAAGGTGCGCAAAGAACAGAGCAAGAAGATGAAAATTCTTGTTGCCGAAGACAATAAATTTCTCCTGCAAGTGATGAAGCGCACCTTGAAACATCTGGGCTACACAGTCGATCTGGCCACCAACGGTTCCGAGGCTGTAAAAAAACATGCATCGGGCGAATACGGTTTGATACTGATGGATTGCCAGATGCCGATTATGAACGGCTACGAGGCGACCAGTGCCATCCGTAAAGCCGAAGACGGCAAAAGACACACACCGATCGTGGCAATGACCGCCAGCATTCAAAAGAAGGTCCGCGATCAATGCTTCGACAGCGGCATGGATGACTTCCTGAGCAAGCCGGTCACCATCGAACAATTGCAAAAAGTTCTGACCGTGCTTATCCGAGGGGGCAACAACCCCGAAGCGCTCACGCAGGATGAAACGCAACCAGGCGACATCGGCGGCTCGTAAGCCAGCACCATCAGCGGTGGCAAGACGCGATATTTCGTGCGACCGGTGACGACTGTTCGTTCATTCTTGCGCCGCACACAGAGCCCGTTAGAACGAACACGCTGACCCACGAACACGGTTCACGAACAACCGCGAGCCCAGCTCACACGAACGCCGCAAGCTTAAACCTGCAGCAAGTTTAAACCTGCGGCAATAAACGAACTACTTGTGAATAAATTTCGGCGACCAAATTTAATCGTCGATGTACTCTCTGAGACGGCGACTGCGATTCGGATGTCGCAGTTTGCGCAGCGCCTTGGCTTCAATCTGACGAATACGTTCGCGAGTAACGCCGAACAATTGTCCGACTTCTTCAAGCGTCCGCGTTCTGCCATCATCGAGACCGAATCTCAATCTCAAGACATCGCGCTCTCTAGGCGACAGACCCGCCATCACTTCAATGATGTCTTCTCTCAAAAGCTCTTGCGTCACAGAACTTGCAGGCGTCTCAGCTTCTTTATCTTCAATGAAGTCGCCGAGCTTACTGTCTTCTTCTTTGCCTATAGGCGTTTCAAGCGAAATCGGTTCTTGTGCAACCTTCACGATTTCGCGAAGTTTGCTTACAGTAATTTCCATCGACTCAGCAATTTCTTCCTCAGTCGGCTTTCGGCCTTTGTCCTGCGCCAGCTTTCTTGTAATCTTTTTGAGCTTGTTGATGGTTTCAACCATGTGCACAGGAATACGAATAGTCCTGGCCTGGTCGGCAATCGCCCGCGTAATCGCCTGACGAATCCACCATGTCGCGTAAGTCGAAAACTTATATCCGCGCTCGTAGTCGAATTTCTCAGCGGCTCTGATCAATCCGAGGTTGCCTTCCTGAATCAAATCGAGGAAGAGCATGCCGCGACCAACATATTTTTTGGCGATCGATACAACCAGACGCAAGTTGGCTTGCACCAGCTTTCTCTTGGCAATAGCGCCATCCGATCCGCCTACTTCAATCGCCCGAGCCAGTTCAATTTCCTGATCGGCGTTCAACAGTGGAATCCGACCAATTTCTCGAAGATACATCCGCACCGGATCGTCTGAAGACAGCCCTTTCGAGACCTCTTCGACAAACTCTTCCGGGTCGCTGCTATCGAGCTCATCGGTTTCGTTGATAATCGCCTTTTCATCAGGCGTATCCATCTCTTCGTCGCCCGAATCCAGAAGCTCATCGAGCCCGGAACGTTGCCGCTCCTTGCCTTGCTCTTCCAGCTTATCCAGCCGTTTGATGAAATTCTCTTCTTTGTCGGTCTTGCTTTTGGCCTTGGTCACACCTTGGTCAGAAGCATCCTTTCCTTCTTCGTTGTTGGTTCGGCTTTTGCTTTTATTCGTCATCGAGCTCACAAATGGTAGGCGGTTTCAACAGCTTCAATTTTGCGCTTCAGGTCGTCGAGATCTTCGAGCGTCCTCGCTGAGACTAATTCTACCTTGTTCAGGTGATTTAACTCATTGATTCGCGTCATGATCTCTTTGATCTGCACATCATCGTTAGACATACCCAACAATTGGCGCATTCTATTAATCACGGTTTTCAAGCGCTCCAGCAGAATCTTGCCTTTGTAGTCACTTATAACCACCTGGACCGGCAAATCCTGTTTTCTAATCTCCTCAACTTTTAATATTATTTCGGTTAACGGCATCCTGAGTTCTTCCTCAGCAGCCAAACGATCCATAAGCTTGTATTGCAGATCCTCCATCGTGTTGAACTGCGTGCCGATGCCCTCTATCGCGGATTTGATTTCCTGATGTTCAGGCGTAATCAAGTCCCACTCTAACAATGCGCGCGAAACGACTTCCAGATCATCGCGAGAAACGAGATAGTGAGCCAATAATTGACGCTCTGCACTGATTAAACCAGCGCCGCTGATATCTCGAGCCTTGCGTGGCATGGGCGCTTCGGAATACGGATCGGGCGCCGGTTTGACTTTCCACTTGCCGTCTTTGTCCTTAAACTTCTTGGGAGCGCCGCCACCACCTGAGCCTCCACCACCCTGGAAGTTGATTTGTTGCTGACCGCCGCCCTGGTAGTTACCACGATTTTGATAACCGCCGCCCGAGTTGCTTTGAAACGGAGACTGTCTGGAATCCGTGTCCAAACGGTTGTCTTTGCGAAATTGCCTGACGTCGGCCAGCAATTCTTCTTCGCGATTATTCAGCAAGGATGCCGATTGGCGGATGTATTCCATGCGGGCAGAAGCGCTTTTGATGCGCGATAAGATCGGCACGACTCGACGAGAAGCCTCAATTCGCCCGGTATGCATGCTCATGTCGATGCCGTTGATTGCGTTTTCAATTTCGTAATCAACAATCAGTGGAGCCTGTTCCAGCGCTTTCTGAAAGCCTTCGAGACCTCCGGGTCCTTCGGTGGCTCGCAAGCATTCATCCGGATCTTTGCCGCCCGGGATGCGAATAATTTTCAGTTCAATCCCCACACCCTCGGCGATTTGCGAGAGCGTTTCAATGCCGCGCTCCACAGCCTTCTGACCGGCAGGATCGGAGTCGAACGAAAGGAAGACTCGCTTGGAATCGGTATAGCGCACCAATAAGCGCGCTTGCGATTCTGTCATCGCTGTTCCCAGGGTCGCTACCGTGTTGGTAAAACCAAACTGGTGCGGCGTGATCGCGTCGAAATAGCCCTCGACGACAATCACCGAATCATTTTTCCGAATCGCTTCCTTGGCTAGATGCAGACCGAAAAGATGGTCGCCCTTGCGGTAGATCGGGCTTTCCGGAGAGTTCAAATATTTGACTTGATCGTCGCCTAAAGTTCGCCCACCAAAGGCAATCACCTTGCCGTCACCGTCGCAAATCGGCACCATCAACCGATGTCGGAAGAGGTCATAATAGGAAGAGGCGCCCTGTTTCTGCCGCACCAGTCCGCATTCTTCCAGAAATTGCTGCGAAACTTTCATCTTCTGAGTCAGGTACGTAATCAGCCCGTCCCAGGCATTCGGCGCATAGCCCATGCGGAATTTTTCGATAATCGCCGCGTCCATTCCGCGCCGTTCTAAATACTCGCGCGCAAAACTGCCTTCTTCAGGATGACTGAGGAGGCTCTGGTAATAAACGCAAGCTTCCTCATAAAGCGCCCGAATCATCTGACGCCTGTCCTGCTCCTGACGCTGCTCCGGCGACTCGACTAATTGCACGCCATAGCGGTTAGCCAGGTCGCGCACTGTGTCCGGAAAATCCAGCCCCCGCACTTTCTGCACATACGCAAAAACGTCACCACCCTCGCCACAGCCGTAGCACTTAAATATGCCCTTTTCCGGACTGACATGGAACGACGGCGTCTTCTCTTTATGGAACGGACAGAGTCCCCTGAAATCTTTACCGGCACGCTTGAGAACCACAGTCTCAGAGACTACGTCGACAATGTTCGCTCTTGAGCGAACCTCAGAAAGAACTTCCCTGGTCACACCGGTCACGGCGTTACCTCGATTAGCGATGTATATACGAACGCCGCACTAGGAGCCGGCATGAGGATTTTATATCACGGATGCAATCGTTCCTCATTTACGCATTATTCGCCAAGTCGTGCTAAATTCTTTCACACTTCATGGATATCTTCTGGGATACTATGTCGCAGCGCGGGCCCGGTTTCCAGCAGGCCGCCAGTTCTCGGTCGCGGTTGAATAAAATTCAACTCTTGATGACAAGACAAACCAAAAGCAGAAGGTCAATCCTCATGAAAACGCTAATCAAAAACGGACGAATAATCACCGCTGTCGATGACTATTTCGGCGACATTCTTATTGAAGGCGAAACGATAAGCATGATTGGCAAAGAATTGACCATGGAAGTCGACAAAATAATCGACGCTAAAGGCAAACTGGTCATCCCGGGCGGAATTGACGCACACACCCATATGGACATGCCGTTCGGCGGAACCACTTCAGCCGACGATTTTGAATCGGGAACGCTGGCTGCGGCTCACGGCGGCACAACCACGATCGTAGACTTCGCTATCCAGACCAAGGGTCAATCAATCATAGAAGCGCTGGACATCTGGCATAAGAAGGCAGCAGGCAAAACGGCAATCGACTATTCTTTTCACATGATCGTCACGGATCTGCCCCACGAGCGGACCAGCGAACTCAAGCGCTTGATCAACAACGAAGGCGTCACCAGTTTCAAACTATTCATGGCTTATCCAGGAGTACTACTGGTCGACGATGCGACGATTTACCGAGCAATGTCTCTTGCTTCCGATCAAGGCGCGATGATTTGTATGCACGCCGAAAACGGTGTAGTCATCAATGAAATCATCGATCAAGCCTTGAAGGCCGGCAAGACCGCACCTAAATATCACGCGCTGACACGCCCAACCAAAGCGGAAAGCGAAGGCGTCAATCGCGCCATCGCCATTGCCGAGATGGCCGGTTCACCTGTCTACATCGTCCACCTGAGCTGCTATGACGCACTCAAGAAAGTCCAGGAAGCACGTGACCTGGGCGTCAATGTTTTCGCGGAGACTTGCCCGCAGTACCTTTTCCTCGATCAAAGCTACTACGACAAAGACGATTTCGAAGGTGCTAAATACGTTATGACGCCGGCGCTGCGCGAGAAGTGGAATCAGAACGAACTCTGGACCGGCCTTAGAATGAACGATCTACAGGTCGTATCTACCGACCATTGCCCGTTTTGCTTCAAGGATCAAAAGCAACTCGGCAAAGACGATTTCAGCAAAATTCCAAACGGCGGACCGGGCGTCGAGAATCGCATGAGTCTGATCTACAACGGAGGTGTAGTCGGCAACCGCATTTCAGTCAATCGCTTCGTCGAGATTACCTCAACCAACCCTGCCAAGATATTTGGTTTATTTCCGAAGAAGGGCACTATTGCTGTTGGATCCGATGCAGATATCGTCATCTTCGATGCAGACAAGAAAGTTACGATAAGCGCCGCCACCCACCACATGCGCGTAGATTACAGCTGCTATGAAGGTTTTGAAGTTCAGGGTGTTGCTGAAACCGTGATTTCTCGCGGCAAAGTCGTGATTGATAACGGGAAGTACACAGGGAAAGCTGGAGACGGCAACTTTGTGAAGCGGTCCCGAATCAACCTCAATTACGGTCAGGCAACCGAAGTACGGCGAGAGATGGCTCACTCGGGAAGTTAATTAAGCGAAAACTTCCAATACATCAGCGTGCAATATAGCTTGTTATAACGGACAATCTAATTACAACCAACCGGAATCTCTGGAGAATGGCAAATGGGATACACAACGGAATTCACTAGACCTGTCACTGAGGAACGCAACGATTCGACGATGGATCTGGACCTGCTCAACACAAACGAGCTGGTAGAGCGCATCCAATCG
Organism: Candidatus Obscuribacter sp.; assembly: GCA_021772095.1. Taxonomy (GTDB): domain Bacteria; phylum Cyanobacteriota; class Vampirovibrionia; order Obscuribacterales; family Obscuribacteraceae; genus JADYXR01. Next base: position 17,853 of record JADYXR010000209.1, on the reverse strand, counting down.
GAAGACTTCATCGTGGCCCAGAAGGTCAAAGAGGCGGCTCCGGAAATAGCAAAAGCAGTAGACATTGTTGTAGACAAACTTCGAGCCGGTGGCAGACTGATTTATTTCGGTGCCGGTACAAGCGGCAGACTCGGTGTGCTTGACGCCGCCGAATGCCCACCAACATTTGGTGTTAAAGCCGAACAAGTAATTGCGTACATTGCCGGCGGCAAAGAGGCGATGTTTCAGTCATTCGAAAGTGCAGAGGATTCGTTCGAACTCGGCACCACAGACGCTGAGGCAGTTGGACCTGGTGATGCCGTTATCGGTATTACTGCTTCGGGCAGAACACCGTATGTGATAGGCGCTCTGCAGAAGGCTAAAGAGTTAGGCGCAGCCACGATCTGCATCATCAACGGTCCTAACGAAATTCTTCAAACCACATGCGACGTGACGATTTGCGTTCTGGTCGGACCAGAAGCATTGTCAGGCTCAACCCGCATGAAAGCCGGCACAGCGCAAAAAATGGTTCTCAATTTGTTGTCGACTTGCTCGATGGTGAGACTGGGTAAGGTCTACGAAAACCTGATGGTTGACCTGTTACCGACCAACGAGAAGCTGCGCGAAAGAGCTGTTTCAATCATCTCACTGCTGGGCGGCGTTCCGCGCCATCTTGCAGAAGGAGCTCTGGTAGCCTCACACGAGAAAGCCAAAACCGCGATCTTGATGGTTAAGCGTAAAGTCGGCCGCGTTCAAGCAGAAGAATTGCTCGACCGTTGCAAAGGTTCTTTGCGCAACGCGTTAGTTACTGAAGTAGAATCGAACTAGTTTCTCTTCCTGACGTCACCTCCTCCATCGACCGTTGATAACCAGAGTAACTGACGTGACTGCGAAATATCCGCACCGCCACGCATCTCTGAAAAAACTGTGGCCGCTTAGCGGTCGCGCCCTGGCTAGAAAGAGGATCACTCGATTTCGATGAGCGACGAAATTAAAGTCGGAGCTACTATCAATTCGAAATACGAGCTCATGTCGGTTATCGGCAAAGGGCGAAAAGCGACTGTCTACAAAGGCTATCAGCATTTCGCAAAGAAGAGCGCGGCCGTCAAAATCCTCGATGCGCAAGCAAAAATTTCTGCCGATGATTTGAAACGCTTTCAAAAAGAAACGAAATTCCTGACCTCACTTCACGCACACAAAGGCATCGTCAACCTTCTCGATTTTGGAGCCGCTGGAATCGGGCAAGCCTATCTAGTAACGGAGTTAATCGAAGGTCCGACACTGAGACAACTACTCGACGAAAGAACCAGTCTGGATGCGACTACAGCTCAGAGTATCTTCGGACAAGTTATCGAAGCGCTCGCCTTTGTGCACGAAAAAAATATCGTGCACGCCAGTCTCAATCCAACCGAGATCTTGCTGACTCCAGCAGCGAAAGGTGCCGGTTATGCAACCACGGTTATCGACTTTGGTTCAGCAAAATCGCTTGAGGAACCCGGTGAGACGTTAAAAGTAGACCCGGGCGCTGAGCCCTCCCCGTATGCCAGCCCGGAACTGGCTGGTTGTAAAAGTTTCGATGCACGAACCGATATTTACTCAGTCGGATGCATGCTGTACGAAGCTCTGGTCGGCAAACTTCCTGAGTCTAATCCACCCACGTTCGCAACCGACACGACTGTTCCCCAACCATTACAGGAAGTGATCGTCAAAGCACTCAACCCTGATCCAGCAAAACGTTTCGCATCAATGAAAGAGATGGCAGCCGCCATGCCGCGCGGAAGTTCCGCCCCCAGCGACGAGAAGAAGGATCTCTGGGGATCGATCAAAGGCATGTTCAAATAGCACCACTGGCAGTGCTGGCAATCATTAAACAGTCGGTTATTTGGACCTTGTCAGTTCGATAAAAACGGCAAAAAAACCTACAATAGCCGGCGACGGCAGTCCGCACAAAACACTTTTAATCCGTTCTCCTTGAAGAAACGAATCTCCTCCCATTTTCTCGAATAGGCAATATACTGCCGATCGTCACTCAGACCTCGATAAGCGATGTGCACAACTCCGTTGCAGCAGTCTTCACCTTCAGTCTCGGCAACAGGCACGGGGACCTCTGATGCTTCTTTTAAGGCTACTCGCGCCAACATGATCGTTCGCCGATAGAGCTCCAACATGATCAGCACGAAGAGGATTGGCACCACCCATTCTTTGTGTACGAGAACAAGAATGCCGTAAGTATTTACGATCACCCAGCCGTAAACAATCAATAACTTGATACGTCGATCTACAGTGCCCGGCCACTTCAGGCTATAAGCAAGAAACGCAGCCGCTGCGAAGATCGAGTAGTCGTAGAAGAATACGTGCGGCACAATTATCGGAGTGGCAAAAACGCAAATTATTGCAGCGAGCGAAACCTTTATAGAATCCGACAACTGGGAGCGAACCAAGCGGCTTGCGAAGAACAAGCCGATTCCGCCCAGGACAGCCGAAAGCGCATATACCAGCGGTTTCACAATCGCGTGTTGTTCGACCGGAATGAGCAAAATAATTGCTCTGGGAAGACTGGTAGCAAGATGTTGCGCCACTCCAAACTTGAGGTCAGAGTACACTGCCTCTGCCAGTTTCAACGTATGAAGCCATTCGCTGAAGAGCGCTGCAGGAAACAAAGCCAGGTTTAAACCAATTATGACAGCGATACCGCATATGATGCCAATCATCGGTTTAAAACGTTTTGCAGTCGCAAGTGCAACCCCCATCATCAGGACCGGGATGAAGAATTGAGGTTTAAAAACCGCGAGCGACCAAACTAAGCCAGCGGGCAAATCCTGTCGTTTTAAAACAAAATAGAGTCCACCAATGAATGGCAATAATCCAAAGAGAACACTGACCTGTCCTATCCAAATCGAGATGGCTAGAGGAATCAGTGTAAGCGCTATCCAGGTGGCAGAAATATCCATGCCGTTCGCTTCGTCTGTTTTGGCAGCATATGAAGCAACCAGAAAAGCACAGAAAGCCAATCCGCCGAGTGACAACACCTGCCACACAAGCAGAGAATAACTAGACGGCAGCAAGCTCAAGGGAACAAAGAATCCTGCTACCAGCGGCATATACATGTATTCGGCGTTGGCCGGCGCAGGCAACAGCGGCAAAACCCGGTGCGCCGCACGATCGAAGGCACACTCACTGAACGAAGTGGCATCCGCCGCGGGATAAAGCAGTCCCGCTTGGCCCTCGCGAACGAGCGTGCCCGCCGTGTGGAAGGTCATCAAGTAATCCGACGTCTGGTTGACAGCAGGCAAAGACAAGTCGGTAAATCCGTACAGCAGAATGAGGATAAATCCCCAGCCGAAGCAGATTAGTGAGAGGGTCTTCTTCATTGTCGCCCGTGTGCGTGTTCTTGGGCGCTAATTATACAAGCTTTCCCATCCCGTGGGGATGGATTTGCCGCAAACGTTAAGGCACCATGCATGGTGCGTCGAAACTTTCGACAGTACTGTCATCGGAGTCAAATCCGCCGACACTACAGGCGGTGCCTCCCTTTTCGACAACCATATTAGTAAGCTGTTTGATTATTAGAAGGGGCGGGAATGTTGTCTGCGGCGACCCAACCTTGATCTATTGCACACGCCGGGAGGCTTGCAGTGTCAAACGCAGATGACCTGCTCAACGAATTTACCGGGTCGGACCCTTCACAACAATCTGACTTCATTAGACGCTACGAGGTTTTGGAAACCCTCGGACAGGGCGGCATGGGCATTGTGCTGAAAGCCCGTAATCGTGCGCTGAAGAAATTAGTGGCCATTAAGGTCCTGCATGCTGCAATGATTGGCGATGCAACCAACGGCAAACGTTTCGAAATCGAAGCACAAGCAGGCAGCAAACTCTCGCATCCCAACTTGGTTTCCGTGTTCGACTACGGTTACATCAAAGCCGACACGCCTTTTCTGGTGATGGAATACATAGAAGGAATCAGTCTGGACAAACTGCTAGAAGAACAACGTGGCCGACTTCCTCTGACGCAACTGCTCGATATCTTCAAACAGGTCAACAAAGGTCTTTCGTACATTCATAACAACGGCATTATTCATCGCGATCTGAAGAACAGTAACATCATGATTCAGATGATCGAAGGCGAGCAGTATGCCAAACTGCTCGATTTCGGCATCGCCAAAATCTTAGCTGATGGAGAAATTGATCCACAGCATTTGACTAAGACCGGAAGCGTCTTTGGAAGCCCGCCTTACATGAGTCCTGAGCAATGTCGAGGCATCAAAACCGATGCGCGATCCGACATTTATTCGATTGGATGTTGCATGTACGAATGCGTAGCCGGAAGTCCTCCACTGCTTGGCGATAACGCGTTGCAAACTTTGTTCAAACACGCAAATGAGCGACCTGAGCCGCTCAGCCACGGCAACTCTGAAATCGAGTCAAAGCTTGCAGAGATCATCCACAAGTGTTTAGAACTCTCACCTGACGATCGATTTCAAACGGCCAGCGAGTTGCTGGCTGCACTAAATGCTTTAACTCAATCACCCAGCCAACCTCACATGCCGATGTTGCAATCCGCAGAGAAAGCCGATCTCGACGCTCTTCGCAATCGAGTAATTGAACAGAAAGTCACCCGCGAAGGCCCCATACCGAGTCAAAAAGAATTTGGCAAAATCGCAGATTCAACCATGCCGCTTATCGCCAATACTCCCCGTGATACCAGAACGAAACCAGCAAGCAGCGCCCAGTTAACGACAGGAAGATTCAAAACCGAGGCGGACGAAGCGGTTAAAATACCGACACCGTCCCTCTTTAACGCGAAAACAAAAACAGCCATAGCAGTCAGCGCTTGCGCCGTTCTGCTGCTTTCGGGCGGATATTTCGCATTCGATTACTTTCAAAAGAGTTCGAAACAATCAGAAATCGACAGAACATTAGCAGAGGCCGACAGCACTTTTCGACTGGGCGAAAGTCATTTCAAACAAGCGCGTGCTTCCTTAAAGAAGGCATTGAAGCTCGATCCAACCAACGACGAGTTGGCCGGTCAAGTCTACTCGAGGCAAGGCCGAATGCTGCTACAGGAAAACAAGTTGAACGGAGCATTCGACGATTTCACTGAAGCCAAAAGACGCCTGGCGAAAACAAAAGATCAACATCAAGAGCTATACCTCGATGCCCTCGTGGGACTTGGAGAAATTCGCTGGAAACAAAAGTCTCATTCGCAAGCAGAAGACCAATTTATTGAAGCTAGAAAGCTCGCCCAGGAGTGGAACAGAGACCCCGTTGAAACAGGCAATATCTTCGCATTGTCGGCGCTCAATGCCAGGTACAACAATCGCGAGCAATCAGTTTTTCTCTACGATCAAGCCCTCGACGAATATCAGAAAGCGAAGTCAAAACCGGCAGACAGAATCGCCAATGCTTATATAGAAAGCGCGCAGGTGAAGAAGAAAATGGGCGCCAACAAAGACGCACGAGGGCGACTGAAAGAAGCACAGAACCAATGCGACAAAATCGACGATCAATCGCTCAAGTCGGAAACACAAAGAAGAATTAGCGAATTGGTCGCCACAATACCAGCCACCGACTCCATCGGACGCCACCCTGATCCTGGCGAAGTTAGTAATGCCACAGTCACACAGGCTCAATTAAATAATGCACCAGTACAAAATTCAGCGACGACACAGGAGCCGGCAGCAGCAGAACCTTCCTCCGGCGGAAACAATGATACCGTCGGCGCCACCACATCTGCAACACCCGAAAAGAGCTTGACATTACAAAAGCAGTTGGCTGAGAACGCTAAGATGAGAGAGGACATAGAGGCGATTAAAGAAGCGACCGTGATGAAACAGCAATGGAATTCGCTAGCTAAATCGAGCTTCCAAGACGTTTCCCAACAGCTCAATACATTGAAAGATGTTCGAAGCATGCCCACAAACAGTCAAACATCTTCGAGTTTTTCATCTACGACGGATCAACTTCGAAGCGTGAATCAATATCGATCGCCCTCCCGATCATCGTCCACTAAATGGGGCAAAAATCAATGGGGCGGTAACCAATAAGCCGGCGGGGTGCGAAGTTCGATTGCACAAAATTTTTGAGCAAATGTCCTGCGTTCGAAGGCTTTGCGAAATCAAGCACCACGTCCGGTGGCGCAATCAAATCACGCGACTGGCCGGCAACGTAACCTTAAAAGTGGAGCCCTTGCCTACTGTCGATTCCACATCGATCGTGCCGTAATGACGCGCCACGATCTCGTTGGTAATAGCAAGTCCCAAACCGGATCCGCCCGCTTCACGATTGCGAGATTTTTCGCCCCTGAAAAAACGTTCAAAAATATGCGGCAAGTCGTCGGCTGCAATTCCCGCGCCGGTGTCCTGAATTACAACCTGCACTCTCTTGTTATCCGGCTCATCGCAACTGAGCATGACCTTCCCGCCAGATGGCGTGTAATTGATGGCATTGCCGAGAAGATTGATAAACGCACGCTGCAATTGATCGCCGTTTCCCTTCAAGCGGAAACCGTTGCCGTTAGGAGATTCCAACCATTCGGGCACCGCCAGTTGGACATCTTTATTCTGCGCTTGATTTCGAACCTGATCGACAGCTTCGCTGAGAATCTGATTGAGACTGACTTCGTGCTGCCAATCCTTTATATCCATTGTCGATGAGTCGAGCTTCGAAATATCCAACAAGTCGCGAATTAAGCTGGTCTGCCGCTCGACGAGTTTTTCAAGCGAACGCAAAAATTTTCCGCGCAGATCCGGATCCTCCGCGGCGCCAGCCATCATCGCATCTACAACCGATCCGATCGCCATGGTCGGCGTCTTCAATTCATGACTGGCATTGGCAATAAACTCCTGACGCAGCCGTTCTTGCTCACGCAATCGGCCAATCATCTGGTTAAAAGACAAACTCAATTCACCGATTTCATCGCGGCGACTGACCGGCAAGAAGCTTGAAAGATCGCCTGAGATCGAGATCTCCTTGGCCAACTTGCTAACTTCTTTTACTGGTCTGTTGACCTTCTCCGCCAACCACAGACTGATGAGAACGGTAATAACACCAGTCGCCAGGATAATTTCAAGAAACACAATCAAGTCGCGACGCAGTCGCTGCTCAACTTCGGTGAGCTGAATTCCGACACGCACAACCCCGGCGGTGACACCAGCAGAACGAATTGGATACGCCACATACATCCAGTTTGTATTGGTCGATTGTTCGGTTCTGTTAATTATTGCAATGATACCGGCAAGCGCGTCATTGATTTCGGAATCGCTGGAGATGTTCTCGCCATGCCCTTCCGCGGGGATACGCTCGTGTTCCGTTTGACGCTCGTCGATACTTTCATCTTCCGGACCAGAGTCGGCAAGCACGTGCCCATCTTTGTCGACAACCGTTATCGCCACACCAATCTTGGTGGCACGCCGATCCACCGCGTCCTGAATGCGCATGCGCGACGCCTTCGAATCAAGTGTCAAGTCGCTGTCGATTTCAAGCGCAAGGTTGACCGCCTCAACCTCCAGCTGGCGCTGAAGATCTGTCGTCGATTCCGCCTTGATTGTCACCAGCGCCCAGAAACTGACAGCCAACAACGCAATAGTAATGATAAGTAGATAAGTGAAGAGAAGTTGGTTCGCCAGACTGCTGAAAAACCATCTATGGATCGTATTTTGAAAAAACGTTTTAATCCGATTCAAAAGGAGCTTCCATTCTTCATTGTGGAAATCCGCACAGCACCATTCCATCGTAACGCGAATCTTTGCAGTACTCCACCTCCACTGCTCACTCCTGAGCTATGTGGATTTTTTCACCAGATTTTTACCTCAGCAAATAGTGCCGCGCGTGGCACTCCCACATAGGGCATAGGGATGTTTATCAGTCTCATGAATACGAAAACTATTCCAGACGTTTAAGACAAAACGGATTTTCTGTGGGAAACTGATGTTTGTAACTATAATTCCGAAAAGGAAGGATAGTAGTAAGTTCTGGAGGTCTATACCGAATGTCTACGGTGGCAAATGTAACCGATGCAACCTTCGAAGCAGAAGTTCTGAAGGCTGATATCCCGGTGCTGGTAGACTTCTGGGCTCCATGGTGTGGTCCTTGTAAGGCGGTAGCGCCTGTTGTTGAGGACCTGTCCAAGGATTTCGCAGGAAAGATCAAGGTAGTCAAATTGAATACCGATGAGAATCCTAAGACAGCCCAGGCGTATCACATTAGAGGCATTCCGAGCCTATACCTGTTCAAATCAGGTCAGGTTGTCGAGCAAGTAGTTGGTGCGGTTCCAAAATCGACACTGGCCTCAGCGATCAACAAACACGTAGGTTAGGAAAAAGAAACAGCCCATCTGCAAAAGGTGGACCAGCCCGCGTTTCGACGCGGGCCTGTTTTAGTTACTAAAAAAGGAAGGTCATATGCGCCGTTTCTTCAAAAAAACATTGATGGCATTGCTCACGCTGATTCTTGCCGGCACATCCGTGCCTGCCACGACCCAGCAGGCTCTGGCAGATGACAAGAAAGCCAACCAGGAAGAGTCGGTCAAATCGGTCAGCGACTCCACCTTTTCAAAAGAAGTTCTCAAGTCGGACAAAACAGTCCTGGTTGATTTCTGGGCGCCCTGGTGCGGACCTTGCCGGATGCAAGGACCGATCGTCGAAGAAGTTTCAAACGAACTAAAAGGTAAGGCCAAAGTAGTCAAGCTCAACACAGACGAGAATCAAAAGACTGCAGCGGCCTACAACATCACAGGCATCCCAGCCCTGATCATTTTCAAAAACGGTAAAGTCGTCGAGCAAAAGGTCGGCTTGACCAAGAAAGACGAACTGTTGGGAACCATTAATAAGCATTTATAACAAGCTCAAGTGAGCTGCACGTATCCAAAACGGACACACAACATCTATCAATCACAAGGGGAAAGATATGATCAAAAACCAGGGTAGGGCAGCCATGTTTTTAGCTGGCGCATTGCTAGTGACGGGACTAATCAGCCCGGACGCAGCACTTGCCGGAAAAGGCAAGCAATGCAAAACATCCGCCAAGTGCTCCAGAACGACCGGAAATAAAAACGACATCGTCAACACCGCCCAACGGGACGGTTCGTTCAAAACCTTAAGTGATGCACTTTGCTGCACTGGTTTGTCCAACACTTTGCATGCTAAAGGCCCATTCACCGTTTTTGCTCCAACCGATGAAGCCTTTGCCAAACTTCCTAAAGACCAGAAAGAAGCAATCGCCAAAGATGCAGCTAATCTCAAGTATCACGTCGTCAAAGGAAACTATTCCGCAGCCGACTTGAAACAAAAACGCTCGATCACCACTGTTCAAGGCGAGTCCTTGATGCTCAACACCAAAGACGACGCTCTTGTCGTTGACGGCGCAGTCGTGACCAAGGGTGATATTCAATGTAGCAATGGGGTTATCCATGTGATTGATTTCGTCTTAGTCCCAGAGCGCGGCAAGTAATAAAATCGTGCGCAAGTTCGCACTGTATGGGAATATTAAAGGTAGGTCCTCGGACCTACCTTTGTTTTTTGAGGATGGACAATGAAAGAGATGTTTGCCGGTTTTCTTATCGCCCTTGTGGTAGGGAGCCTGTGGAACCAGTTTCAAGGTCTGGATTCGGGCGTAGCTTCGGCAGCATCTGGAACACCAGGTGGCACCGGCGGTGGAGGCATGCAAAATCCTATCGGAAACGCTGCTCTTAATCCGCAAGGGCAATTAGGGCAAGAACTTGTAGTCGACATCGATGAAGGATCGTTTCAGGGTTATGTGCTGGATTCAAGAGAGCCTGTTTTAATCGAGTTCTACACTGATAATTGTCCACACTGTGTAAAAATGGCTCCAGTCCTTGGTCAGTTAGCTTATAACGGCCAGGGAGTTTTTCGAATATGCAAAATCAATGCAGCCAAAAGCACTGCACTAGCCGAGAGATATGAGATTAAAGGCGTCCCAGCTTTCGCATTATTCGTGGACGGACATAAGATGGACTCGACATCCGGAGCTCGTTCCTTCACTGAGATGCGCAGCTGGCTAAGTCAAAATCAGATAACCGTTCCCGATTCGCCAACATCGATGTAAGCAAACCGCGCGCTGGATGGAAAACGCGTCAATTCGAAATTTTCCAGCTTTTAAAGTTATAGTTTAAGAGTCGACCTTCCAAAAGCCGCATCGGATCGGTCTTTACGGGGCAGCATAAGTGAGAAATTACATTATCGTTACTATCATTGTGCTGAGCATAGCAACAGCTATGGCTGGGAACACGTCTCAGCCGCAGCCGATGAAGCCTGGCATTCTCAGCGAAATAAAACCTGCGGCAATCGGAGCAGTAATCACTGACTCCGGATTGGTCGGTGAATTTTTCATGGTAGATGGCTATAGAGCGCACACGATGCCCGATAGCGTAGTAAACGACGAAACTAAAGAGCAAATAGATTTCCCACAAATGGGACGTATTCACTAACTATTTAATTGCAACGAAACAGGATAGGAACATGAAAAACTGGGCGAAATGGACACTCTTGATAGCATGGACCGCCGTGCTGATATTCACTGCGCAATTTTGGAATCCCTTCGCATCGTTTCCTGCGCTGCTGAAATACTCGGTGATAACAATCGTTGGTGCCGCCATTTTTGGCGCTCTAATGATTATTATGCAGTTCTACATATTGCTCAGCATCATATTTCCACTGCCACCACGTGCCGATTCGAAAGCGCCGAAAAGTGTTTGGCGCAAGACGTTCAAATTCTTATTCAAAGATCCTCCCATTAATCCCAAAGCACCAAAGTCCCTTGCAGAGCTGATCGGTAACGATAAGGCAAGAACCGAGATCAGGGAAGTGATAGACATTCTGCAAAACAGCCAACACTATATGGAGTCAGGTGCTGACGTTCCCAAAGGAATGCTTTTTGTCGGACCACCTGGTGTTGGTAAAACTCTTTTTGCACGAGCCATCGCCAACGAAGTCGGTGTGCCGTTTTACGTAGTCGATGGCGCTAGCATGAGCGGTTTGATTTTCGGTCTCGGTACACTAAAACTAAAAACTCTTTTCCGAAAACTAAAATCTCACGAACGAGCGATCTTGTTCATCGACGAAATCGAGTCCATGGGATCTCGTCGACAGTCTGACACCGGAGTCGGCGCTCAGTCAGATATGAACATGACTCTGAATACGCTCCTCACTGAGATGGATGGATTCCATGGATCAAAACTGCTCGTCATTGGTGCCACCAACAATGATGGCATGCTCGACCCAGCACTGATGCGCGCTGGTCGAATGGATAGAAGAATTTACTTCCAACTTCCTTCACCGGAAGAGCGAAAGCTTCTGTTTACGTATTATTTAAGCAAAGTTGTTTGCGGCGAAATCGACATCGACGAAATAGTTATGTTGACGGCTAACTACTCTCCTGCAGATATTGCCAATGTGGTCAACGAAGCGGCACTGCTTTCCAGACGCCCCAACGGTCCGAATCATGTCACCACAGAGATGATCAAGTCGGCCTTGGATAACATCTCAGTGGGTCAAGAAAGGACACTCACGTCAGGTGTGGAGCTTATCACTCACGACCCGACTATTCGACTGGATGACGTTGTCGGCATCGACGAAGTGAAACAAGACATCAGTGAAATCATTGACTTCCTGAAACGTGGTGAAGAACTGCGGAAGATCGGCGCTTACTTGCCCAAAGGAATTATGATGGTGGGGATGCCCGGAGTTGGCAAAACCATGCTAGCTAAAGCGATTGCAAACGAAGCTGGCGTGCCGTTCTTTGGAATTTCTGCGACCTACTTCAAAAGCATGTTTCGCGGCGAAGGTGCAGCGAGAATACGCAACCTTTACAGCCAGGCGAGAAAGAGTCCAGCAGCGATCATTTTCATCGATGAAATTGACGCCCTCGCTGGAACCATGACCGAACAAGGTAATAATCGCACAACTGAACTGAACCAGATACTGGTCGAACTAGACGGCATTGGCCGCAGTAATGTGATCACCATTGGCGCCACCAACCAGGAACAAGAACTTGATCCGGCCTTCCTTAGAACCGGTAGATTCGACCGTAAACTCTACATTGGTTTGCCCGACGCCGAAGCCAGAAAGAAAATTTTTGAACGCTATCTGAAGAAGATCAAGTTGGAATCGGAACAAGATTTAGACAAACTAGCCAAGCTATCGTTCAACTTTTCAGGATCCGATATTCAAGCCACAGTTAACGAAGCCGCAATTCTTGCCGTTCGCAAGAAGAAAGACAGAGTTGATGAGGAGGACCTCGAAGAAGCAGCACGTCGAATGTCTGTAGGCGCTGGACATAAGCTCAACACCAGTGGAATGAACTTATCGAGAGTTCCGGATCTGGACGTTAAACTCGATGACATCAAAGGTATGGATGAGGCGAAAGCTGAAGCAGCCGAAGTGGTGGCACTTCTCAAAAACGCAGATCTTGTTGAGAAGAGCGGTCTGAAATCTCCAAAAGGTGTGCTCTTAGTGGGATCACCGGGCACGGGGAAAACAATGTTGGCAAAAGCAATCGCTAACGAAGCGGGCGTCGCTTTCTACTCAATTGCAGGAACAGACTTCGTTCAAAAGTGGGTAGGACTCGGCGCCCAGAGAGTGCGCGCTATCTACGAGCAGGCCCGTCGTAGTGGTCAACCAGCAATCGTTTTCATTGATGAAATCGATTCGGTAGGAGCGAAAAGAATTCAGGATACAGGCGCTGGGGGTCAACACGAATTCAACGTGACGTTGAACCAACTTCTTGTGGAAATGGATGGCTTTGGGAAACACAAAGTACTCACCATTGGTGCAACCAACAACCCGGATTTGCTGGATGACGCCTTGCTCAGAGCGGGTCGCTTTGATCGAAGAATCGAAGTTCCCCTGCCTAACTTAGAGGGACGAGAAGCTATTCTCGGACATTACTTGAAAGAACTCGAGATGGACGATTCAGTCAACGTACTGGAAATCGCAAGAATGACGGTGTTTGATTCCGGCGCAAATCTAGCCAACATAGTCAACGAAGCCGGTTTAATTGCAATTCGAAATGGTCGACTGGAAATCAATCAGATCGACATGATTAAGGCAATACAACGAGTCCACTTTGGCGCTCACAGAAGCCAGCACATTGTTCTGGATGATCTGTGGAAAACCGCTTATCACGAGGCTGGACACGCGATTGTCTCCTACTATCGTGACTTGCTGGAACGCATTCAAGTCGTCACGATTATTCCTAGTGGGCACGCCTTAGGCTATATGTGGTCAGTCGCGAAAGATGATTATATGCACCACGTCAAAAACAAAATGGAGCTACTCTCTGATATCGAGGTCTCATTGGGCGGGTATGTCGCTGAACACATTATTCGCGACACCAACGCCCAGGGAGTGTCTTCTGACTTGACCCATGTCGCCCACACTGCGTCCAGAATGGTCCGTAACTGGGGTATGGGTTCATTCGTGTTCAACACTGATGCCGCATTTGGCGAATACACCGATAACCGCGGAGCATCAGCGGAAACAGAGCGTGAAATTGAACTCGAAATCAAGAAAATTGTTGACGGATGTCTTGAAAATGTGAACAGTTTATTGCGCACGAAACGTGCCGAACTAGACAAAATGGCGGCAGCGTTGATGGAGAAAGAAACGCTTTATTTCAAAGATATCGTCGCTATTTTGGAACCCGAAAAAACGCTTGAGGAAATCAACGCGGAAATTGCAACGCTGTCGGAGCGCAAGTTGGTTGGCACCAAGCCTGTAATCGATTTGAACTTCATTGCAGGTTTAAGCGGGATCTCTAAAAGAAAGGCCGGAACTAATGGAAACGGCACTATGAAGTCCGGTTCTCCGGATCCCAATGGAGCTACTTCTAAAGATTTAGACCCGCCAAAATCGGACATCAATCCAGCCGAATAGTCATTCCATCACAGCAACACTTGAAACCATTCAAAGGCGCCCTTAGTCTCTGGCTCATCGCGTCCTTTCTACCGGTGTGCGCTGCGCAAGTGTCAAATAAACCAGACACCGCTGATAGTGCCTCTGTGACGATAGAAAATATAAAGCCCTATCCGGAACTGGATTCGCTTTTTCGAAGATCTAGCGGAGGATGGATAGGCGCAGATGGGGCATATTCAATCCCTCTGAGTACGACAAAAACCATTTGGACTTTTGGCGACACATGGATAGGCCGAATCGATGGGAATAGGCGATCAGCTAACTGCGCAATGATCAATAATTCAGCAGCAATTCAGTCAATAGCGAAAGGAAAAAGGTTACATCCACTGCAGTTTCTCTGGAGTCCAGGTGACCCACCGTTGTCGTTATGGAAGTCCGAAGAGCCAAAATTCTACTTCTGGCCGGGAGATGGTATCGCGCTAGATGAAAAGCTTTTTGTTTTCCTTCACAAGATAACGGCTGAAAAATCGAAACCAGAGCCGTTCCAATTTCGTACAGTCTCTGATTGTGTAGTCAGGATCGACAATCCCTTGGCTCCTTCGGCCGAGTGGCAGATGAGGTATTCCGACCTCGGCAATGACGCGGAAAAATTGGAATACGGAACTGCCACCATATGCGATGACAAACATGTTTACATTTATTGCAGCGATCGCTCTCGTCAGGACGGACTTAACGCGCACCCAGCGATACTCTGTCGTTTGTCGAAAGACGATTTCAAAAATCATCACTTCAATAAAATTGAATACTACAAAAACAATGGAGCGGAAACCAATTCGATCGCCTCACGAGAGCGGGACAGCGACTGGGTTTTAAATCCGAAAGGCAGCACCATAATTTTCCCAGACGCCGCGCCGGAGATGTCTGTTACGAGAGTCGATGGAATTCCTGGTTTCATTGCAGTCTACATGCCACCACTCAGCAAGGAAATTTTCATCCGTCACGCGATGGCACCACAAGGACCGTGGAGTGATCGAATCAAGATTTACGATTGCCCGGAAAAAGACGATGGCATTCTTTTGTACAGCGCTAAGGCGCATCAAGAACTGGCGCGCGAGCCAGGAGAATTGGTAGTGACGTACTGCAGAAATTCTAAAGACAACAAAATGCACTATAAAGACGCCAGCATCTATTTTCCCCAGGCAATTCGAGTCAAACTGAAGTCGAAGTAACACTTTGCTTCGATACTGCATATAGTGTCAGTCAATTATGACCAGTTCACTACGGTGCACGGCACAGACAGGGTGAAAATGGCTTCGGAGTTTAAGGGATGCGTGTCGGCAAGGTTTCTGCAAGAATAGTCATTTCTTCCAATACCGTGCATTCCGACCAATTCGTGGTATAGAAAATATGGAGACCCGCTCATGCTTCAGCTGATTTAGATTAAATCGCGCTGCGAACTATGCCGTCTGAGAACTGTTTAGTCTGAGAAGTCATTCCCCTGTGAACGTGTTTATCACCGCAGCAACGTTGCGTTGCGGTGAAAATCATTTCCCATTCCTTGCAGATAGCATGACAAATTTAAAACAAAACAAATCGAGGCAGACGCAATCTGCCGCCGTTGGTGACGAAGAGAAGCAAAGCATTCAGGCTGAGGTATTCGACCTCACATTCGATGCCGTCGTTGTTCGCGACATTGATGGTTCAATTCAGCTCTGGAACAAGGGAGCCGAAGAGTTGTACGGCTTTGCTTCAAAGGAAGCGCTTGGTACTAAATATGATGAGCTTCTGCATACCGAATATCCACAAAATGCTGATGAAATTATTTCTTTAGCTCACCTGAATGGACGATGGGACGGGGAGTTGGGCCATACTTCCAGAGCAGGTGAGCCACTTACGGTTCGCAGCAGATGGACGGTGAAGTTCAATGCCGACGGGCAACCATATCGACTGGTGGAGATAAATCGAAATATCAGCGATCAAAAAAACGCACTTAAGAATCAGTCGATCGATAGAGAAAATCGAGAAATCAAAGTCCAGGAGCGAATCGTCGAAGTAGCCGACGCGGAAGAATTGCTCCGCACTAAAGTGCTGGAAATTGAGAAATCGGACGAACAACGCGAACTTCGCGTCCAGGAGCGAATCGTCGAACTTGCCGCTTCTAAAGAATTGCTCGAGTCTAAAGTGAGCGAATTAGAAAAGGCTGACGAGCAGCGGGAACTGAGGGTTCAAGAAAGAATCATCGAACTGGCAGAATCCAAGCAATTGCTCCAATCAAAAGTAATGGAAATCGAGTCGGCAGACGAGCAACGCGAACTCAAAGTTAGAGAACGCATTACCGAGCTTGCCGAATCAAAAGAGCTGCTCAATACTAAAGTAATGGAGATTGAAAGATCGGATCTCCAGCGGGAGTTGAGAGCGACTGAGCGCTTTGCAGAGCTCGCCGCGTCAAAAGAACTTCTGCAATCCAAAGCGATGGAAATCGAAAAGGCTGACGAGCAAAGAGAACTCAGGGTGGTAGAACGGCTCCTTGAGCTTGCCGAGTCCGAATCAATTTTGAATTCAAAGGTTATGGAACTCGAAAGATCCAACGAGGAGCTCCAACAATTCGCATACATCTGCTCTCACGATCTTCAAGAACCACTGCGGGTTATATCAAATTACACCCAACTACTTTCGAAGCGATACAAAGGTACGCTTGACGAGAAAGCCGATCTATTTATCGGATTCGCTGTGGACGCCGCCAAGCGAATGCAAGACCTGATTAACGACCTGTTGCTATACAGCCGACTGCAAACCAAAGAGCAAGTCTTTTCGACCGTAAATTGTTCGGACGTGGTGGATATGGCTCTGGCAAATCTCCAGTTGGTTATTGCTGAGTCAGCCGCCACCATTAATTGTCAGAAGCTACCCGAGATATCCGGTGACAAATCGCAGATACTGCAACTGTTTCAAAATTTGATTGCCAACGCGATCAAGTTTCGTGGACAGTCGCCGGTTGTTATTGAAATCACAGCGACAAAAGACGACAACATGTGGCTGTTTCAAGTTAGCGACAATGCCATTGGCCTGGACCTTCAGTTCGCAGAACGAATCTTTTTGATTTTTCAAAGATTACACACAAAAGAGGAATACGTAGGCAGCGGAATCGGTTTGGCTGTATGCAAGAAGGTGGTTGCAAGACACGGTGGAAACATCACAGTGGTGTCAGAGCCAGGGCAAGGTGCGACTTTTCAGTTCACTATTCCAGTCATGAACGAGGGAAAATGAAATGGCCAGTACGATGATAAACGTTCTATTGGTGGAAGACAGCATCGCTGATGCCACCATGATCCGCGAAATATTCCTGGACGAAAAAATTGAGGTCGAGCTAGCCGTAGTTCGAGATGGTTTCGAGGCAATGGACTATTTGCTTCTTGCTGGAAAACACACTAATGCAGTCAGACCAGATTTGATTCTCCTTGACCTCAATATGCCAAAAAAAGATGGTCGGGAACTTCTCAAAGAAATCAAAGAGATACCACACCTGAAAACGATTCCGGTGGTTATTTTAACGACATCAAAGGCACAAGAAGACATTCTGGGAAGTTACAACCTGAGCGCGAGTTGCTACGTAGTTAAGCCGATAGATCTTAATCAGTTTACCAACGTGATAAAGTCGATCGATCACTTCTGGTTCAATTCGGTCAATTATCCCCGGTCAAACGAAGATGCACCCTAGCTCGACGACAATTCTTTTGGTGGAAGACAATCTGCCCGATGCGCACTACACAATGGAGTTGCTGCCTTCGGCTGATTACACTTTTATCCCGGCAGTAAGCCTGGCTCAAGCCGTTGAATGCCTTGGCAGCAATAACATCGACGTGGTCCTTCTTGACCTCTCATTGCCGGACAGTCATGGTCTTGGAACTGATCAGCGACAATGGTTTTTGCCGCTTGGCGTCAGACAGATTTGCCGCTTGACTGTCGCTGAATGTCACTAGATCTTAAATGTCTGAATCTGTAT
>JADYXR010000208.1 GCA_021772095.1 Candidatus Obscuribacter sp. | reverse complement strand
CTCACCTTCGACGCCACCACCGGCGCCCCCAGGAGGGTAATCACCTGCCAAAACCAATCACGATTGCGGTCCTATCGCTGTTCTGTCTCGTCACGCTCAGGAGTCTTCTTGAAGCCAGCGACCAGAAGCACCCGGAGAACTATTGGCAATCAATCAAAAAGAGACAAGCAGCCCTTGACGCCGAAATCGCAAAAGATGGTGGCACGGAATATTGCATGAGCTTTGAGCCTGATCTCTTGAGAGATCAGGCTTCACTGCTCCTGCAAAATGGCGACACCGTAAAATCAGCCCAGGTTTATTCCACTTTCTGGGCAGCAGGTTCAAAAAATGCTGGTAAAGGCTACAACCGTCAGTTTGTAACCGACGCGCTCAATCTAGCCGGTGTATACCAGGCGCAAGGTTCTCAAATGCATGCTTTGAACTGCTATCAATCGATCTTTGACTACAACATTCGCCGGCTCGAACAAAGCGATCCGGTGGTGGCACGCGATTTCAACAATCTCGGCGTCGCCTACTACCTGGCCGCCAACACGGAGAAAGATACAAGAGAAAGAGAAAAACTCTACGACGCCAGCAAAAAAATGTACAAGGCCGCACTCGCCGTCGCCGATGTAAAAAAGGCACCGTTTCTGGTATCAACGATCAAACACAATTTCACGCTCACGACTCGCGACTATAAGATCAGAAAAAAGGTCTGATAGAATCGGGTCTGAAAATAATTGCACGAGGTACTAGACGCGGACAGCTTCGCTCGAAGCCGATACAACTTCGGTAACCACGCCGCGTTCTTTCAAGTCGTCGATAACAACTTGCGCGAGATTGCCCACTTCGCCGAGTTTCTCTGGTGCGTGCACACCAGGGGTGGTGAACTTCTTCGTAGCCAGCACCATCGCAACGGCAGCAGTCGTGTAGCCGGTCGTTCTGCTCATCGCGGATTCGCCGTTTTTGCAACGGTCAATCAAACGCCAGGCCATCGTTTTATTACCGCGTTTTGCCTCGACGACCATCAACAAATAATCAGGATATTTGTCGGCAGAGTATTTAGTACCAAGTTTCTTGGCAGTCGCGTGAATTGCATCGTCATCGAAAAGACCCAGTTCGCCCAAGTTTTTCATAGTATCCATGTGACCGTGAACGCGCAAAGTTCTTTCCACCATCTCCGGAACATCAGGATATGAAGTGAGAAGAGAACGCAATCCATCACTCAAGAATGAATCGAGAAGCCCGGCTTCGTGATCTGTATAGGTCTCGATTTCAGCTTCCAACGGTGCAGGTGAAATTTCTTTTCCACCAACTCTTGCTCGGGCTGGACGAACATATTCAGCCAACAAATCAGATGGGTTGAAGTAAACAGCGTGATGAAATACCGGCGGCGGATTTTGTGCCATGCCACCAACTAAAATTCTGGCGCTGTCGAGACCACCAAGTTGCGCGTAAGCATTGCCAACTAGAATGTGACTCAGACCAGGAGCGACACCGCAATCAACTACTACGCATGCGCCTTTCGACTTAGCCAGATCGTTTAAACTCAATGGCGGATCAGGTGTAAAACTTACATCGACTACCGGAATTCCTGCTTCAATCAAATTCTGCAGGGCATCATGGGCGATACTACTTGGCACTGCCAACACAGCAGAATCAGCGCCTTTCACTGCTTCGCTCACATCTTTTTTATCGAGAACATTAGTCTTGCGAAAAGAAATTCCTTTATCGAGACCTGTAATTTCATTGATATCGGCAATGACGATTTCGGGCTTTTCGCTTCTCGCCGCGAGGTTTTTCGCTATAACGCGGCCTTGCATACCGCCGCCGAAAACAACTATGCGCATGAATTTTCCTCGCTCATTTTGCCTGAGTTCACAACCGAATAATCCAGAACGGAATGCCGCAATCGGTCAATCCAGCACCCGCCCGGCACTAGATTCTAGCAGAACATAGGCTCTAGCCTGCTAGGCTGGGTTGTAACGCTCGAAAATATTTCGCGCTTTGCGCTCGCATTCGTCAGATTCTTCAATTCTGCTCATCTGGCGAAGACAGGCGGCATAAGCGCGTAACGAGTTGGCATACAGCGGTGGAAAGCCGGCGCGACCGCGAATATCGCAAGCCTCCATTAGAAAAGTTGCAGCTTCTTCGTAGCGCCGATTATCATAGAGAAGGACGCCCAGAGCATTCGCGCTAATCGCCACATCGAGATGATCGGGTCCCATGATGTTGCGCCGTATCTCGATCGCGCGGCGATAAAGAAACTCCGCTTCAATTACCATCGATTGCGAGCGATACAGGTCTGCTAGCAGCTGGACATTGTCGCCCACGATGCGATGACCGGGCCACAATCGATCAGTTTCGATCAATAACGAATATCGAAACAGCGTTTCCGCTTCTTCAATTTGTCCCTGTTTATATTTTTCCTTGGCGAGAAAAAACAGACTGGCAGCCAGATCTTTGAAGTCGAGAATGACAGCGCCGCGAGGTCCAGCAGGTAATAAGCGATCTGCTTGTTTGAAATATTCGCTCGCCTCATGCGCCAATCCCTGACGATTGCAAATCAGCGCCAGCCCCATCGCAGCGACGCCTACGAGTTCGTGCTTGTCACCAAATGTGGTTCGATAAAAATTGTAAGACGCCTCGACGATCGAGCGCGCCATGTCATAACGTCCCCACGCGAAGTAAAGCCCGGCAAGGTAATTTTTTCTCGTTGCCGTGTCAGGATGCGCATCTCCGAATGATCGTCGACTCAGTTCAATCGCCTTGATGTAATACGGCTCGGCATCGGCAAATCGATTTTGCACGCGCAGAAGAATCGCAAAACCATGATAGAGATCCAGCAATCCCGCCACATCATCAGGCTGGAAAGATTCCCGCAACATTGCAACGCGTTTAAAACAGTTTTCAGCATTGGCGTAATCACCAGACGAGTGGTACGCGAAAGCCAGCTTCTCAATAGGTTCTATGAGCAGCGGACTGTCGTTGCCATATTCTTTTTGGGCAACTTCCACAGTCTGTATCAGCTCGGATGCATTGACGGCGCTCATCAACTCTAGTTTACCAGAAGATTCCGACCCCAATGGACGGAAGAAGCCAGTCCCACGAATCGCCATCGCGGGTCCGCGCGGCTGCCAATCAGCATATCGCATTGACAAAATGCAGTAACCAGTTATAAGACTAAACCAATTCTCTAATCAAATCCAAAACCGAATTATGCACCACTTCCGGCGAAATCGAAGTCATGCAGCGCTCTTGCTCGTCGGCGACTGCGCATCTCCAGGTTCCCCAATACTCATAGGAAACCACTTCCCCTGCGTATTCCAGCATCTTATTCGGAACCTCTGAATATTCTTGTTCCACACAAGCAGCGTCGCACATCCTGGCCACAAGCGTGCGCACGTGCCTGTAATCACGCGAAAACATGATGTTGTATCGAAAGAGCCCGATAGTTGGAACGCCTTGATTGACCGCAAGATGCATCAAGCCAGTGTCGACTGCCACCACGCATGCGGCGCTACTAATGACATCAATCGCATCGCGAAACGTCGGCGTTTCGACGTAATCAAGCTCACTGTCGACCAATTGTCCAACGATTTCAGACTGTTCCGGTTTGCCCACTACGACAACTTGATGCCCTTGCTTAGAAAGCCGCGAAGCCAGTTCTAACCACTGTTTCGCCGGCCAACATTTGACGATGCCACCTGATCCCGGCACGAACACAATTTTGTTTTTCAAACCATCGCGCTGGCTAAAATGAAGTGGTGTCAGATTATCAAAATCCGCATGGATACCGTAATCTTTGCAAACCCCTTTAAGAACGTCGTTAATTCTAAAGCCCGGATATTTTGTCTCGAACTCCTTGGAACCCCAGATGTAATCGGCCTGCAACGGATGCGCGCGCAAATTGAAATAGGTGTCGTTTTCCGTCAACGTATTCGCATCAAAATCGCATTCACGAATGCCGCCTGCCAAGCCAGTTATAAGCTCCGCCCATTCTTGCCTGGGCGATCGCATAATTAGAAAAGTCGGCTCGCCCGTGGCGATCAGCGCTTGCAGCGCGGGGAGCGAAACGATTAAGTCGCCCAGTCCATTGGCAATCGGAGCCAGATAATATGCCACTCTCAAGACTCCTGCTGACCGGGTTTCTATGCCAATCTTCCGGACGTTCAGTTCCGAGCTTGGCGAAGCTGCAACTGACACAACGTCGCATTTGCGTGAGCGGAATGCGCACCAACTGGCGCCAAGATCATACAACAGCTGCGCCACGAAACCAAAGTCGCTGATATTGCCCGCCTAACCAAGTCCGCATTAACGTTGCCGGCGACGATGTTCGGCAACGACGAACTGGCGACGTTCATCGGCATTCCTGGCGACGTCCGTCGGCATTCCTGCCGAGGTTCCGCATCGGCATGCCTGTCTGCGTTCCGCAACAAAGACGACTCCGGTAGATTCCCCTGAGCGTCAAGGCGCGCTATCCATGCTGGAATCCGCCGATTCATACACGTTTTCGCTAAGGCTGTATCACGAATTCACAGTAACCAAGTGCTCATCTATAATTCGAATATCAGGTTTTAAACTCGCTAATTTAATACCCGGAGCTTCTTCGAGATGGCAGCTTCTAACTCCGATTGTGCAATTTCATCGCAGACAAAACCCGCCTCTGGCGACGCGCAAGTTCGCGGCACTCGGTCTTTGGAACAGCGCAATGCAAAGATCGGCCACCTGCTTTTTGATTCCGGTGTTATCACAAGCGACCAGCTGGAAACGGCTCTTGCAACCGCTCTTGAGTACCATCAGCCCATAACCAGAGTATTGAACGTTCAGCACGGCATCAGCGAGATCTCGTTAGAATCCGCTCAGCAAGCGCAACGCAGCATCGATAGCCTTACAGTCGATCGAGACGCCGCGATCTCTGCTCTAAAAACATCCTTACATGGCGGCTTACCGTTCGAATACGTCGTAGCTCGAACCGAGTCCAATCCCGTTGATTGCTCGGATTTTTCCGATGTTGAGTTGATTCTGTTCCAATCTAAAATCGTCAGCGCGGCCGCAATCAAAGAAACGCGAGACTTTAGCCTCGAAAAAGACGTGCCGCTCGGAACCGCGCTGTTCATGCAGCGTTCCGTTCAGTTCTCCCATATCAATTCGGCATTTGAATGTTTGTATTTCATCGAACGAGGATGGCTCACTAAAGCGAACGCAATTCGCACAATGTCGATCGTAAAATGCGACAACGTCGACTTGAAAGAAGCGCTTGAGCAGCAAGGTTTCGCAGCATCCAACATACTCTCGCGCATAAAAATCGGTGACCTGCTGCTCCAAACAAAGTTAATTGATGAAACTAATTTACTGACAAAACTCGAGCAATCACTCAGATCAAAACGACTGCTGGGCAGTCTGTTACTGGAGTCTGAGTTGGTCGACCAGGATCACTTGATCGATGTTTTGATCATGCAAAACTTCTGCGCCAAAGATTTGATTGATAAACACACGGCAATCAAAATGCTTCGAAAGTCTCTCGAAGGTAAACGAGATCTGGCTACCTTAGCCAACGAACACAATCTTTTCCGCGACGACCCATTAACCGCAGGTGGTGCCCGCCAGTTGTTGCTTACGGCAGGACTAATTACCCTCGATGAAATCGATCAGGCGGAGGCGCGTTACTACACATATGGAATGGATTGCCTTCATGCCATCGTGGCGGCTGGTTTCGTCAGCCCGACGGAGCGCAGCGCAGCAATTGAATGTTCGGACCAATTGTTAAGAAACCTCCTAACAGAAAGCGAGTCGATTCTCGTATTACAAAAGTGCAATGGTTCGGATTTCGATTTACAAGAAGAATTTCAAATACTGCCAACTGCCGGACGGCAAGAGCGTGACCGCAGGCTGGACCAGGCGATTACTCGTGGTTTCAAAACCAATTCACATAGCTTAAGACCGCCACTATATAAGTCCGCTGAATTTCTAATTCTCACCACAGTGGCTACTTTTGCGGCTTGCGGCGTGGCAATGTCGGTCCTTTCACGAAATTTCAACACGAATGGTTACAGTTTTGTTCTCATTACTTTATTTGCGCTGCTCGCGGCAAGCCAGATTGGGCGTAGATGGCGGCGTACGGTCAATGCCGCGCGACTTAAAAACGAAGTTCAGTCTGAAACCGCGAAAGCTACGGTAAAACGGCTCTCCCACTCAAAGCGCAAACTCGCTTAATTTTTGAGACGAAAAAATTTTAGGTCGAAAACCCTCGCGAGAGCGCAACCTTGCTCGATCGGTATTGGTTTTGCCTTGATTTAAGATTGAATTGCCTCAAAACTCAGGAAATATAGTGCTAAAGTATGATCGTTTGTCTGTGTCAGTATAAGGATGACTATCGTGCCTACGGGAATCAGCGAGCTACATGAGAGTGTCATAGACCAGGTGTTAGACCTGAACGGTTCGCCGGAAGTCATACTGCAGTCGACTATCGATCTGCTGCATAGCACTATGCCCGGCTGGGACTGGGTCGGAATCTACTTCTTGCGCGGTGACAAGTTAATACTTGGACCGTACAAAGGTACCGATACAGAACATAAGGAAATTAAAGTCGGCGAAGGTGTCTGTGGTTCTGCAATCAAAGAGAACGCAAACAAAATTGTCGATGATGTCACAACTGTAGAAAACTACATCGCGTGCACTCCGAATACCAAATCGGAAATCGTTGTCTTGATCAAGTATCAAGATGAAGTTGTTGCACAATTTGATGTAGACAGCGATAAAGCAGCTAACTTCACACCACAAGACGAAGAGTTTCTTATCGAAGTGGCTGATTTGGTCGGACCTTATTGCAGAGTCCTCGCAACCAAGTCTTAGTTAACTTCTAAACTTGCACCATATCTGGTGCGATTAGATTGGAACGCGCTCCAGGTATCGCCTTCATCAGCGAGCCTTGGGCGCCTTGTCCTTTCCTGCCAGAAATATGAATGAAAAATTGGATTTGAAATCCTTCAAGGATAAAGTGGAAGTTCCGGATCGCGGGTCGCGCGGATTTCCATCTACACCGACAGGATTTCTCAGTTTCACAGTTCCGGAGTCTGGTCCTTTTGGATCAAACGATAGAATTGTATAGGCGTGCTGTTTGACGAATCCGTCTTTCGTTGCTGGACTCCGGTCCCCTGGCGTATATGCCGCGCACGAGATGCCGTCTTTGATAATGTCGGCTAAATCCGTTAAAGAGACGTCTTGCGTGAACGTGGCCGAGAGAAATTTTTGCCCGGTCAGTAATTGAATCGATTCCTTTTGAGTTTGAGAGAAACCCTTGTCGATGTGCGTAAAACCAGCCATCATCGGAACCTCGTCCAAATCGATTTTCCTCTCTAATTGCTGATATTTTCCGAACGCGGACTCGAGGGCATTCACCCAATAACCATTTTTGCCACCCGCATTCGAGAGTCTGAGTTCTGCTTCTGTAGGACGCGGCACTGTTATCTTGTTGAGCGGATCACCCGGAAACTTGACGGTGAGGGTCTTGCCGTCCGGATTCATCTCAATCATTTTTGCAATCGAGTCTGGTTTGGAAGCGGCAACCCATGAAAGAGTTGAGAGAAAAACACAATTTTGATTTAAACCTTGCTTGATCGCGTCCGGCACAATTGATTTCAATGGATTGTCCGGTGTGCCGAAAAGCTTCTCAGGTAAATTGTTCTTCGAAAGCTTCTCCGCGGCTTGCTCTAACGAGAGTAGCGAATAGTTATTTGTCACTTTCGATAGACCGCGTTCATGGTCGTTTTGTATGCGAGCCACCGTATCCGGTATCGAAAAACTATCCTGCGCTGGATTTTTGTCTTTAGCAATCACTAGTTTTGCACCCAGTATCGAAGCCATTCGATTGAAGTCAATCCTTTTTGCATCCAGCTCAGCTCGGCTGATTGAGCCGTCTTTGCTAGCATCATATGCAGAAAGTCCACCTTGTCCGGCCCAAACATTGGTGTCAAACGCAAGTTTCATTTCTTTGATTTGGTCCAACGTCTTTTTTGACACTCCGTCCGGAGAGCCTAAAGCAGGATGACCGGGAGTTTCTAGCTCTCGCTGTTTGGAGAGGAAAGAATCAGGCGTAGACAGAGTTTGTACCGCGTGCAGAAAACCCAGAGTTTGAGCATCCATTCCTTTGAATTCAGGATTAACGATGGCTTTGGTTAACTCCGCGTGGCTTACTGTACCGTTTTTGTCCAGGTCCAATTTCGGCAATAATTTTTGCCCTTCCTCGACGAACTCTTTAAGAGTTAGCTCTCGAGCTGCTCGCGGTTGCTGCGGCTGAGCCGTTGGTGCAACAATCAATGATTTCTCCAACGCCGCTTTTGGCGGTGGATTCTTCCCTCTTTGCAAAAAAGGCAATTCTTGTAGTTGCAAATTTGCGCTTTTGTTTTTGTCCTCATAGCCGATAAAGAACTCTAAAGGATCGGTTGCAACTTTGTTAAGGCCGCGTGGCGGCGAAGTAAACGTGTCTTGAAAAAGAATGGAAGCGGTTTCTTTAGCGACTTCCGGCTTTGCAGATTCACTAGCAATTTTAAGATCGGACATGAAAAGGTACTCCGCGCGCTGATGCTAAATGGTGCCTCGTTTGTTTGATACAAACGGCAGGATATCCACAGATATCGCTACTCTAATGAGCTTGCCAGCAAAGCGTGAAGAACGAGTACCCGCAAGTGTGTGAACCCACACTGACGATGGTGAAAGTACGTTGACGTCCTCTCCGTCCTAAAGAACGGGAGATTCCTGGGTTTAGACAGCAACCTGTCTCAGCTCACCACAGGCGATCACGACGAGCCCCGCCGCTAGAATATTCTTCGCGGCATTTACGTCCGCGTTTTCGAGGTGTCGGCATTTGACACAGGCAAATATCGCCTGCGT
>JADYXR010000207.1 GCA_021772095.1 Candidatus Obscuribacter sp. | reverse complement strand
AGTCGAAATCGGCAAAAATGTGAATAGTAATACACTAAACTAATGTGGAAATTATCTCAAAGTCATTGACACGTTCCGTTCGCCGACGCGGAAGAACAGCCGAGCAAAAAGAGCAACAGCAGCAACAAGCAGCAAGCGAGGCCGCCGAAAATCAATCTGGCGGAACCAGCAGAAACCGCAGAAACAAAGACCGCAACAACAGAGGTCGCGACGACAGAAATCGCGGCAACGGAAAACGCGACAGCCGAGGCGCCGCAAACGGTGATCGCGATAATCGCAACTTCAATTCGAATGCGCGCAATGCTCACGAAGAGCGCCCGCACGAAGACCAATCCTCATACTCACAACCACAAGACAACTCCCCGGAGGTCGACGACGTATGGCCATCATAGCGATAGCAATCGGAAGTTTTGTATTCCTTTTAACCGGAGCAATAACCAACGAATTCACTCACGATCCAGGAGCAGGCATCTTGCCAGGACTCGTACTCGGCTTCCTGGCAGCCGCTCCACTCTTCAAACTCGCCGCGCAAGAACGATCAAACTTCCTGCACCCAACGCCGCGCGAATACAACATCCCCGCGAAACTGGCTTTCGCAAAAATCCGCGACTACCTCGCCGAAGTCTCCTACAATTACGGCGACAAATGGCATGTAGTCACCGCCGACACACAATCAGGTCGCATCACGGCTAATCTGCGCTTCATGGATGAATTCACCCGAATGGAAGGCGATGCGCGCGGGAACATCCACACGCAAAAGGAGCGCTTGCACCGGTTTCTCTCCTTGGATGTCCAAGTTCGAGCCACCGAACGCAGCACGACAATTATTCAAATTGACTTCTGCCCCAAAGTCGAAGGAGCCAACTACAGCGCCTGCGACTCAATCGTCTCGGCACTAGCTAATACGCTTGACGACATTCTGAGAGAAGCTAAATAAGAACGGAAAAAGTTCACTTTTCGGCTGACCCATCGCCATCCGGGCGGAAACTGGGTCAGTCGATCCAGTCCGTGGGGTTGTATATACGCCACACATGATATCGCGCTGGGGCGCATCACAGGAACGCAAAGCGCGTTTTTGAGCGATGCGTTTGTCTGACAACCCGGTTTCTCGAAGAAAATTGTATTATTATAAATTCCGCATTTGCTCAGAGCCCTATTCATTACTCGTTTTGCTCAATGAAGAAACTCAAAATTCAACTCGAACACTGTTATGGAATTAGAAAGCTCGAAACTGAATTCAGCTTCGAGAAAGGATTCGCTTGTGCTCTCTACGCGCCAAATGGGGCGATGAAATCATCTTTGGCACTTACGTTTCAGGACATCGCGTCAGGAAGTCCTTCAAAAGATCGGATCTTTCCGGGAAGAACTACCGTACGCAAGGTCAGTGATGAGAGCGGAGCGGAGCTTGTGCCGGACCAAATTTTTGTCATTCAGCCGTATGATCAACTGTTTGGTCACACTGAAAAGACTTCAACCTTGCTTGTCGATAATACTTTGCGTCAGGAATACGAAAAGTTGTTTGCTGATATCGAAGAAATAAAGAAGGTCTTTCTCAAGTCAATGAAGGACCAGACAAAATCAAAGCGCGACCTGGAACGCGAGATTTCTCATACATTCACAAAGACAGGTGACGAATTTTTCGGGGCCTTGCGCCGCATTCGACAGGAAGTTACAGAACAAGATGCCGCAACATTCGCATCAGAACCATACGATTTAATTTTCGATGACAAAGTCCAAGAGTTTCTGAAGACCAAAGACTTTCGTAGCTTACTTGGGAACTACATCGAACGGTATAACGAGCTGTTAGGAGCGTCGACCTATTTCAAGAGAGGGGTTTTTACCTACTACAACGCAGAACAGATCGCTCAAACGCTTGCGAAGAATGGCTTCTTTGATGCTCAACACACAATCGTCTTGAATTCAGACACCAAGGTGGAAATCAACACGGTCAAAGACCTTCAAGGATTGATTGAAAATGAACGCGACCAAATTACCAAGGATACTGAGTTGCGTAAGCGTTTTGAAGAAATCAGAGAGAAGATTAACAAGAACGAGAATCTACGCAAGTTCCAGGATTATCTTCAAGACAATGCACAGATCCTTCCAATGCTTGCAAACCTCGAAAAACTAAAAGAGGAAATTTGGAAATCGTGCATCAAGACTCACTTTGATTTGTATAAAGATCTTCTCGACCGATATGAATCAGTAGAAAAGCGAAGACGAGAGATCGTAGAAACCGCTGCGAAACAACGAACGCAATGGGAGGAGGTCGTGCGCATTTTCAACGAGCGTTTCTTCGTCCCTTTCAAACTCACCGTGCAGAATCGTGAAGCTGTGATGCTTGGCAAAGAGTCGATTGCAAATCTGGCGTTTGAATTTGATGATGGACATGCTACCGTACCAATCGACAAAGCCACCTTGCTTCAAGCTCTGAGCACCGGCGAAAAAAAAGCGTTTTACATTCTCAACATCATATTCGAAGTTGAGGCGCGCAAGAAAGCAGCGCAACCGACACTATTTGTAGTCGACGACATTGCGGACTCTTTCGATTACAAAAACAAGTACGCGATCATTGAGTATCTACGCGACATTTCTGAAGACTCAAACTTTAGACAATTGATCCTCACTCACAATTTTGATTTCTTCCGAACAATCGAGAGCCGATTTGTTCCCTATAATCAATGCAAGATGGCCCTGAAAACCTCAGACGGCATTAACATCATTCAAGCCAAGGGAATTAAGAACGTATTCGTCAACGATTGGAAGGACCAATTCTTCAAAGACAAAAAGAAGAAGGTTGCTTCAGTTGCATTCGTCCGAAACATGATCGAGTATACGAAAGGAGAATCGGATCCAGACTATCAGTTGCTTACTTCGCTACTACATTGGAAGAGCGACACTGAATCGATCACGATCAAGCAGCTGGACGACATCTTTAACAGGCTGTTTAACACGAGCGATAAATCTGCCGATGAAAAACGGCCGGTTATTGAACTGATCTTTGAAACCGCTAACGAATGTTTGAACGAGCCAGAAGGCATCAACCTAGAGAACAAGATCGTTCTATCGATCGCAACGCGACTCTGGGCGGAGCGGTTTATGGTTAAGGCAATAAATGATAGTGCAACGGTCGACGCAATTAAAACGACTCAGACTCCTGCACTTGTTCGCATGTATAAAGGAAAATTTCCCGCTGAAGCAAAAGATTTCCAAGTGCTACATCGCGTCATGCTAATGACGCCAGAAACTATACACGTCAACTCTTTCATGTATGAGCCGATTCTGGACATGTCTGACGATCATCTTCGAAAGCTGCTAGAGGATGTAATGTCTACTTTTCCGCCTACGAGATAAATGATAGACGGCACTGCCTAAGCGCTCCCCTGAAAGTCACCAGCTATCCAGAGGATTGTTGATGATGTGATCGGCTTCTCGATCGTATTGATCTGCGATTGCTCTCAACGTTGCTGCGAAACGCTGAAAGCCAGCATTTTCAATGCTTTCCGCTTGATCTCTATACGTTTTTGCCAGCTCTCGTTCCGGCGTGCCAGTCGGATCAATCCAATGGACTCCTCTTGAATTAGTTACTTGCTGCGAAAAACCTTGCCGCGACTTTTCCGCATCCTTTCCGTTCAAGAATGCAGCGACCGATCGATGAATCCACAGTCCATCGGGATCGGGAGGCGCGTAAAATAGAACACAACCCAAATGAAGCATGGCTACCTCTAGGCGGTCTGATTCGGTACATAGCCTCGTCACTTCGCTTACCCATTCCTGGAAGGCTGACTCCGAGAAGGTGTCGTCGCTCTTCATACCCGGCGGAGTTTTCCAGCCGTGAAGAAGCCTCCAAACATTTCTTGCGATAGACTCCTCTTGGGGGGTTGGAGTTTTTTCTTCACGTGGTTTACTGCGAGGATGGTAGAGAAATTCCACCAGTTCGGTAAAGAATGCTGGATTACTTGCGAGCCGATCTTCCAGAACTTTCGCGGATGCTCCGTCGTCGCGATCTAGCAGTTGCAGATATTTCCATTCGACTCTAAACAAAGTTTCTTGATCTACGTCAGGACTTGCTTGCAATACCTTGATAATCTCAAGTATGTCGTAAACATCAGGGTGTTCGCCTTCCTCCGTCATCGTAGTTGGAGATAGAAGTACTTTTATGCTTCTCTCTATATCAAGCTGACCGTTGTTATTTAGCGGTTTCGCGAGACAGGCAATTGCTAGACGAGTCCTTCCGTTTTCAATAAGTTTGTCAACGGCAGGTCCTAGGTCCTCATTGGTTTCGTAAATGTTCGGATTCACTCGTACCCAATACTCGGAATCATGTTCCCCGAGCCATTCTTTTGCGATATTCCAGGTGTTTGGAGTGAATGGCAGCAATGCAAGAAACTGACCAACGTCGGACTTTTGCCAAGACGCGTGTTGCACGCCACCAATCCACTCTGCTCCATCTTTGTGGAATCGCCCCCGAACATATCCATGCGCGAACTGAAGCAAGGAACTGTCTCCAAGCAAAGACGGTAAGATTTCTGCATCAATGTCAGACTCTGTAATTAACGCAAGCGAGAATCCCACGCTTCCCGGTACATCTACAGCTTTTGCAAAGTCGATGACACCAGTTATGCCACCATAGGTCAAGATTTCGCCGACAGCTTTTTGTCTTTTTAATTCAAGCGTTTTGCTTCGTTCTTCAAAGCTGGTGCCGTCATTTCGCAGTTCGTCTGGAACGTGGGAAAAGAGTCTTCGATGCAGCTTCGCAGGATCCTTCGGCGCAACTTCATCGGCGATTCCTTCCATCACGGCGACCGTTTCCAACGACATGCCCCTATTATTTGATGAGCTGCGAACCTTGGAAATTATCTTGCTTAATTCTCGCCATAATTCCAGCTTTTCCGAGTCAGTGGCTTGCAAAATTTTCGCTGGTGTCAAAATCTTTAATAGTTGCTCTAAATGAGCTGGACTCAAACGTTCTGCATGGCGCACTAATTCAATTATTCGAGCCACACTGTCTTCTGCCATGGAAAGCATGTCGGAAGCGTAGCCCAATACTTGCTCCTGATAATCTTTCTTGGTAATTCGTCTTTCTTTCTCGTCGGGTAATTCCACCGGGAGAAAGGCTGGCTTATGAGAACCCATCGAGCTTTGCTGCATTCCTGGCAGCAACGCGATTAGTAACTTCCATGCGATGCTGGGCTCCTCTTGCTGCATGGTTTTAACAGCAACGCGTCGCTTCTCCAGTGAGGCAGTCGTTTGAGGCAACCAGGGTAATAGAATTGTCACCAGCGAGTTAAATGGTCGATTTCCCCAATGCCCGCCAGGATCGCGTGCTGCGAGGTTACTTAGCAAAACGCATACTCGAACAAGATATCTCTCATCCCAAGCCAATCCCTCAAGGGCCCAAAGTAAACCAGTTAAATAATTTTGTCCGGAAATGCCACTGGTTTCCTGACGAAATAATTCGTCAAAAGGGCAGATGGAACTTTCCAGACTTTCCTCCACTATCCGAAGGAATTCATCCGGAGCCGCCTCTGCAAGCTGTGGTAGCAAATCGTTTAGACTGCCCCACAAGAGCCAGTCTGCATTGCTGAGAATTTCGCGTACAGTCAACACTGAAATTATCTGGGCCTTACCTTCCGTGCAATTGACGGCAACCTCGCCACTACATCCAAGTAGCGCCAGCCCCTCAGCGAGTCCTCTTCGCAATGACGACGAGTGCGCTGGGACCTTCCCATGAATCTGAGCGGCAGAGCGCTCCTCCGCGGGAAGTTCAAACTTTGGATCGATCTCACCAAGTGTTTTTACTACAATCTTTTTGAATAAATCCAAAGTTGAGTCGAACAATCTCGTCCCTAATGCGTTCCATAATTGCCGGCGCCTGCAAATGGACCATTCTCCATCTTTAAGTTTCAATGACGTTTCTGGATGTTGAAGCAATTCGCGCATCTTGAGAATCCATGTTTGAAAATCCTCTTGCACAAACTCCGAAACTGTCTCTCGGTCACCTAAACTTTTTTCGTTCCAGCTCCCAACCATGTTTGCCAACGCCAGCTCTGCGGCGTGCGGAACTTGATTCCAGCTTATTTCCTCAGCAATTTCTTCTATCCGTAGTTCAAGTGGAATAGTCGAAGGTCCTATAGCTTTGAAAGCATCTCTCAAGTCCTCGGCAATGTTGTCTCGTGAAAGTGCACCAGCATTTTTGTTCCATGATTGAACTTCATCGACTATTCGCGACCAAAACATTTGAGCACCACCTGTGGTGTACTGGCTCATTAATGAGTGCATCAATGATAGATGCACACCTGCTTTTATATCGAGGTCGTAACTGAGAAGATGAAAATGACGCAAAAATTGAAACAGCCGATCATCAGGAACCTCAACTCCGCCGTTTGCCTTTTTGAGCTGTTCTCTGAATGCTTTTAGCTTGCTTCGTTTGTCATCGCTGCTCAGATT
>JADYXR010000206.1 GCA_021772095.1 Candidatus Obscuribacter sp. | reverse complement strand
TGTGTTTCGCGGTGTGTTTCGCGGTGTGTTTCGCGGTGTGTTTCGCGGTGTGTTTCGCGGTGTGTTTCGCGGTGTGTTTCGCGGTGTGTTTCGCGGTGTTGTCTCGGTTTGTCTTCTCGAGGTTCGTTTGGATCGCGACGATGCTCTAGGAATCAGCGTTTCGCTTAATCCTCCTTTGTTTGGTTCTCTATTAATTCTGGTAGGTCAAAGTGTCGCTCAGTGGCGTTTTTGATGTCACCGAGCTATATTTTTTTGCCCAGTTCGTAATTCCCACACTGACAGCTTAGAACTTTAGATATTAAATAAGGGAGTTCGCCTGGATGGACTCCAATGCCACCTGAAGATCTGCCAAAGCTAAGCACTGAAAACCGCCTGGTTCGAGGTCGTTCCGACGTTGATTCGGGGCAGTCGCTGTCGCAATCGTTGATGGTCGAGATGCAGCTCAATTCGGAAAGCAAGCGGCTGAACGAAACAACTTTGACGAAACTGATGCGGCAAGCTGATGTAGTGCTCGGAGGGACTGCACAGGGCACGGTCGACAGCAGCAAACATGCTTTGACTGACCCGGCTACGCTGGTGAAATTCGGCAGTTCTGCAGTTTTGGCGACCGGCTTGACGCTCGCTCAAGGTAGAGCTGGACTGCTCAAACTTTCGGCCCAGGTCGGCTCGCTGGCACTGGCTGGCGCATTTGCCAAAGACGTTTACGGAAAAGGCGAAGAAACCGTAGCGATCATGCAGGACACCTGGAAAACTCCAGAGAATGCAGAACGTAATAAAAGGGCAATCGGCGAAACGCTCGGACCGTTCGTTGTCGACTTCGGCATATTCGGCGCTGGCGGCATGGCTGGAATTGGCGCCGGCAAAGTCGCTTCCAGGAAATTTTTCGGAACGGAAACGCCGTCTCGTGCATTTAGAATAGAACCTGAATCGACACTGGGACTGGTGGGCAGCAAAAATACAAGAATTGAACCAGGCGCCGTTCACTCAGAATCGTTGAAGCCTGGCTTGTTGAGCCGGGAACCAGGTGCGATTGGTGGCAGCAGCTCGATGGTAGCAAGACCGCTGGCGAAACAAGTCAACGTCGAAAGCGCAGGATTCAAACCGTCTGACGGAATGACGGCGACACAGATGGTGCGCGGAACGGCAGAGAATCAAACCTTAATGCCTTCTCGCGGCACGGTCGAGATCCCGGTAGTTGAAGCAGGCACTCGCGCTCCAGTGCTTCAGAAGTTTCCGGCGGAATCGCCGATAGCAAAAATTATGGAAATCGGCAGTCAGTCTGTTGGTAAAGTCGAAGTGGTGGCAGTGCGCGGTGACAAAATTGAAGCGCTGTCAGGAAGCGCTGTGTCACTGGGCGAGGGCAAACTGGTGACTAACTACCACGTTGTTGAAAATGCTTCTGACATCACTCTTTTCGATGCGCTAGGCAGACCTCATAAGGCTCACACAGTGGCGTTCGATCCAACACCGGATCTGGCAATTATCCAGTTGAGAGACCGCAGTTCTTTCGATGCTTTTTTGAGTGCGCGGTTCAAAAACAAAGAAGGCTACAAAGCACC
This sequence comes from Candidatus Obscuribacter sp., assembly GCA_021772095.1. GTDB lineage: Bacteria > Cyanobacteriota > Vampirovibrionia > Obscuribacterales > Obscuribacteraceae > JADYXR01. The sequence continues at coordinate 12,901 of JADYXR010000206.1, read as the reverse complement.
AGATGAAACCAGTGTTGTCGCGGTCGGTCACTTCGACAGTCACAACTCCCTGACAGCATCACCGGCTGTGATACCACACGATTTGCGCCAAACGCCTCTGGACCTCCGTTTCCGTGGATCAGTTGAAACAGGCAACAGTGGTGGCGCCCTATTCAATATGGATGCTGAAGTAATCGGCATCGTCAAATCTGGTTTTGAGAATGGCAAAGGTATGGCATCGCCGACCTGGCATATTGACCGCGTCCAGCGTCATGGAGAGAAAGTGGCGCCTCCCGTGGCTGTCGGTAACGCTGTTCACACGAGCACCGTATATAGTGTCGAGAATGTCGCCGCTGCTCGAGCCAATGTATCGAAACTTTTTGACACCGCTTTAGAAGGCACCAAACCACCCGAGTTTTTTCACTCGAAAGTCAAACGAGTTGACGTGCAGGTTCCTGGCGGGAAGTCGCAAGAACTTGTTTTGCAAACACAACTTTCTCCTAACACTCGCGAAGTTACTGTCCAACCGATTTCGTTCGATGGGAAACCAATTACTGCAGAGGTAATGTGGTTCGGCACATCAGTTCCGATAGTAAGCTCACGTCTGAGTCTACGGTTCGAACCCGGTCTGGGCAAAGCCGAAATGAAATCAATAAACGACCCGCTCGACATTCTGCCAAACGCCTTCAATTACCGCAGTGAAGGAAACTATCTCGCCTCGTTGGTGCCAACTACAAAACTAGGTTCCGCTGGAATGGAACAAGCCGTCCGCTTGCATTAATTTCTGACTATGACAATAACGTTCTGAACAAAACCATTGCTGATCGCGTCTCAATAGCGCGTTGTTTAGCCAGTTGGGCTGAGGCGAGCATCGAAGCAACATTGTTTCCGTCGCTTGGAATTCCTGCAACGCCGATTCTAAATTCGTATGTTTCGGTTTCTACTATTGGTATCGTTTTGAACGCTTCCAGCAACCGCTGTGCCACCAGAGCCGCAGTCTTAACGTCTGTCATCGGCAGTAGCAGCGCGTAATCCGCGTGCTTATAATGCGAGAATATTTCAAAAGGTCGAATCATTGATTTCGTTCGACGGATCATTTCTCTCGCTGCGGCTTCCGGTAAAGGTCGCACTTCGCGATTGAAATTCATTAGTCCTTCGAAAAGCAACAAGCTGAAAGGCACTCCGGCTGCCTCATAACGAGAGAATTCTTGTTGCATAAAGAACAAGAGCGCTCCGTAATTTAAAACTCCTGTATCTGCTCTGAAGCAACCGCGCATAGAAGCTTCGATCGCGGTAAAGTCGATATCATCAGCGGCAGGAACAAGCACCGGTCGGCTTCTGGCGGGCTTCTCCGAAGGCACCAATATACCCTGGGTGATCAGTTGAAACAGGAGTGGCACCCACTCCGTTTTGTGCAGCGGCATGACCCGCAATATATCAAGCAGCGTTCGAGTATCATCGATCTGGCAGTAAAAGTTTCCTGCTAAACGGACGTCAACAGGGTGTGCCTGCAAGATCGTTTCGAATTCCACTTGCGTCATTTCCGGTCGTTTGCGAATCAGATATGTTGATGTTGTCAGACCATGTCGGTTCAAATACATGTTCTGATCGGCGAAGGTCATACCCTCGACTAGCAGCGAATCTAAACGATTTTTGATAGAGTGTTCGGCCGTGCGTTCATCAGGAAAGAAACGAAACTTGCCGTCCTGCCAGCTCAATAATTCGATCAAAGCGATGTCGCCGCTGGCACCACAATATTGGGCGTGAACCGGCCTTCCATCGTCGAAGTAAACATCCGATGTGCCATCCTGATTGCGAAGTTCCAATCGTCCTGTCATCTTGCTCATCTGAATGGATTGCAAAACAGTCGGCAATTGAACGAGAACAAGATCGCCTTGCAGGATGGCATGCGTTCCGGTTTCAATTTGTTGTTTGGTTGAAACTTGCTGTGCTGGCCTCGGAGGCGGTTGATTCGCCGACGGCTCGGGCTCTGAACGGTCCGCTAAAGCCACAGTAAGCGCTGCCACTGAAGGCGCAAGCATGTCGCCGCCATCGCTGACGATCTCAGCCATTGCGCCTTGTGTTTCGGAGTGAATGATTTGATGTATCAAAGTTACATCGGTAGACGGATAATTCCATTTCTCAGTCGGCATGCGACTCAAGGGTCCCGTCAGAAATACCCAGACCGGCTCTTCCTGCGGTGCAGCCGAACATCGCAAAATGAAAATTTCGTTTCGGTCTTCGACTAACCACTGTTGCTCTACAACCTTGCCACCAGCCTTTTGCGCATGCTCGAGCATCTGCCTGAGCAAATCCAGCTCAGGCGGGCACGGAAGTTCTTTAAACTTCAGCACTCCATTGACGAGACGAGGTCCCTCTTGCGCCCCCGCTTGCATTCGCTTTTTGAGCATAACAATCCTGCGTACTTCTTGAGGGTATATACCCAAGCCTATAATTATTTGAACTCGGTGAACACAACACGCCGATTGCGCGCGCGACCCTTCGATGTTTTGTTCGAAGCGACTGGTTTTGCAAATCCGTATCCGATTGGTTTCAATCGTTCCTCTGAAATTCCGGCGTCCACTAAAAATTGTTTGACGCTTCTGGCTCTGCGCCCGGAAAGATTGACGTTGTAGTCTTTGCCGCCGATGGTGCATGTGTGACCTTCGACCGTCATTTTTATTTCGGGATTGTCGATCAAGTATTTCGCTATCACAGTCAGAATTTGTCGGGCGAATGGTTTAAGCGTATCTTTGTCGAAATCAAACAAGATCAAATAAGAAGTGGCTTGTCCCTTGGCTTTGAGCTGTTTGATCAAATTGTCGGCTTCGCGCTGAGCTTTATTCAAGTCACCGCGGGTGCCACCACCGATCGGCTTCTTATTTAGGAATCCATCGGCATAAGTTAGTTTCAATTCGCTCCATTGAAATGGTCCGGTTCCCTGGAGCATGATTGGAAACTTTGGATTATCCAAAATCCAATACGTCCATCCCGCGTCTGTCTTCGCTCGGATAGAGCGAACGGGGAGGCGCATGCCATCAAGAATTACGGTGATGGTCTCATATCCTTCGGCGACTATCTGATGAGGCAACGGTTTCATCTCGCGCTTGTAGACCAGCGGACTATCGGGACCATCAAGTTCGAATGGTGTGACTTGACCGCTCTTTATTTGATGATAAAGAGAGTCAGATATTCTGACGATACTCGAAAAACCAATCAGTGCCTGCGCTTCATTAGCAGGATAGAAGAAGCTAACCTTGTTGGCGTCCTTGCGATCCTCCGGTTCTACTGCACGCAAACCCCCAACATTGGCTGGACTGGTCATGTGCCACTGAAAGCGATAGCCGCGCTGATCGTTGTATTCGATGTCACAAATAAAGTTGTAGTTGCCGACCAGATGCCATCTTGTATCCAAACCGTTTGTGATCGGAAAAACGATCTTCAGTCCTTTTTTTAGAACCAGCTTGTCCGTGAAGTCTGACGGCGCGCTCGGAGGCATGCTCTGCAGGGGCGCTACCGGCGTCAACTGAGCCGGCGGCGCCGGAACTACTGGACTGCTCGATTGCTGCTGTTGATTGGGCGGGAGCGGAGGCGGCACCTGGGAGTCCACGGAATCGGGCGGCGCGTCAGGTGATTGGACCGGCTGAACCAACGGTGGGGTTGACAACTGATCCTGAGGAATAGGCGTTTGCGCCGTAACCGCTTGTCCGGTTATCCCGTAACAAAAAATGACTGCGGTTGTAACGGATAAAACGAATTTATAGGTTTCCAATAACATCAACAGGCTGCCTTCCTTCAGGCTTTTCGAGATTTGGGTCCGGGCGCCAAAAGCTGTCAGCTCCAGCTCAAGCCAGTATTAGCGAATCCCGAGTTTATCGCAATAGATGATTAAGGAAAGATAGCGTTTTGGGGTATGCCCGGCTGGTTTTAATACATTGAGAGATGGATGCGTCAAGTTTGACTGGCAGGAAGATTGAAGTCGCTTCAAATTGAACGCCGAAACCTGCTAATGCATGTTGGTTAATTGCTGCTTTCTCGAGACGGTTTTCCGTCCAGGTATCGCAAAGGGGGCGAATAGAAAGTATGGGTAAATCCGTAGGAATCGATTTGGGAACGACGAACTCGGTCGTCGCTGTCATGGAAGGCGGACAGCCAACCGTAATTGCCAATGCCGAGGGTGGGAGAACAACTCCGTCAGTCGTAGCATTCACTAAATCTGGTGAACGACTGGTCGGACAATTGGCTCGTAGACAGGCGGTTGTGAATCCGCAGAACACAGTTTATTCAATTAAACGATTCATTGGTCGGAGATTCGACGAAGTCGATTCCGAGCGCACCAAGGTTTCGTACAGAGTTGTTAAAGGACCTGATGAAGGTGTCAAAGTCAGCGTTGGTGGCAAAGACTACGCGCCTGAAGAAATTTCGGCGATGGTGCTTCGCAAACTGAAAGAAGACGCTGAAAAATATCTCGGCGAGAAAGTTGATAGCGCAGTAATCACGGTTCCTGCATACTTCAACGACTCGCAAAGACAAGCAACCAAGAACGCCGGCACCATCGCTGGTTTGGACGTGCTGCGTATCATCAACGAACCGACGGCTGCTGCGCTTGCGTACGGTCTCGATAAAAAAGCTGATGAAACAATCCTCGTATTCGACCTTGGTGGTGGTACTTTCGACGTCTCCGTTCTCGAAGTCGGAGAGGGCGTTTTCGAAGTTAAGTCAACTCACGGTGATACTCACCTTGGTGGCGACGATTTCGATCACTGCGTAGTTGAGTGGATTGCTGAAGAGTTCAAGAAATCAGATGGCATCGACCTTCGCAAAGATCCTCAAGCACTTCAGCGTTTGACTGAAGCAGCTGAGAAAGCGAAAATCGAATTGTCTTCAGTGACTGAAACATCAATTTCTTTGCCGTTTGTAACTGCAAACGAAACTGGTCCAAAGCACTTGGACATGCGCCTTTCGAGAGCTCGTTTCAACGAACTCACACATGATCTCGTAGAGCGTTGCCGCAATCCGGTTGAGCAAGCTCTTAAAGATGCTGAACTGACATACAAAGATATCGACGAAGTTGTACTCGTTGGTGGTTCGACCAGAATCCCTGCAGTGAAAGACCTTGTAAAAGGCTTGACCGGCGGAAAAGAACCAAACCAAAGCGTCAACCCGGACGAAGTGGTGGCAATCGGCGCTGCTGTACAAGCCGGCATTCTTGCTGGTGAAGTCAAAGAAGTAGTGCTGCTCGACGTCACTCCATTGTCACTCGGTATTGAAACCATGGGTGGTGTCTTCACCAAATTGGTGGAACGCAACACCACGATTCCATGCCACAAGTCAGAGATCTTCTCGACCGCTGAAGACAATCAACCAGGCGTTGATGTTTATGTCTTCCAGGGCGAAAGAACAATGGCCCGCGACAACAAGATGCTCGGCAACTTCAGACTGGACGGCATCTCCGCCGCTCAGCGCGGGATGCCTAGAATCGAAGTTTCTTTCGACATCGATGCCAATGGTATCGTTTCAGTCTCAGCCAAAGATCAAAACTCTGGCAAAGAACAGAAGATCACAATCACCGCGACAACCAACTTGTCGAAAGATGATGTCGATCGACTGGTTCGAGAAGCTGAATCCAACTCGGAAGAAGATAAGACGCGCAGAGAGAAAGTCGAAGTCAGAAACGAAGCCGACTCGATGTGCTACGCCATGGAACGCGCTATGAAAGAAGCCGGAGAAGGCATCTCGGAAGGCACCAAGGCGAAAGCCGATGGTATCATCGCCGACATCCGCAAGAAGACCGAGAATCCGGATCCGAACGTCGAAGAACTCAAGAAATTGATGAACGACCTTCGCGGAATGGAAGTCTTGATTCAACAAGACATCCAATCACGCCAACCAGTCGGAGCAGGCGCTCCAGCAGGCGGCGGCTCCGGTCCTGGCGGCGGTGGCTCCAGCAGCTCCTCGCAAAGCGGAGACAACGAAGACATCATCGACGCCGAAGTCCAGCCGTAACGCGCTGAACGTCGTCAGTCTTTGATCGAATGAAATAAAGGTGAAAGGGTGATGCCAAGCGCATTGCCCTTTTACTTTGGTACGGGTCTTCGTTCTAAAGTACTGGATTTATTTGGGAGTCCAATCTCTCTTCTTTACCTTGTATCTGCTTTCCTCGACATCGACATGTTCGCGTGCGCCGAGAGTCTCTTTTCTGTTGTATCTGGCTAACTGGTCCTCGTCACGCACTTCACAGCTGGAAAAAAAAACTCTCTTCGCGCTGCGCCCAGATATATGGAGGGGGTACAGACTGTTCGATGCCAAGTCACAAACTCCGCGATCAATTGTGCCGTGGTCGGGTAAAATCTATTAGGTCTTAAGTTTGGGAGAATCGTCATGGACGTTGCCACATTTGCTGCAGGATGTTTTTGGGGTGTTGAGCACGAGTTCCGCAAAATCAAAGGCGTCTCGGAAGCTTTTTGCGGTTACATCGGCGGTCATACTGACGGGCCGACTTACAGAGATGTTTGCAGCGGCCAAACCGGGCATGCCGAAGCTGTCGAAGTGACTTACGATCCGGCTGTTGTTTCGTTCGAACAACTGGTGGAGGCATTCTTCCAGTTACACGATCCAACGCAATTGAACCGTCAAGGTCCGGACGTCGGCGATCAATATCGCTCCGCGATTTTTTGCCATAACGAAGAACAAACTAAGTTAGCAAATCAAATTAAAGGCCGCCTCGAAAAAGAGGGCGCATTCAAAAAGCCAATAGCCACCAAGATTGTTGATACCAAGCCATTTTTCAAAGCCGAAGAATATCATCAAAAGTATTTTGAGAAAAACAACATTCAAATTTGCCACTAAGCCAGAGTTCTTGTGTGATACCGGATATGGTGTGTAGGCGTCAATGACAAAAATTCTGCTCGTCGAAGACAATGAAGATCTCGCACAAGTCGTGCGCAGTTATTTGCTGTTCGAGCATTACGAAGTAGAGAACGTTTTCAACGGCAGCGAAGGCATGTCGCGCGTTCGGACCTACGACTATGACGTCATCGTTCTCGATCTTGGTCTTCCTGACTTATCCGGTCTCGAAGTACTCAAGGCTCTTCGAACCGCAGGGCGCAAAACTCCGGTCATTATTTTGACCGGACAAAACTCTGTTGAAGAAAAAGAAAAAGGTCTTGATGCAGGGGCTGATGATTACGTCACCAAGCCATTCCACATGAAAGAACTTGGTGCTCGCATTCGAGCGTTGCTGCGAAGACCGGCACCGTTAGCGCCAGGCAACAATGTGCTTAGACTGGGCAACGTCGAACTGGACACATCGAAATTCCAAGTCATCAAAGAGGGCGAAGTCATCCCTCTGGTCAATCGCGAGTTTCAACTGCTCGAATTTTTTATGCGACATCCCAACCAGGTATTCAGCACCGAAGCATTGCTGAACAGAGTATGGCCCAACAACTCCGGCTCCGCCGGTCAGGCGTTGCGAACGACGATGAAGCGCCTTCGAAAGAAGATCGACCCCGACGGTGATTTGATTAAGACCGTCCACGGGGTGGGATATAAGTTAGAGACCGAAAGTGAACCGTCGGAATCCTGATCGCGAGATCCACAACCGACAATCGATCCGCTCAGCGGCTCTCCGTCGCTCACGACAAAGTCGACAACACTCGTTCTGACTCAGTAAGAAACTGGACCTGCTGTTCCATCTTCAGTGACATGCTGTTCCACTTCCGTTCTATCTTCCGAACGTGCCGGTGCAATGTCACAGAACCCCACTGCATTCAGCTTCAAATTAAGCCACCAGGGCTTATTTCTTGTCGCGGTGCTTTTGGCGATCGAGTTCATTTTCGTCGGCAGTTTGCTCGCGCTGTTAAATCAAGCCGAATTAGAAGCGCGCAGCCAAGACCGCCTGCGACGCATCACAATCGCAAGCAACCATTTGATTGAATTGCACTATGTCGCACTTTATTCGATCAAAGATTTCATCGGCACCAAAGATAGTTTTCACGAAAAAAAATACATGCGAGCGATTCGAGAACTCAAAGAGAATCTTGATTTTCTCGACCAAAACCTATCGAAGGACAAGTATCAACGCGAAGTCCTGAAGAAAATTCGCGGCAAATTCAATGTCGTATTCGACGTAGCCGATCGCGCGCGCAATGTAATCAACAACGAAGGTTCTCTGTCTGATCTGGCAGATGTTCTAAAAAACAAAGATCGCTTTCAACAAATGAATCGCGAAATCGTACCAGACTTTCAGGAGTTACTGCGCTCGCAACGCCGCATAGAGGACCAGTCTCCGGTACTCCAAAAGAAATGGCGTGAGAACACTCGCCTTTTGCTCACCGCCGGTCTGGTACTTAATGTGGTGATAGCAATCGCCATGGCTGTGTTCTTCACACGAAACATTATCAAACGATTGGAAGTATTGGTAGACAATACTAAACGATTGAAAGTCGGTGAGAGTCTGCGTCCTGAGTTGTACGGCGACGATGAAATCGCAAAACTCGACGCGGTCTTTCACGAGATGGCATTCGATTTGACTGAGGCCGCGCGCAAAGAACGACTTGCTCTCAATGACGCTCAAGAGGCCGAATTGAGAATCCGACAGCTGATTAACAGCATGCCAACCGGGATTCTAACGGTGGACAAAAGCGGAACAATAATGTTTGCCAACCCACGCGCTGGATCGATGTTCGCTTATTCAACCAACGATTTGAAGGGTTTGCATTTTTCAAAAATCATTCCGTCGCTTGATCTGAAGAAGGTCGAAGGTGACGCGATGACTCATGTCTACCAGGATTTTCAAGACAGATCTGTCGAGCTAAAAGCGTCGACCGCTTCCGGCGATTCGATCGATATCGATTTTTCCATCACCCCGTTCGACAGCAAAGGCGACAAACGATTTCTCCTCACTCTCGTCGACATCACAGAAAAGCTAGAGATTCAGCGGATGCGCCAGGCTTTCGTCGCCATGGTCAGTCATGAACTCCGCACTCCATTAAACTCAGTGCAAGGCTATCTCGAAATTCTGGAGATGGGCGTGTTCGGAGAAATGAGTCCTGATGCGCGAGACGGTGCTGTTCGCGCGTCGGCGAACATCGAAAGATTGATCGCGCTGATAACCGATTTATTGGATCTGGAAAAAATCGAATCAGGCACAATCAGCCTGTCACCTGAGATCTGCGATGTCGATGAAACATTAGTCCGTTCGGTAGAAGCCGTTGAAGATCTGGCTGAAACGAAGAAAATAAAGATCGAAACACAACCATTCGATGACACCACATTCTACTGCGACCAGGATAGAGTCGTTCAAGTCGTCGTCAACTTTCTCTCCAACGCATTGAAGTTCACCCCCGATGGTGGCACTGTCGAAATATCTGTAAGCAAAAACAGTGACTCGAATCAAATCGAAGTCTCCGTCATCGACCAGGGTCCAGGTGTTCCACTGCGATACCGCGAAATCATCTTCGAACGCTTCCAACAAATCCGCGACGAAGACGGCAAGCACAAAGGCGGCACCGGACTTGGACTGGCAATCTGCAAAGCAATCGTCGAACAGCACCACGGCTCCATCGGCGTCGACTGCGAACGAGAAAAAGGCAGCCGCTTCTGGTTCACCATTCCATGCGAACCTCCCGCCTGAGATTTAACAAGAGAACGCGAACAATGAAAAACCGCGGAGAATGACTTCGTCCGCGGTTTGCAGTCCTGGGATTTTGTTCGCCCTGGTTAGTTCTCCTGGTTCGCTTGCTGGTTTGGTTCGCCAGTTTGCCAACGGTAGCTTATGAGACCAGGTCGGTGATTTTTCTCATCAGTGGGATGAGTGTATCTGTGTCGGTGCCTTCGGTGATGGTGACCAGAAGTCCGCCGCCGAAGTCGGCGATTACAACGTAGCCTCGCGGCGTACGTGAGACAACCTGGTGGACACGTTCGTGTCCCATCTTCTTGGTGACGTGCTCGGTGTTCATGTACACACCCAGAGCCCATACACCGATCGATTCTGCATCAACTTCTTCTGGCATGGTGTTGGCGATTAGCAAGCCATCGTGTCCGACGATGACTGAACCGATTACTTTTTCCTGTCCGCCGATCTCGCTCAAGAGAGTTTGGAGATCTTCGGAAGCCTCGAGAGTGAGGATACGCATTTTGATATCTTGCTGATCGGCAGCAGTGATCTTGCTGAGTTTTTCAAGATCCTTCTGGTCGAGCAAGAATTTACCGATTGCAGCGATACGTCCCGAGCCGGTTTCAGCTACGTCGGCGCTAGCGTCGAGTTTGCCGATACCTTCAATCTTCGGTGGTGGCATCGAAGATTGTATGGGCACGTGAGCCATCGCCGGTGGTGGCTCAGGCATTGGTTGTTGTTGTTGTTGTTGTTGTTGCATCGGTGCTTGAGGAGCGCCTTGCGGCATTCCAGGATATTGTCCGTTGCCTGGAGCGCTGCCGAATCCCATAGGTGGGGCGGCTTGTTGCTGTGGCATTTGTGGTGGCATCGGAGTTGGCATCGGTGCCGGAGCGGCTGGCGCTGGAGGAATCCCTGTGCCGGTCTTTGGTTCGGCGCCAGGATTCAACAATACTTTGTCGAACAGGTTGTCCATGTCGCTGTCATCGACCTGGAACAGTCCTTTCGCTTGATTGGCAGTTTGTGCCACTGGTGGCGCAGGTGGTGCAGGCATTGCTGCTGGAGCACCCATCGGCGGAGCGCCGAAGCCACTAGGAGGAGCCATCCCAAATCCCGGAGGAGAACCTGCGGCTGGAGCCGCCGGCATGGAAGGTGCGCCCATTTGCGGCATTCCACCCATAGCCTGAGGTGGTGCCATCGCTGGAGGCTGTGGCATCGCTGGTGGTGCAGGCTGTTGAGGCATCGGTGCGGCAACTGCCTGAGCAGGTGCTGCTTGTTGCTGTTGATTGACTGGAATAGAAGATTCTTCCACGCCGATCTTGGCGAAGATTTGATCGACGGCGTCATCGTCCAGTTGGAACATGCCGTTGCCGCGTTTTGCACCTGCAGCAGCGGGTGCTGGAGGAGTCGGCATGGCAGGCGGCTGCGGCATCGCTGGCTGCTGCTCTTTCGGTTGAATCGCTGTGAATCTTGGTGCTTCAGCCGCTGCCGGCACTTCCGGTGCAAAAGACATCGCTCCGGCCGGGGCCGATGGCGCCATCCCTGGCATCGCTGCTGGTGCCGGCGTTCCCCATCCTGTTGCCGGCGGCATTTGTGGTGCGGCAGGCATGGCTGGAGGAGTCGGCATGGCAGGCGGCTGCGGCTGGGCTGCTGCCGCTGCTTGATTGGCTTGAACTGAATTCTCTTTGATGCCCAGACCGTCGAAGATCTGATCCATCGCACTGTCGTCGAGTTGTTTGCCGAATATTCCGGCGCTTTGCACTGGAGCCGGCGGTGCTCCCCAGGTTGGTGCACCCGGGGCGGCGGGAGCCGGAGGTTGTTGCGCAGGTGGTGCAGCAAACTGAGGCGGCGCGCCACCAAACTGATTTGGTGGTGGTTCTGCCGGTGGTGCTCCGAATCCTCCTGCGCCAGGTGCTGCGCCAAAGGCTGGCGGTGCGCCGAACGAAGGTGGTGCTCCAAACGACGGCGGTGCGCCGGTCGGTTGGCCGAATGCAGGAGGTGCTCCGGCTGGTGCGCCGAAAGCTGGTGCTTGACCTTGCTGGAAGCCGGCAGGATCAGGTGCGCCACCAAATGCAGGCGGTTGACTGAACGGTTGAACCGGGTCGGCCGCTTGACCGAACGGTGCAGGTGTTCCGGCAGCTGCCGCGGCGGCTGCTGCTTGTTGTGCTTTGATTTTTTCTTGAATCGGCAGATCCCAGTGACTGTTCTCACCGCTCTGAGCTGCCGGCGCTGCTAGTGCCGCCGCTGGTGGTTGAGCTGGTGTGCCCCAACCTGGTGCCGCCGCCGGTGGTGTCAGACCTTGATCGGTTTTGTTTTTCAACTTTTCCGAGATCGGCGCATCCCAATGGCTGTCGGAAGTTCCGGCACCCTGAGCGGCTTGAGCTGGTTCGGCAGCTCTTTCTTGAATCGGTTTGTCAAACCGATCCGCCGACATTTCATTGGCGACCTGACTTGCAGGCGGAACTCCAGGATTGGCTCCCAGAGCCGCGTTGGCCTGTCCGCCGTAGTTGTTCCACGTGCCTGTTTCCATCTGTTCTGCTTCGATGGACCAGTTGCCGCGATCCTTTTCGATCTTCTTGGGTTCTGACTTGTCTTCCCATGGTTGAGAGTCCCAGCCCGTGCCTTCTTTTGGTGCACCCCAGCTGGCATCGGCTGATTTAGCCGGCGGAGCCGCTGTGCCACCACCCCAGCCACTGGACTGTTCGGCGCCGGCTGAAGCTGCCCAATCCGCTTGTGGAGCCGCTGCTGCAGGAGGTGCAGCCGGTGTGCCCCAACCGCTTGCATCGGCAGCGGGAGCTTGTGCGGGAGCTTGTGCTTGTGCTGCTTGTCCCCATCCGCCGGCAGGTTGAGCCGTTGCAGGTGGTGATCCCCAGTTTTGAGATGAAGTAGCTTGAGGATCGGCTGCTGGTGCAGGAGCCCCTTGAGGAGTGGCTCCCCACGATGCTGATTGTGCGGCGCCACCGCCGCCCCAGTTGCTGGCTGAATCGGCACCGGAAGCCGGTGTTCCCCATCCGCCTGCCGCTGCTGCCGGCGCTGGCGCCGTGGCACCAGCGGGATTGCCCCAACTGTCGCCTGACTGTGATTGTGGTGCTGGTGCGCCACCGCTCCAGTTACCGCCCGCTTGTTGCGTCGGTGCTGCGGTGCTGCCGCCCCATTGTTCGTTCTCCGCGGGTTTTGCCGCGTTTTGGCCGCCCCAGCTATCGCCGGAAACCGCGCCTGCAGCTGGCTGACCCCATGAATTTCCGGCCGCTGGTGCCTCCGCTTTGGTGGCATCCCACGAATCGCTTGCAGTGCTGCCGCCTTCAGACC
>JADYXR010000205.1 GCA_021772095.1 Candidatus Obscuribacter sp. | reverse complement strand
CTATTCATATCGTTCGGTTTCGTTGATGTCATTGTCAGGTCCTTTCTAGTTGAGCGGTTTGGCTCTGACCTTTGACACAAAATATTTTACAGACTCGTGGAATCAGAAATCGCTGCGCCGATCGACTTCCGTTCTGGTGCAACTGTTTCGCACGATCTGGTTTTAAACGCGTACATTGCTTCTGAAAAATCTGATCGTGCGACAGCCGAACTGCTGACGAAAGGCGTTATATCAGGCTCGTTTGTCCCCAAAGGCGTTGTCCCAGTTATTATGCTTTCAGCATTTGGGGTGCTGTTCATCGTGCTGGTTTTGCAGCATTCATTTGGGAGTCCGTTAGCGATGATTGCGCTGATTACCCATTTGCTTGGTTGTACTGCGTTCTTCATGTATTTCTCACTTCAGCATCGTGGTGTTCCGACAAATTTAGTGCTTGATTCGGAAGGTCTGCAATTTGTCTGGCGCAAGGAAAAATCGCACACCTCGCCTACTTTTACTTGGGACCAGATAGTGTCAGCAACCATCTTTCAAGATCCGTTTTTCAAAGACAATCATAAAGATGTGGGACGCTATTTAAGATTGCGTATCGACACAGACAGTCTTTCGAGGCACCAGCACTGGTGGCTATGGACTTCGGGTGCTAAGCTTAGACACGGGACGAATGTGCCTTTCGAGCACAATGAATGTTACTTTGACAGAGTTGTTTTAGAAATTCCACTCGATGGGTTTACCCGCGATTCGGACCAACGATTGTTGCTTGATGCGGTGACTCAACGCCTTGGTGTCGACAAAGTTGGTGACGCGTTGCAGCTGGAGGCGCTTAATGCACCTGGCTTTACGCAGATCTGGTTGGATGAAGCGCAGTCCTTTCGGCGACAGAGTATTGACTCGTTGGGAACCGAAAGGGTTTTGCAGAACGGTCAATATTCAATCATCGAACGCATTGCTTCCGGTGGACAAGCGACTGTTTACAAGGCACTGGATCGCTCCGTGGAACCAGCACGCCTTGTCGTTCTCAAGGAATTGATCTTACCTGTCAGCGCCGGCAGTGAAGTAAGAAAGCGCTCTTTTGAAAGTGTGAAAAATGAGGCAATGCTATTGGGCAGTTTGGATCACGATGGAATTATCAAACTGGTCGACAACTTCATAGAGGATCACAGAGCGTATTTAGTTTTAGAACACGTGGAAGGCATCACCCTGCGCGACCTCGTGGAAACAGAAGGTCCGTTAAGTGAGGAACGCCTGTTGCCGATTATCCAGCAGCTCTGCGACATCTTTGACTACTTGCACACTCGAACACCGCCAGTGGTGCACCGCGATTTCTCTCCCGATAACTTGATGCTGATGAGTGATGGCAATGTCAAACTCCTGGATTTTAACGTGGCATTGCAGAGCGAATCATCAGCTACAAAAACTGTCGTGGGCAAACATCACTACATCGCACCGGAACAATTCCGAGGCAAACCATGCACGCAGAGTGATTTGTATTCGCTCGGTGCTTCGATCTATTTCTTCAGAACCGGTCAGGACCCTGTCTCATTGAAAACCGCGTCCCTGGCTGATGCCGGGCTAGAAGCAAATGCGTTAGATACTGTGGTGAAGAAACTGACGGCGATGGATCTGTCCGCGCGCTACAGTTCTGTTCGCGATGTGAAAGAAACACTCGGGATGGATTAGAGCGCGCTATAGTTCGGTTCGTATGGTGAACCAACGCCCTCGATAAAAAAGCGCGCTCACACTCTTCGCGCATGGAAGAAACGCCAGCGATTAATACACGTTGCGATTGGAATTAAGCGCGCTCAATGAAATGTGAGGCACCATTGGCGGTGCTAAACTTCGCGGCGACCTTCCATCGCTCGCGACAAAGTGACATCGTCAGCGTACTCGAGATCCGACCCCATCGGCAGTCCGAATGCGATTCTTGTGATCTTCGGTCCCAGCGGTTTAAGCAAATTGTTCAAATACAAAACCGTTGCATCGCCTTCAATCGTCGGATTAATCGCAAGAATTACTTCCTTTATACCATCAGAGTGCACACGGTTTAGCAGCTCTCGAATGCTGAGCTGATCCGGACCTTTGCCTTCGAGTGGAGAAATTAATCCGGTTAAAACGTGATACCGCCCTTTGAATTCGCGTGTGCGTTCCAAAGCGATAACGTCTTTGGAGTCGGCGACGACGCAGATGATTAGCGGTTCTCGGCGTTCACTCATGCAGATTTCGCAGGGATCTTGCGCCGACAGATGATAGCACCGGCTGCAGTGCTTCACTCTTTCTTTGGCGTCGACCAGGGCGTCGGCGAACTTACCGACGTCTTCTTTGTTCATGCCCAAAACAAAGAAAGCCATGCGCTGAGCCGATTTCGGACCAACACCTGGAAATCTTTGAAAGTGCTCGATGAGTCTTGCTAATGGCGGAGTGAATTGCATTTCGTTTAAACTAGAATCCGCCGCCCATGCCCGGTGGTAATTTGAGATTGTTTTGTGCCAGGTCCTGACATTGAACAATCGCGTCGTTGATCGCGATCACGATCAAGTCTTGCAGCATGCCTGGATCGTTTGGATCGATCGCTTCGGGGCTGAGCTTTACCGTTTGAAATTCCATCGCGCCATTGCATTTGACGATGACAGCGCCGCCGCCGGCCGTGCCTTCCACCGAAATCTTCTTCAGTTCATCCTGAAGTCTCATGACTTCTTTCTGCATATGTTGCAATTGCGCGTAAAGCTTGTTGATATCTGGTGTTTGCATTGCGTCTCCAAGCGACGGTACGGAATAAAAGTGAGCGTTGCCGGTCGCTTAAGCGGACGCCGACCAACGAATTATCTCATGTAGGAATCGCGTCGATTTCCGCAAGACTGCCTTCTGTAGAGTCATGCCGTAAATCTTTATTAATGGTATTACACTGTGCCTATTAGTGCGCTATACAAGTATCTATACTTGTCTTAAACGTTCTATTAATCCGCTCAACTCTTGATGGGGTGAGGTCAATGACTGAGTCTGACTCGACAGCTGAAGGAACCGATGTGTCCAGCGACGAGGAGAGTGCGAATAGTTCTACTCGCTCGAAAGGCTGGTGGAATACCACTGTGAAGCGCACTGTGCTCTTTATCTCTTTTGGACCGGGAGTTTTAGGATTTCTGTGGCTAATTGGACGTATCTTAAAACGCTAGCCCTGACCGACCCGGTCGGTTATCTGGAGAAGCGCAACCCCAAGTACTGCGAGCGATATGCGGCAGACGGGGATCAGTTTGGCTATAACCTCAAAACGTATGCTCGATGGGAACCGTTGTTTCGATTCCTCTTCGAAGATTATTTCAAAGTCGATATTCGTGGCATCGAGAACATTCCCGGCGAAGGTCGCGGCATTCTCGTCGGTAACCACTCGGGGCTGCTTCCGCTTGACGGCGCCATGCTCAGTATCGCCATGTGCAATTATCACGATTCGCCGCGACGCATTCGATACCTGGTCACTGACTGGTTTTTCAGCGTTCCTGGCATCAACACATGGATACGCGAAACAGGTCAGGTGCGCGCCAGTTTGTCCAACGCTCAAGAATTGCTGCGCACTGAAGAATTGGTCGGCATATATCCAGAAGGTATACGCGGCGTCGGCAAGCCGTTTCGCGATCGTTATCGCGTTCTCGATTTTCATCCTGGTTTCGTTCAGCTTGCGCTGGAAACGCAAACACCAATCATTCCGATTTCGACTGTCGGCGGTGACGAAATTTTTCCTAACTTCGTCAATCTGCGAGACGTCGCGCGCATAGTCGGCATGCCGTTCTTCCCGATCACCTTGAGTTTCCCATGGCTGCCGTTTCCACTTGGATTTATTCCGCTGCCTGTGAGATGGATGATTAACATTCATAAGCCAATCGAACTAAACTATCCAAAGTCAAAAGCGAAAGACCGAAAATTCGTCCTCGGCATTGCTCGCGATATTCAGCACTCGATTCAAGACGATTTGAACGATATGCTGCGGCGAAGGAAATCGGTGTTCACCGGATGGGACGATGATGATGACGTTACTCCCGGTCAAGGAGAAGCAGGAAAATGAGTCACTTCGTAGCAACATATCGTGATTTTGTTCGGCAGACCGTCAAATCGGATCGGTACTGGGGATTTGATGTTCGCGTTCTGGCGCGCCTTGAGCCGTTTCTTTCCTTTCTCTATTTTGATTGGTGGAAGGTAAAATTCGATGGTCTGGACCGTTTGCCAAAAACGGGACCTGCTGTGATTGTCGGCAACCAGGGCAGTGTGCTGCCGTGGCAAGCGCTCATGCTGATCTACGGAATGATGTCGAACAGCAAAAGCCCTCGTCGTGTGCACATTATGTGCGATCTGGATTGGATCGATGATGAACGTCTTAATGCCTTTCTTCTCGAGATTGGCTTTGTGCCCTGGTCTTCGGCGAGCATGAAACGACTGCTTTCCCGCGGTGAAATCGTCGCGATTTTTCCGGAAGGGATTGCCGGGCTCTCCAAGCCGTTTAGTCAGCGCTATCGTCTTCAAGAATTTGATTGGACGCGGCTTCTGCCTGCCATCGAAGAAGGCGTGAAGATCTTCCCACTGGCCTCGCTTGGCTGTGATGAAGCGGTTCCATTGATGGCAAATTTAGGTTCGCTGGCCAAGTTTTTGAAGATTCCCTATTTCCCGGTCTCTCCGTTTTTCCCGTTCTTCCCATTTCCTCTCAACCTGGCATCACGTCCGATTCCGTGGAAAATGCATTTGTTGAAAGAGATGAAGTACGAGACATCGAGCGATCGCGATGAGATCGAGGACACTACCACGGCGATGTCGCGCCGCCTGGAAGGTGAAATTCAGGCAGAGTTAAATCGCGGTTTGCGTCATCGATATAAGTCGTGATCGTGCGTCACTACCCGTGGTGCTGCCAGGGCGGACGGGTGAACTTGGATTCGGATTTTTCGAAATCCGCAAAAGTGTTGATATTGCTGACTATCTGGTAACCTTAACTTAGCCGTTTACTTCCGATGTTCCTCCCCTCCATTTAAATTAGTTTCTTAGTCGCTGGTTGTCATGTATCGTCCTAAGCAAATACCTCTCCGTCTGCCCCGCTTGGAAGCGCTTCCGGGAATAGACGACGTCATGAATGCGATGGAGAACGCTCGTGCACGCAGTGGCACCGCAGTTGAGATGTCCTGGATCATGCCGGATACGGTTAGTATTTATCGGTTGATCGTGACGTGCTCGAGAGAAACCGGCGACCCGACCTGGGATTTGATGGTCGGCGAAGGTCGCAACGAAGTGCAAGCCTGGACATACACAACCGGCGACGTCGCGTTGGTGCTCAATCTGGTTTTGTCCGAATCGACCGACAACATGACCGAAGGCATGGATCAATCAGTGTTGCTCGGCGACAACATGGAAAGAAACACTGGTCTTTCCGGCAGCTATAGCACTTCACTTATGGGCTTGCAGAGCCTTTCTTCAACGTCTTCAAAACTTCCGATCTTCCAGGCTTCACGCGCGCTCAAGGCCGCGAGCATGGAAGGAACACTCGAAGACATGCCGATTCCCAACTTGCTGCAGTCGATTGCGATGGGAAAAAACACAGGCCGACTTGCAGTCACCAATGACGATACCGGTGCCGACCTTTATTTCGTGGATGGCGACCTGACTCACGCTCAGGTGCTCAATCTCAAAGGCGATCTCGCCATCATGGAATTGGTGACATGGGATGACGGCAGATTTTTCTTCTATCGCGATGAGCGCACAGAACAAAAAACCGTAGTTCGCAGAGTCGACGCGATCCTGATGGAAAGCATAACACTGCTGGATCAAAGCAAGTATTTGCTCGACTCCGGTTTAAAGATGGACTGTTACATCGACAAGAAAGATGCGAATCTCACCGAGACAGCCTTCGAAGAAGCTATTGGAAAGGGCGCTCCGTGCGACGTTGCTTTTCAAAAGCAATTCTACCTTTTACTTGATGGCAATAACACTCTGTTCGATATTCTTCGTGAACGTCCGATGGCGAAGAAAGACTGGGTCCCTGTGCTGTTTAACATGCTGCGCTGCGGACTCGTGGTGCTTTCGGACAAACCTAAAATTCGAGATAAAGCGAGCTTGTTGCAATCGACAGCGTTAGATCGCAATGCCATCGATTCGATT
Organism: Candidatus Obscuribacter sp.; assembly: GCA_021772095.1. Classification (GTDB taxonomy): domain Bacteria; phylum Cyanobacteriota; class Vampirovibrionia; order Obscuribacterales; family Obscuribacteraceae; genus JADYXR01. The sequence continues at coordinate 82,701 of JADYXR010000205.1, read as the reverse complement.
GCCAAATCGTTCAGACGCCCTGATACAGGGATAATTTCTTATCCGGCGTTCCAGTATTTTTTAGAACAAGAATATTTCCGTTTTCAATTTAACAGCAGTCCGCTATCAGTAATGGTTTTTGAAGTCTGGGTTTGGAGTCCTGACAAACTAGACCCACTGCCGATTACGGCTGTTTCAGAAGTGGCTCGACGAATTTCCAGTGTGAAAAGAAACATCGACATTCTGGCGCATTATGAAACGCTTCACTACGCGATGATTTTGCCCAGCACGGAAACCGCATCAGCTGCCATTCTCGGACACCGGATTATTGAGGTGCTAACTGCCACCAGTTTGACTTCAGAACTGGCCACGCGAAGATTAGCTCTTGCGTTTGGTATCGCCGGCATTCCGGATGATTGTCGTGAAGTCGGGCTGCTGCTCTCGGCCGCCAAGGTCGCGAAGAACGTCGCGCAGCAAAGCGATTTCCCGATCGTGATGTTCAAAGATCTGCAAGCACGGGCACCATAAAAGATAGCGCCGCCGCCTGGAAATAACGCTGCTACCAGAAAAAGGGCCGCCAGTAGAACCAGCGCCGCTGCCGCTAGAACCAGCGCCGCTGCCAGTAGAACCAGCGCCGCCGCGTGAAATAGCGCCGCCACCTGGAAATAACCTGCCAGCATAGAAAATCACAGGCTCCCGCGAGGTGACGCGGAGACCTGTGATACCACTTTCCATTTTTCATTAGCTATCGCGGATGGCTCCGCGACCACATCTACGCAGTTCTCAAATCGGAGACTTCTCTCATCAATCTGAGTAATGTCATTTGCGCCCGATCGGACACATACGGATTATCATCTTCAATCAAAGTTTTGAGCACGGCGATCGGAACCGTATAGCTCTCAGCCAGCCTGAGCCTTACGTCTGGACTTGGGTCTCTTACGAGTTTCCAAACGGTTTTCATAGATGTGTTGATGTTTTCTGCTACTGCAGCACGCACTTGTGATTCATCGTGATTCGCCAATCGAGTCAACGTCACTGCATGTGCTCTCGGGTGCTCGGCAATGCGTTCCAGAAGCGGAGTCGGCGCGTTGTGAGCGAGGTGATCGAGTACAGGTGGTGGCGTATTGGGATTGATCGCGAGCAGCCATCTAATTCTAGCGGCTTCCAGCGCGGCGTTTTCCCGTTCCGCTGTTCTGTCTTTCTTTGGCTTTACGGTGGTCATAATGTTGGTCTCACCAGAATCCTTATTACATAACAACACCTTAAGTGCCTCCCTCATATGTTCTTCCTTGTCCCAATGGAACGCGTAGACAAACGACAAGTCGTATTGCTCGAGTTCGATTAAATGCTTTGTGACGCTTTTCAGCGAAGCAACTTTTGCGAACTTTCTCGTGCCCATGTTCGTAGTTGAGTTCACGGATAGATTGTAATTGCCCCCACCATCAGACAGTTGTCTAAAGGTTTTGCCCTTACATCGATTATGCCTGGGTAGCAGAGCGGCCGAGTTTGGGTTTCTATATATATCGTTATAGGAAACCTATACAAGATTGGTGAAAAACAGGAAACTGGTGGGCGTTTTAACCCGAATGCGAACCGTTCCCGAATTTATAACGGTTGAAGTCTCAAATCTGACTACAATTGGGATTAAACGTCTGCAAACGCCTCGCTCTGCAGGGTTTCGCAAACGCCTGACGCAATATATGTTTTCCGCACCCCGCAGCGCTACACTGTTTCCAGTGAACCGAAAGCATTTTCGAAAGATTGGCAATCGCCGATGCATATTTCGATTGCCGCTCTGGTTCTGCCTTTTGCAGGAGGTCGAAATAAATTTCTCTACTATTTATATGTGATATCGCAAAGAGTTTATTCGATGTGTTTTGAACAGCCAGTGGTTTGACTGCCAGGAAAGATATTGAAGGCTCCCGCGGGGTGGGGATTCCTGGTCGCCCTATAGTCGGATTATAGGTTTTCACCCATAAGAGTATAGGAAATGCTTTACTCCACTTGGTCTGTTGGTTAGTACTATGTAAGAGTAAGACACAAACGGCATCCGCCGCACAGTGAAGGTCCAAGGGTTGGGTACGCCTACGAGGTAATTGCGGTCATACTGCGGAATTCGGCAAACTGATTCACATTTTAAAACAATGAAAGTGTGTCGCTGCCACGGTCCGTATCCAACCTTCTTACATTCTTACAAAATTTTCTTACAGCGATTCTGCCATACTCAACGAATGGAATTCGGCTTTCAGCCGGGTTCTATTCGTTTTTGGGGACTTTTCAAGAATCGATTTTGAATTAGCAAAGACCTTTTATCTGAATCTGCCTCAGGGTTTTTCCTATTACGATTCTGGGCTTCACACTCAATGATGGGAATGGTTAGTCTTTCTCCGATCAATCTCGGGGAGGTTCTTTAATGAACTCAGTCAGGTCACTCATAATCATGATCTCTCGTATTCCGCCTGCCATGCTGCTTGCGATTATCGTAGGTATTGCTGGTGTAACGACCATGCTCGTCACTGGTCAATTGGAAACTCAGAGAATCGCTTACGAAAAATCGAAACTGGATATTGAAGCGAAAAGCAAAGCCACAGGCACGGTTGTTGTTGCACTCAAGGATGTGCCTGAAGGCGTCACGGTTGCCAGCGAATTCCTCGAAGAAAAGAAAATTCCGGTTGGAAATATTCCGACGGATGCTCTTTCCACTTCCGCGATGGCAGCTGGTCGGGTCACTAAATACGGTATCACCGCTGGACAGATTGTGTCTCAACACGATCTAGCTCCTATCGGCATCGCGCTTGGATTCGAATCACGTTTGAAACCAGGAATGCGTGCCATCACATTTGGTGTTGATACCAACTCCGGTGTCGCTGGATTCATCAATCCGGAGAGCCGTGTCGATGTTATGAGTATGGTTGGAAGCGGCTATGAAACTAAGGTTGCGCCGATTTTGTCCGACGTCGAAGTAATCGCTGTCGGTCAGATGTATCAGAAACAACCCGGTGGTGCACAAGCAGTCCCTGCTAACTCTGTCACTGTTGCAGTCAGTCCCGATGACGCGCAGAAGCTCGTCAAAGGCGTCGCTGCAAGTAAGGTCTATCTGTCTCTTCGGAGTCAGGGCGATCACGCTCCTGTAATCACCGTCGATGTCACTTCGCTTTTCCCAAAAAAGCTCAATGACAGCGACAGCCCGCAAATCGCTGTAGCAAACCCTGACCTTCCGCCCCCGCCTCCAAACATGCCTGATGCACCGACACTGGAGGACCCTGCACTCACCCCAAGCGAACCCCTGACTGGCGCTGCCCCAATTGGAAAAGCCAATCACGAAATAGAAATGTGGAACGGCGGCAACAAACAAGTTATCGAGCTGCCGAGCAACATTTAGTTTAGTTTGAGTCGATGTTCTGTTGTTGAAATGGAATTCGATGCTCTGTTATTGAAACGGAATCCGAGTTCAATAAATTGGAAGCGGCTTCATCATCTGGTGGAGCCGCTTTTCACATGTGCCATTTTTCAAATATTTCGTTTCGGTAGCTATAGAAAAGCTGCCGCTCATACTCTCCCTCCATTTGCCCCAGAGAAATTGACGAGTGGCAGCGACTAGATACTAGGCTGGCAGTGGATAGATGTCAAGTTATGAAATATCCTGAAATTCAACCCATTTCAGGTTTTGCGCCTCGTCTCAGTGCGGTTTTCACCATTGACCCTCGGGCTTCGGATTCATAGACTGAGAGGAGATTAAAACCCACCGACTTCAGGTTTCGAGACTCGGCAATGACAAAAATCGCTTCTCTGGCAATGTTACTTCTAAGCTTGGTCCTCTTCGCTCCTCCGGCGTTCTGCCAGGAAGCGGGCTCCTACTCGGACTATCATTTGCAGGCTCCGGGTTTCGACCAGAGCCAGGTCAACTGTGCCGCTCAGCCGGTTAATCAGTACTACAATCCGGTGCAGCAGCAGCAAGGGTTTAATCAGATCGTTTCACCGACGCAGGTTCCACAGGATTATCAATACGGTGGGCAGGCGTACGATGGCGGCATGCAGCAGCAGAACTTCGGCTATCAAAATATGCCAGGACAAAACGCATCCGCTTATCAGCAGCAAGAAATGGCGCTGCAGCAAACTCAGATGGCTCAGCAGTTGGAAGAAGTCAAAACCAGCAAAGAGTCTCAAGAAGGTTTCCGCATGAGCAGTGAGTTCAACGATAAGGCGATGAACGATTCAAACACTGGCGCGAAGAAAATCAAAGCTAAAGGACTTGGCAGTTCTATGGGACGCCTCGTCAAAGGCAGCTTGCGAATGGCAACTCCGGCAGCTGGAACAGTTGCATCGGTCTATCTGTTGCGTGCGGCGTTCGGCAATTCCATGATGGTGATGCCGATGGGCGGCGGGATGATGATTGCACCGTAATTGAGCTCGGAGCAAAACGAAATCGTTGGAACCGACTCTATTTCGGATGTATTCGAACTCGCGAATGTACACGAACGAACTCGTTGGAACATTTACCTCCAGTTGACTCCATTCGAAGTGTATCCGCACAATAGATCAATCAGGAAACCTTTTGGGCTTCGCTGTCGAGCAGCTCGATGGTTAGTCTTCGATTGAAATTAGCTGATCTTGATTGATTCGATTACTTTTGGTGAGGCGACTTCGTCGGAAACTGCGATGTTCATAGTGGTGTCACCGATGATGCTGTGCAGTTTCGCCTCAAGTCCCTTTTCGCCTTTGCGGCTAGCGAGCAGGCAGAGCGCAACTACGCCTAGAGCGACCGCGAGAAACACCACGGCTAATCCAACCAGTTCCAGTCTCCATTGAGTGATGCCACTAGTCATGATGGCACCTAGACCGGCTATTAAAACCGCGGTCATCATGCCGAACCAAAGGCTGAAGATAATTCGCACAGCTGGATTGACGGAGAAGCTGTAGTCGATGATCGAGCCGGTCGATGCTTCATTTACGACGCCGAAGATCGATCGTGCGAATGGATTGGGAATCAATCTTTTTCGCGCGATGATAAATTGTTTGCCTGAAAGCCGCACGCTCAGCCGTTGTTTTGCGCTGGAGTCAGTGTCGAGCGCAAGCAGCGCCGACAGAATTTCTTGCTGCGATTTTTTCGAAGGGGCGATAAACGTTTCCGAGATTGCAGAAACAGGAGGTGGCGAACTAGTTTCATTGATTGGGATCATGTCAATTGAATTCCTTGGACGGGCGTGCCAAGCGAGGTGGACCGAAATTGTACAGGATTGGTAAGTGGTGCATTTAAACAGCTGCAAAGCCGTTAGGGTGAAATCAACAATTTGAGCTAAACTGGTACTGTGTTTTGGGCAATTGGAGCAACTTGAAGTGTCGATTCTAAGACGGTCAAACGGCGAACTATCACTACTTTTAAGCTTAGCGCTTCTCTTTGCAGGCGCTGCCAACGCTGCAAGCGACGAGACGGTTAAAAGCGACGTGAGCGATCCGGCCAGGGCACATGCCGAAGGTCCCGATAAGACGGGGACTGCTAAGAGCGGCGGAGTACCGTATGCTTCATCGCCTGAGACCGCGGCGCCCGGGGTGAGCCCAAAGCTGCCGGCGAAACAGGCTGCACCGGGTGGCACGACGACGATTGCGGTTCCGGATGGTCCGGCAGGCGAGCAGCCGGCAAGCGACGCGAAGACGGTCACGCCGACGGGATTGCCGGGAACGGCGCTTCCAGCTGTTGATGCTCCGTCCGTGCCGACTTCAAGTACGCCTCCGGCGACGACTGTCCCTGCCGATCAGAAGGTGAAAGCGCCCCAGTCGAACGGCAAGCCTCAGATTGGTTTGCAGTTTCCTTCTCACAAGCAGCTGGCACCACTTTTAAGGATGAATCAGCAAGCCGCGATCAATCGCATCAAGATTGCCGAAGCGCGCTGCCGCAAACAGCTTGCGCTTTCCGGAATGGATCCCAACATCAACATCGATGACGCGATGGCGCTCGGGAAGCCGGTGATCAATATCTATTGCAAGAAAAGTGTCGGCGATAACGTGCTCGCCCACGGATTTTGCCTGCAAGCGTATCTTTGTCAGTATCGACGGAAGCCAAGCGGGCGGATTGAAACAGTTAGATTCGCTCGCATCGGAGAATCGCCGGAAGTCTATTCCGGAGCCGACTTCGAGGACAAAGCTGTGGGATTGGTCGACGCATATTTGAGCGCGCGCCACCATCAACTCAAAGAAAAATCTGCAGCCACAAAAGGTAAACCAGCAGCCAAACACAAGAAGACGAAATAGTCGATCGTCTTGTATGATTATGCGTTGATGTTGATTGGGATTGGCTAATTGTGCGGGAAACGGCTATTTTATGACGACCAATATAGTTTTGACCGGCGTGGGAAGAGATCGAGTCGGTATCGTAGCCGAGCTCTCGCAGGTGCTCTTCGAGTTCGGATGCAACCTGCTTGACTCGAGTATGACGTTGTTGCGTGGTGAGTTTGCCGTTATTCTAATGGCGCAATTGCCGGAAACGCACACACTTATTCAACTTAGAGAACGCCTCAATCAAGCTGAAGCGGCGCTCGGGATGCAGGTTTTTGTTCGTGAATTGAGCGATGCCAGTCTCGACGAAGATGATGACGAAGGTCATCCTTATATAATTTCGGTTTACGGCGGCGATCGTCCTGGTATCGTAGCTGGTATCACTAAAGCACTGCAGACTTTGAGCATCAACATCACTGATGTAGCGACAAAACGTACACGATCAGAACAATCTATCTTTATGATGGTGCTTGAAGTTACCGCTCCGATCACGATTACGGAAAGCGAACTTAGACAGTCACTCAACAAAGTTTCAGCACAACTCGGTGTGGATGTGAGTATTCAATCGCTCGAGGTTGTGGAACTGTAGAATGGCTATACTTCCCGTTCTTGTCTATCCTGATCCGGAGCTCAAACGAGTTTCGGATCCGGTCGATTTCAAGGAAGATCTGACCGCGACGATTCAAGATCTACTTGATACCATGCATGATGCACCTGGCTGCGTTGGATTAGCCGCGCCGCAATGTGGCGTTCGCAAACGCATTCTGATCATTGACGCGTCTCGGAATCCAAAAGTTGAATCGAAGTATGGATTGATGGTGATTATCAATCCGATTGTTGAATATTCAGAAGGCGAAGTATTGGCTCGGGAAGGGTGTTTGAGCCTGCCTGATCTGACGGCGAATGTGAAACGCGCGCAAAAAATCCGAGTGAAATTTCAGAATCCTCAGAACCAGGAGCAAGAGATTGAAGTGTCGGATTTTGAGGCGCGTGTAGTGTTGCACGAACTCGATCATCTTGATGGAATTCTATTTCTCGATCGCGTGGCTTCACTAAAAACCGATGTGTTTAGAAGGAAGCGTTATGCACCAAAAGATGGGGCTGGTAAACCAGGCGAAGTGAAGCCGGGTGAATCAAAACCTGACGAATTGAAACTCAAAGACGCGAAAACGCCCGACTCTAAACCTGGCGAAGCGGCTGTTCGGTCAGAGTCTTAGTTTCAAAAATCATTCCGGCGTCGTATCGTTTTTCACAACATCATCAGTTTGTTGTGCCGCAGGTTTGGCTTGCAACCTGGCAAACTGCCACGCGTGAACAGCAATGTTCGAGCACATGATCACGCCTTCGACCACGTGAGTGGTGGCAGCGTATGTTTGCAAAACTGGTGCCGTGAGAAGGAACGTCGCCATCGTCACCACATAAAACAACGCGGCTGGAACGATACGTTCCTGGCGGATCGATTCGATCAGGACGAGCAGCGCGACGATAACCCAGAGTGCCACCATCGAGCCGGCGACAACCATAAGCAAATCAACCTTATCGTTATGACCAGCAAGAATCCTAATGCTGTCCAAAAGGTCCAGACTACAAATGGTTATGGTACCAATGTAATAAAATCGAACCAGTTTCAATCTTTGCTTTCGCCACCTTTTGCCGATTGAGCCATTGGGCTCGCCATCGTCGTATCCGAAGTCGTGTCATCTATCTTGTCGATTGTGACCATTATCGATCAGCTTTGTCTTTTTTGTCAGTGACTATTATTGCGGTTATCTTCGCCTTGTCTTCGGACGAGTCGCTGCAGCTGGAGCATTTGCGGTTTCTATCGAAGTTCGTCCAGAGTAACACAACAGTTGACCAGTTGGTCGGGGAAGGACGAGCGAGGATAAGGGTATAAACGTGGATATGACCGACGATTTCAAAACCGAGCAAGCCGAAAAAATTGAACTGCGCGCACCCGGGCAGTCGAGTGAACTGCCTGCGGGTTCGTTGGATTCCAACGAGTCTCCGCTATCAGCCCAGGGGCTTTCGACGGCTTCTGTCCCGATGCCTTTTTTAAACTTGCCGCCGCAATACGAAGTGCTCGAATTGATAGGCCAGGGCGGAATGGGTCAGGTCTACAAAGCCCGAATCAGCGGCGTGTCCGAACTTGTGGCAGTGAAAGTGCTCAGGAAGGAGCTTTGCTCGGATGCTCAAGCGGTTAAACGGTTTCAACAAGAAATCACAGCAGTTTCCAGTCTTACGCATGCCAACATCGTCGAGGTTTTGGAACACGGAATAACGAGCGAAAATATTCCGTATCTGACGATGAAGTTTGTCGATGGTGAGAGTCTGGAATCACTATTGCAAAGAGAAGGCGCGATCGAATGGGAGCGCGCTGTCGATATTTTTTTGCAGGTTGCTGCAGCCCTGGAGTATGCCCACGGCCGCGGAACAGTGCATCGAGACTTGAAGCCCAGCAATATTGTCGTTTCGAAAAACGCATTAGGAGTCGAAACCGCGCACATCGCCGACTTCGGTATCGCGAAGCTCGTCACCGCCAGTGGTGACACTGTCAATACGATGACAGCGGCCGGCGAGTTTATGGGAACGCCAGCGTATATGAGCCCCGAGCAATGCCTCGGTCAGGAAGTTGATTTTCGCTCGGATATTTATTCTTTAGGGTGCACTCTTTTCGCGGCTCTTAGTGGACAGAACCCATATGCCGGGTGTGGAACCGTAGAAACGATTGCCAAGAAATTATCCGATCAGGCTCCGCCGCAACTGACATCGCAGGCGATACCACCCAATTTGAAAATTCTAGTTGCTAGCTGTATGAACAGGCAACCGCGCGACCGCTACAATTTGGTCAACAATCTCAATCGGGACCTAGCCGCAATTGCCCATGGTGACACACCTCAGAGCCATCTGGTTAGTCCAGTCCTTGATGAAAAAGCTCTCGGAAAACGATTTGCGGCGTTCTGGATTGATTACTTTATCATCATGGGTGCGTATGGAATTATTTCGCTGGTGTGCACAATTGTTTTCATTCCGTTAAGTGTACTGACTAACAACTGGGCTATGGCGCAACCATGGGCCGTCTATTTTTGGTTGGTATCGTATGTAGTGGTGGTTTTCGGTTCCATCGTTTTTTATAAAGCGTGGATGGAAAGTCGTTTTGGTGCCACTCCCGGAAAAATGTTAATGCGACTGGTAGTTTGCGACCTGGAAGGAAAGAAGATCACCCTTAAGCGCGCCCTTGCGAGAAACGGTTTGAGAGTTTTGTTTTTCTACGGACTTCCCGCCCTGATATTTTACGTTCTGATAGGTCTCAGATCGGAGTTCGACGTCAGGATTAATCCGGCGTTCGGTCTGTTATATCCAGTTTCACTTATCGTTTGGACGATGGCGAAACGACAGGTGCCATGGGACCTGGTCTCAAAGACGAGAGTTCGTCGTAAAAATTAATTGCTTACTCAGTCGGTTCTTGATTTATCACTTACTCAGTGGTGGCATGGCGACACCATCCAAAATGTGAATGATCCCGTTGGAACAAGGAACGTCCACTGTTTGAATCAAGGCTTTATCAGCGTAGAGATTGCCGCCTTTCTCAGAGATGGTGATTTGATGCCCTTCCAGCGTCTTGAATTTTTTGGTCTTCTTCAGGGCCTCTGAATCAAATGTTCCTTCGACTATCGAATACTCCAGCACTTGACGCAGCTTCTTCTTATTTGCGAAAAGTGACATGACGTCCTCGTCCGGCATCCGTTTAAACCCGTGATCGCAGATCGCGAACATCGTGAACGGTCCATTGTTTTTCAGCTTCTTATCGAGGTCGTATGCTTGACTCAAGCCGTCCAGCAGCGTCACAAAACGTGTAACTTCATTATCTTTGAGCGTATTGATAATGTCTTTGGTCGGACGCTCAAACCCTTCTTTGTTTTTGTATCGTTCAGTTTTAGTGGAAGCTATTCTAGTGCCGTCTTTAATCGAGTTGCCTGGCGAGGCCGACGCCGGCGCGCTACTCGAGATACTTAGTGCCGCTATGACTAAAAGACCCGTTATTGACTTCGGTCCGACTCTGTTCCGCTGCATGTTATCTCTCCGGTATCTAGGCGTATGAGATCTTTCTACCGCGTTTCACGTGATTGAAAACTGTAGGCTAAATAAAACGCATTGCCAGCGCATCGAATGTTCTCGTTCGTTCATTGTCACGTGTCACCTAAATGCTGTTCGATCACTTCTGTACGATCATTTTGTATACCAGTAATTTTTCGAATAAGTCGACCAGCTATTGTTCGCTTTCGTTTTTAAACAGGCTCTCGACTTGTTCAGAGGACAATGCATACCACTCGCCGGGTTCCAATTCCAATTCGCCAAGTGTGAGTTTACCGATAGACCAGCGTACAAGGCGCAGTGTGGGGTGACCAACTGCGGCGGTCATGCGGCGAACCTGTCGATTCTTGCCTTCAGTGAGAGTCAAGGCAATCCAACTCGTAGGGATGTTTTTCCGAAAACGTATCGGCACCGTTCGTGGTGGCAAGGTTGGTTCTTCCGCAAATGCGTGGACGCGACAAGGCAAAGTTTCTCTGCCCTGGATCATGACTCCGCGTCGTAATTGATCGAGAGCCGTCTGCGTTGGAATGTTATCGACTTGAGCATAATACGTGCGTTCGTGCCTGTTTTCCGGAGCAAGCAACGCCTTATTCATGCGCGTGTCATCACTCAAAATTAGAAGTCCTTCGCTATCGGTATCAAGTCTTCCGACAGGATAGACGTTCGGCGGAAATTCGAATTCTGCCAGAGTGCGTTGTCCCTCTTCCCCCGGACTGAACTGGCATAGAATGTCGAACGGTTTGAAGAACGCCAGGTAGACGCGGTTATTGGAAGCTTTGAAAACCCTGGGACGGCCTGGTTCGCGAGGTTCGGGTTCGAACTGATCGTCCCTTCGCCATCGTTTGCGATTATTTCCAGTCGGATTCTGTCCGTCGGGACCGCCTTGTCTCACTTCCGTGCCTCTAGTCTTCGTTGGTACCACTATTTTGATCGAGACCAGGTTCGTTCTCTGGCGCCTGTTGAGACGGCTCACCAAAAGCCAATCTAGCAGCTGCGGTTGCTATTGCATACACAGGAGGTTTGCGCAAATTGCAGAGCGCAATGACGGCGGACTGTTCTTCAGGAATGTTGAACTGCTGCATCCGGCTTTTGACCAGGCTGTCTACTGATTGTCTGAGCTGATCATCAGAGGTGTCAGTCCTGGTTACAACGCTCGGAGCAGACGATTGCACCTGTGTATTTTGCGCACTAGCGGCGGTGCCGAATAAACTCAAACACATTGCCGAAATCAGTAAAGCATTCTTGAATGAAGAGCTTGTTCGCACTGCGAATCTCCTGTTATGTCGCTTTTGCTAGCAGAGGTAATTTGGCTAAAATCTCATCCCAAGGCACCTGAAAACGCCGGTCTTTGGTTTCCTCGACCAGTCCAATATGGGTCAATTCTGACACATCTGTGTATACGTTCTTATAGTCACGACCTAGTGCTTGAGCCAGTTGCCTGATGTTTAGCGGACCTATTGCTCTTAGCTTTTGCATCAACTCAATACGCCGGGGGGACAGATACTTGAGTAGTGTAGCCATATCCGCAAAATGCAATTGGTTGACGGGTTGCTCAGGAGGAAGACCGGCCTCCGCGCGTTTCCATGCTTTGATAGCACCTTCCGCCGCTTCTTCTCCAGTTTGCACGCCGATAAGAATATCTTTCTTTCTTGTCATAGATTCTCTTCCTGTGCGCGTTTCTCGTCTTTCAAAAAATCTTCCATGAGTTGTTCTATGCTGATGAACTCATAACTTTCTTCCCGATCCATCAAGTGTTTATGGTCTCTGTTACCTCTTTCATTGTCGTATCGTACTAGGCAAGTGCCATCAGCAAGTCCGAAATAGAGCCGATATTTAAACCCGTGCGGTTGATCCAGGGTCGGTTCCGGTAGTTTCCAGATGACGATTTCTTCTATTGAGCCATTGGCCAAAACGCGCTTGTTTCGGTAGATCAAAATCGCTTTCATTATGGTAATTGTACCATAATTGTGGTGTTCCGCACCATGATTATGGTATTCGGTGCCATAATGTCAATTTCTCTGGATTTGTTATGGTGTGCCCACCCGCATCTGTTAGAACGTCGAACCGAGACCAAAATTCTGTCCGACGTGAGGGCGCGCGTTCGAAACAATCGAGCGTCCTTTGCGGTAGCCACTGCAGGCATCATGAAGCTTTTCCTGTTTCAGAATCAGGTTTGAGATTTGCTTTGAATATTTTTTTGTTCTATTGATGGCGCGACAATTATCCGAATGTCACCCGTCTTCTTCTGCTGATGGAACTCGCGATAGTAGCGATCGCTGCGAACGCGATGCGCTTAAGCTCGAGTTCTGAGATGTTCAGAAACGCTAAAAGGTTAAACAGTCCAAAAATCATTGGATTGGTGGATCGAAAAATGTCGATGGAGGTGAAAGTTCAGTCGATTGATGTAATGGCTTAGGGCACCACCTACGGTGCGCGTCCAAAATCGCTTTCAAAAGCGTCATACAAGGAATATGGCGAGCCCCTCTGCTAGACCGAAGTTCTAGAGCTCCGATCGCTGGCGCTGGAGAGAAAGCAAGCGACGCAGAGCCGCTGAGCGGATCGATGGTCGGTTGTGAATCTCGTATGTGTGGCATGTTGTGCAGGTTGACGAACCATCAAACAAACCGCTTACGCGGTCCAGAAAAGGCTCACCATCTTCCTTGTCAAATATGAGCGACGCGATTGAACCGCGGCGCTAAACTTCCAATGCCAATGATCGTAAATTCAAGCGACTTGCAAGTCAATGATGCGCGACTTTTGTGAGAGATTCTTCTGTATGTGTATATGTGCGTGAATCTACAGCGATATAAAAATGGATGCCTGTGTGACTTCATCAGCTATGCCATCTGCCCGAAGCGGTGCCGCTCTTCGTGGTATATGTGCGGGATATGGAGTGTCGTTTACATATCAAATAATTGCCGCGAACATACGCGTTCGGATCTTCTATTTATTTTTGCGAAGAAGAACTTCCAAATTTTTGCGATTGTTCGGCCAGTCTTTCCATATATCGCCTATCGCATTCAGTCGTTCCGGCACGCTGGTCATCGTGTGGTGAATCGGAAGATGTTTGCCAAGCTCGTCCCAGGTAAGTGGAGTGGAAACCGTCTGCTCTTTAATGAGGCGCGGTGAGTAGGGCGCCACGAGCGTTTTGCCTTTGCAGTTCGGACTGCAGTCGAGCAATATTTTGCCTTCCTGTTTTGCAGCCAGAGCGTCGACTGTTACTTTGTTTCCGTGTTTGCTCAGAATAAACTTGCTGATAGTTTCCGCCAACACCCTTACGTCATCATGATGCAGCGTGTCTTCGATGGGAACGAAAACGTGTAACCCACTGCGTCCTGATGTTTTCAGGAACGCTTTCAATGATACCGAATCCAGTGCCTCCTTAACCCAGTAGGCAACTTCGGAAACTCTTTCGAACGACTCGCGGTGATATCCGCGCTGGTCTTTTTTCTCCTCTGGCAGATGCAGGTCCAGATCGAAGACCATAAAATCAGGATGCAATCCAAAGTCCAGCGCAGTAATTCTCGACAGCCAGACATGCTGTTCCATGACGCCTTGTTGGATGAACCAGAGCAATGAGGCGAAGTTGTTCGCCATTGCAACTTCCGTATCTTCATCGTTGGAACGTTCGACAAAACAGGTTTCGACAAAATCAGGAATTTGAAAATTCCAGTGCTTTTGATAGAAGCGTTTGCCTTTCATGCCATCGGGTGAACGCACAACTGAGAGTGGTCGGTCTTTCAAGTATCCAAGCGAATACGGCGCGCTGAGCGCGATGTAGCGCACGAAGTCGCGCTTCGTAAATTTCTTGAGATCGTCGGTGGCTGGAAACATTACCTTGTTCAAATGCGTGAATTCAATCACGTCACCATCCACGACGATTTCCATTTTTTCGTCTTTGGTCGCGGCCAGTTGCGCCGCGACCGATTGGCAAACTAAAGTTTGTGCGTCGATGACCGGCTTCTCTTCTGCCAGATCCTTCGACTTGGTGGGAACGTATTGCTCTTTTGGAATTTGCACAATTGCAAGTGGTGCGCGTTTATCGAGTTTAACTTCTTCCGGTCCCTTGTCTTCACGCACGCGCAGAAAAACCGGAGATCTAATATGCCCGTCGCGAGTCCAATCCATAAATTTGATTTCGATTACGATTTTTGGATCGAGCCAGGTTACTTGTTTCTTTTCATCAGGGCGCTTGAGAAAAGGATGCTTATGGCGGTTCAGTCCTTCCATTCGGCGGCACATATCGCGCAAAAGTCGTTCGTCAAATCCTGATCCAACGCTGCCGCAATAAATCAGATTTCCAGTTTCGTCATGAGCACCTAAAAGCAAGGCACCAAATGTGGGGCTACGCGATCCCGAGCCCTGGGTAAAACCGCCGACAACAAACTCATCAGTTTGTTGGGCTTTTACTTTTATCCAATGCGGGGAGCGGCGACCAGGTTCGTAAGGTGCGTCGAGCCGTTTTGCCACGATGCCTTCGAATCCGTTTTCGACACAAACTTCGTACGCCGTCATTCCGTCATCTTCGAAGGCAGTGAGAATCCGAACGTTTTTCGATTGCTGTAGCACTTCATTCAACAGCAACTTTCGGTCGGACAATTTCATTCCAGTGACGTCGTAGCCATCAGCGTATACGATGTCGAAAACAAAATAGTAAACCGCCACGGATTGCTCGGCTCGTGCGATATCCGCTTTTCGCATCAGATTGATTCTCTGTTGCAGATGTTGAAACGATGGTCGCCCTTGTTCATTCAACGCGATAATTTCGCCATCAAGAATCACATCTCGATTGCAAAGTTTCGGAAGCTCAGTTGCCAGTGACGGATACTGATCGGTAATTTTGAGTGCACGCCTGGACATCAGTGTGCAAGCGCCTTTCGATAGGTGCGCGATGGCACGCATGCCATCCAACTTCGGTTCGTAAATCCATCCTGCTCGCGAAAAATTGATCTCGGGCAAACTGGCGAGCATGGGCGTAAATTTCACCGGCACCATCGCACGGCGCGCACCAGGCATCTTCGATAAATCAATCATGCCAACAGCCGCTTGGTGAATTTTTACGCAGTGAATTAAACTGTTTTCGATCAATGGTGCCAGAAAACGGCCAGCCAGCAGAACAAGCCGATTTCATTTAGCCCGTCTTACGTTTTCTTGGCTTTTTCTCGGTAGGCACTTTGCCCATTTGCGGTTCATCCGACCGCTTAGCCGCGCTTTTCTGCAACAGCGGCTCTTCTTTGTAGTCGGCAATTTCAGCGACAGCAGGTGCGGCTTTCTTCGCTTTGATGTTTTCCATGCTGGCTTGTAATGCGTCCATCAAATCGATGACGTTGCCCGAAGGAATTGCCGGCGACTCGTGAATTTCGCGACCTTCCAGTTTCGCTTCAATTACCTGCATCAGAGCTTCGCGATAATTGTCTTTGTAGTTGGTCGGTTCGAAATCATCCGCCATCAAGTCGATTAAACTGCCAGCCATCGCCATTTCTTTTTCTGAAATTTGAACATCAGGAAGTGATTTGTTCTTTTCGACTCTGACTTCATCAGGATACAAAAGTGTGTTCATCAACAATGTGCCACCATAAGATCGCAGGCAGCAAAGACGTTCTTTCGTGCGGATGGACACTTTAGCAACTGCAACCATGCCCTTTTCCGTCATCGCTTTCATGAACAAGGTGAATGGTTTCTTGGCCGCTTCATCCGGTTCGATGTAATACGCTTTGTCGTAAAACACAGGATCGATTTCTTGGCTTTGAATAAACGATGTGATCTCGATTGAATTTTTATTCGGCAACGGCAGCTTTTCGAAATCGTCCTTGGTCAGTACGACGTACTGCCCTTTGGAGTATTCGTAACCCTTCTCGAGTTCGTCGTATTCGATTTTGCGATCGCAGGTTGGGCAGAAACGATGCTCTTTGACCCGACCCTTACAATCGCGGTGCAGCTGATTGAAGGAGATGTCTTTGTTGTCGGTTGCTGAGAATAGCTTGACCGGGATGCTGACCATACCGAAGGTAATGATGCCACTCCAGATAGCTCGTGCTGCCATAAAATTCACCTTGCGTTTGCAACGGTCCTTGACACTATATGCGGTATCAAGGTCAAACCGTGGCGCGGGGACCGATAAATGTGCTCGTTCGGTGCTGCTAGCGATATTCTTCCCGTATACGATCCGTACTAGTCGATTATTGTAAGCGCATACATATGGATGGTTTGGAACCCCTCCTGGCTATGCGCATGCATTCGTTCATTCCAATTCTATCCAGGAATTAATTATTGGACCACTATTGTTCAAAACTTCCGTAAAGGGCACCCAGGTCCGTCCACGCCTGTTACGACATCCGTGGGCACTGGGCGACACCTTTTTACTAATGAGCTATGTTCATAGAAGTAATTGTTGCCTATCGTTCGGCGCCGTGCGCCCGTACCTGGGCTGCGAGTTAGACAGACCTCGGGTCACCATTTATGACGCAACAAACTGATATGGAATCCGCCCAACCAGCTCAACCACAATCGGACTTTCTGCCGCCATATGAAGTCGACATGCGTCCGCTTTGTCAGGGCATGCCGTTTGTAATGACCGATGCTGCCCATCCGCGAAATGCGGTGAAGCATGGCAGTCACTTCCTGGTGCTTGATGAAAGTGGATTAATCCCGAGCTGCAACACTCTTGGATACGGCTACTACCGTTATGACACTCGCCATCTCAGTTCGATGGAGCTGACGCTTAATGGTGGATCGCTCTCTGTCCTGTCATCGGATTTCACCAAAGGTTATGCGGCGGAACTTTTATATACCAATAACCATTCCGACATGGCGGCGCAGCAAAAAATCACTGTAGCCCGAAAGATAGTGATGACGGATGTTTTGTGGGAACAGATTACGCTCGAAAATTTTGATTTCGCGCCTTTGCAAGTTGACCTTGCTGTTCGATATCAATCAGACTTCGCCGATATTTTCGAAGTGCGCGGAACCAATCGTCCCAAGCGCGGACAGCGAATGCTCCCCACCAACGACAATTCAACGATATTTTTGGCTTATCTTGGTCTGGATACTGTTTTGCTTGAAACAGTTATCGAGTTTAAAAATATGGTGCCAACCAAGATTAGTGATGGCGAAGCGTTCTTTCGTTTGACGCTGCCAGTGCGACAACCTGTGACTATTGAGATTTACATTTCCACGCGATGGAATCAAAAAACTCCGCGACTGGTGGCGAATGGCGAAACCTACAAAGAAGCCGAGACTATCGCCGACAACAGCTATAGCACCTGGCGAGCGGACATGACGACGATCGAAACCGATCTGAATATGTTTAATGTCGCGATTGAAAATTGTTATCGAGATTTGTACATGCTGCGTCAACCGACGCCAAAAGGGCTGGGCATCGCCGCGGGCATTCCATGGTACTGTGCATTGTTTGGTCGTGATACCGCGATTACGGCGCTGCAATTATTGCCGTTCGCGCCGGAATTGGCACGCGGTTGTATCGATGTATTGGCTGCCTATCAGGGCGAGAAGACCGACACCTTCAGAGCCGAGCGCGCCGGGAAAATTTTGCATGAACTGCGTGTTGGAGAAATGGCGCGGTTAAATGAAATTCCTCACAGTCCATATTATGGAACCGTCGACGCGACGCAGCTCTGGCTCATCCTTTTGGCGGAGTACATCGATTGGACCGGCGATATGGAATACGCTCATCAAATGTGGCCGAACGTGAAATTGGCGCTGCGTTTTCTCGAGCAATCCACGCGCGGTGGATACATCAGTTATAAACGCGAGAGTAGCCTGGGGCTGGAAAACCAGGGCTGGAAAGACTCCGGCGACTCCGTCACGCATGCCAACGGCATTCTTGCCGAGCCTCCGATTGCGCTTTGCGAAGCTCAAGGTTATTTGTACGCAGCCTGGATTCGCACTGCTCGCCTGGCGCAAATGCTTGGTTATAATCCACTGGCAATCAAGCTGCAACATCGGGCCCGCAACTTGAAGGAGCGCTTCCAGTCCGACTTCTGGATGATCGAAGAAAACTTTGTGGCAATCGCGCTCGATAAAGACGGGCAACAAGTTAAAACCGTTTCGTCAAATCCCGGGCATTGTTTGTGGTCCGAAATTCTGAACGCCGAGCAGGCGAAAATTGTCGCCGATCGTCTAATGGCTCCGGATAACTTCTCCGGATGGGGCATCAGAACTCTGTCTTCGGAGGCATGCTCATACAACCCAATTAGCTATCACAATGGTTCTGTTTGGCCGCACGATAATGGTATTATTTGCGAGGGTCTGCGAAAGATCGGCAGAACAAAAGACATTCTCACGGTCCTGACCGCGATGTACGATGCCATGCGAAGACAATCTGATTTTAGATTACCTGAACTATTTTGCGGTTTTGAGCGCGCCAATTCGCCTCAGCCGATCGATTATCCGGTTTCCTGCCGACCTCAGGCATGGGCTGCTGGAGCCATTTTTCAGATGTTGAGAGCTTGCGTAAATTTAGCACCGGATGCGAGCAATCGACGACTACGAATCGTTGATCCGGTATTGCCTATGTGGCTCAGCCAATTGAGAATTTATGGATTGAAGCTTGGAAACGCCCAGGTGGACATCGCTTTGAGACGTGAAGGTGACTCTACCTATTGTACGGTGTTGCGAAAACAAGGCGACATTCGAGTTGTCGTCGAAACATAAGGAGTAACGAAAGTGAGAATCGCTCAACTGGCCCCGCTGACGGAATCAGTGCCGCCGAAGGGATACGGCGGCACCGAGTTGGTTGTAAGCCAACTCACCGAAGAGTTGCTTCGACGCGGACATAATGTCACGCTTTTCGCGACGGGAGATTCGCTCACTGAAGCCGAATTGATCAGTGTCGCTCCGCGTGGACTGCGAATGGATGCAGTGCCGCACCACAGATGGTGCGCTTTCGAAACTCGGTTGATTTTAGAACTCGTGCGCCGGCAGAACGAATTCGATATCGTACACAACCACCTGGGTTTCATTGCCTGGCCGTATCTGGACAAGCTCAATTGTCCAGTGGTTTCAACCAATCATAATCCGATTATCGATTATTGCGCAGATATCTATCTTGAATTTCCGCACTTGCCGGTCATCGCTATTAGTGATGCCTACAAGCGTTTGAACTATCCGAATCAGCTCAATTACGTCGGTCGCGTTTACAACGCCGTCGGCGAAGACGTATTCCCTCGCGAGCCAATTTCGCCTGATGTGATTGGCGAACAAAAAGATCGCGATTATTTGTTGTTTCTTGGCCGAGTCTCTCATGCCAAAGGCACTGCTGATGCGATAAAAATCGCACGTGCCGTTAATTTGCCGCTGAAAATTGCCGGCAAAGTTGACGCGAATGACGCCGAGTATTTCGAGCAAAACATCAAAGACGAACTGCATGATGGCATCGAATACATAGGCGAAGTCGGCTTCCAGGAGAAGTTGAATTTATACAGAAAGGCGAAAGCGGTTGTCTATCCAATTCACTTCGAAGAGCCTTTTGGGCTGGTCATGACCGAAGCACTGGCAGCAGGAACGCCGCTTGTCGCGCTCGACCGTGGTTCTGTCCGTGAGATTCTGGTGGACAAGGTCAACTCTGTTGTCGCTGACAGCGTCGACGAGCTGATCGCAAGGTTCGGCGAAGTCGATCGAATCAAGTCGTCTGATTGCATCGCTCACGCCCGGTCGTTTAGCGTCGATCGGATGACCAGCAGTTACGAGGAGATTTACCGGACCGTTATCGCTTCTGGTGCTGGACGCAAAGTCGCCCACGCCGTCAGCTAACGGACAACATTAAATCTGTTTGCAACCCGGCATGGGTAGGTGGCGAGTTTGCTATGCGGGGTCTGGATACCGATCTCTCGCGAAACTCACCTCAGTTTGTTTTGTCGCCTGTATTTGTATCGGGTTACTGTAGGAAAGCTCCGCGGCAAACTCGTGAACAATTACCGATTTTATGAAAAGAGTGCGGCTCGAATACAACGACAATTGTCGTTGGCGATTTCTGTTGCCTTGCCGTTGTTCGCGTTAATCGCTCTGCAAGTCGATGCATCCAACCAGTCAGCCATTGCAGCCGACCGGCAAGTTACCGCACCTGCCAAAGCCGTTGAATCAGCGAAAGTCACAGCATCTGGAAAAGTCGTTGAATCTGCGAAAAACACCGCACCTGGGAAAGTCGTTGAACCTGCGAAAGTTGCATTAGTTCTAGGTGGTGGTGGCGCGCGCGGTGCCGCTCACATCGGTGTGTTGCGAGTACTCGAAGAGAATAACATGAAGCCCGATCTGATCGTGGCGAACAGCATGGGTTCAATCATTGGATCATTATATTGCGCCGGTGTTCCACTCGATAAAATTGAAGAACTTTGCATAGAAGGCAAGGTGAAAAAAGCGTTTGCGCCGTTTCCACTGCCGGTGCAAATTATGAAGAAGGCGGTGCGGCCTAAGATTCCGTTCAAAAGAATTAAACGATATCCAGGTTTGTACAATGGCGATTCATTAGAAACGTTTATCAATAAAACAGTCGGCGAAGAACATACGAAATTAGAATCACTGCCAACGCCGCTCGTCATCACTGTTGTCAATTTGCTCGACGGCAAAGCGTATCGAATGACGAAAGGCGACCTCGGTAAAATTGTGCGCGCGAGTTGCAGTTTGCCTCCGATTGTAAAGCCGGTTGAGTACGAAGGCATGCTGCTCGCCGATGGTGGCATCAGAACTAATCTGCCCACGATGACCGCCCGAGACATAGGCGCTGACGTCGTTATCGCAGTCAACGTCGACGAAAAACTCGAAGACGTCACCGCGAAAGACATGCAGAAGTTGACGCTGCTCGCCAACCGAGTCACTTCAATTATGCTCTCGATTCGCGACGAACAATTTGCAAGAGTTGCCGACCTGGTCATTCATCCGGAGGTGAGCGGTATCTCAATTATCTCGACGGACGAAGCCGATTATCCAATCGCAGTCGAGGCCGGCAGAGCTGCCGCAAATGAAGCATTGCCGCAATTGAGAAAACTGTTCGGTGCGCGAACAGCACTCAAGCCAACCGAACCGGTCAAAATTGTCCGGTAACCGGTTCTCGAATTTGTAGCCTGATCGCAACAGGAGAGAGAAGAAAAAACAGTGAAAATATGGTCTGGTAATATATTTCCGGGTACACTGTGCATGTGGCAGTTAGCCATTTAAGGACTCAGAAACGTGGAGCAGCTTTTTACCACCGATGGCTTTATTCCTCTTGGACTTTGTTTCAAGTGGAACCAAACTGTTCTCATGCTGATTGTCACTGGAAACGTGCTTGCTGCGATGGCTTTTGCAACAATGCCTCTCGCCGTTTTTTCTTACTTGAAACGCAGTCACCACCAAACATACCACTGGATCTTCTTACTGTTCACAGCGTCCTGCGTCACTGCTGCCACCGCGCATGCTGTGAAAATCTGGACTGTTTTTAATCCAGTTTTTGGATTGGAGTCCACTCTCGATTTTCTTAGTGGACTCTCATTCATGTCCACGGCTGTCCTCGTGTGGCCTTTGATTCCAAAAGTTCTTGCGCTTCCACAACCGGCGCAGATGGAAAAAGCATACGATGAATTGAAGATGGAAATGATGCGAAGAGAATCCGCCGAGTCTCGCAATCGGCAACTCGCATCCATCGTCGAATCATCCAATGATGCGATCGTTAGTTTTATGTTGAACGGAACTGTTTTGAGCTGGAACCGCGGAGCACAAGAACTGTTTGGTTACTCAGTCGAGTCAACAATGGGTAAAGCCATGCGTCAGTTGATCGGTCCGGACATGGATAAAGTCGTTGAGATTTTGCGCGAAGGTCGAAGAGTCGACACACTGGAATTGCCGTTCACAACCAGTGAAGGCAGAACGATTTATTTATCACTTTGCGTTTCTCCTATTAAGGATGCAGAAGGAAGTGTCGTAAGTGGTGCGGCAATTTTCCGCGACATCACGCTGATCAAACAAGCCGAGAGGGAGTTGCTGCGCGCTTCTGAGCAACTTACTCAATCGAATAAAGAGTTGGAAGATTTTGCCTGGGTTGCCGCTCACGATTTGAAAGAGCCGGTGCGAACGATGGGCACGTATTCAAAACTGCTCAAGCAAGAATACGAAGAATCGTTGGACGAACAGGCGGAACAGTTTCTCGAATTCATCCATGGATCGTCAATTACTGCGATGGCTCGGATTGATGATGTTTTGAAATTCGGCGCGGTGCGTCGAGAAAAATTCGAAGCCAACGTTGTGAATTTGAACGATGTCATGGCATCTGTCACTCAAGACCTGCAATCATCTATTAAAGAGAGTCATGCCAAGATTCTGGTTGATAAAGATCTACCTAAGGTATTAGGTAAGTCGGAATACCTTTCATTACTTTTGCAAAATATCTGCAGCAATGCAATTAAGTACAGAAACGAAGAAGTCGCTCCGGAAATAACAATCAAAGCGGATTTAGTCGGCGACATGTGGCGAATATCCGTGGCTGATAACGGCATTGGTTTTGAAATGGAGCATAAGGACAAAATCTTCCAGATGTTTCAAAGACTGCATCGTGATACCGAGTACCCCGGCACGGGCTTAGGCTTGGCGATGTGCAAAAAGATTGTCGATCTGCACGGCGGAAAAATATGGACTGAATCCATACTTGGCAAAGGCACGACTTTTTACTTCACCGTGCCAGCCGCACCAGTCGCGGTGGCAGTGGCCTAGTGCCGGTTTAGCCTTAATCGAATAAAATTCAAAGTTCAAATTGTAGCGTTTAGTAAACATTTCAATGTCCGTTTTGCACCGGTCAGGCATGAGTGGAGCACCGCTGCGCTATGACATCGCTTGAACGTGTTTTACTTTGAGGATCTTATGATGCTACGAATTTTTAGTGCCAAGCGCTTGCCGCTTGCTCAATCGCTTTTGCTCGCTGGCGTAAGCTTAGCCGTTATCTCGCTGCCATCTTATGCGCAAGATACAGTTGTCAGAAAAGTCTTAATGACCAACGATGGTATCACTGAGACAACTACCACCACATCCACTACACCTGGTGTCGTTGACCGCGTTTTGGTTCCAGCATCGACTGTGGATCGTGTTTTCATTGAAAAACCTGTGACAATTGCTGACCAGGTGGTCACAACAAAAGAAGTTGTCTCATCACCAGGTTCTTCAACGACCACAACCACAACCACAACGATTGATGGAAACGTGTTCAGAACTACGCTGCAAGAACGTGAAAAGGGATTGCGCGCAGTAATCGCGACTGGTGTTGCTGATGGCACACTTACTGATGCTCAAGCTGCACGATATCGCGCCGAACTCGATCGGCTGTCGGCATTGGAAGTATATGGTGGCACCGTCACCTACGATAAACTTCTTCCAGTTGCGTACGAATATGATTTGCTCGGTAGAAACTTGAAAGTCGTCAACTACACACCATATGTTCAAGGAACGAGATTCATCGTTTCTGATGCACATGTTGTACAAATCGATGACTTGATGAATCGCAGAGCCGGTCTGGAAGCCAAAATCAGCTACGGTCTTGTTAACGGAAAGTTGACTTCATCCGAAGCTGATCGTCTTCGTGGAATGTTGAACCATGTTGCCGTGGTTGAAAACGGCTTCCGCGCCGATGGTAACATCAGCGATAAAGAGGCTAAGGACTTGTATTCCGAGTTCGATAAAATAGGTTCTGCTATCGATAAAGAGATCTAGTTTTCTCTAGGGATGGATTTATGACAGTCACACGTCTCGATGATACCAGCGGACAACTCGTCGATGAGGAAGACAGCGGAATCGTATGGGCTGTGACTTTCATACTTCTTGCAGTGGCTATGGGTTTCGGCATCATTATGCTGCTGGACCAACAATCCACAACCGAGTACAAAATTGAAAAAGCGTTTCAGGACTTTCGAGATGGCGATGGCACGATATTTGGTGCCAGGTTTTACGAGCGGAGCAGATCTAATACCATCAGTGATGCTCGAGCAGTAAATCTGGATGAGCTAGCCGATTTGAATTGCGGCAGCATTTATCCCGTTCGTTCCGCATCCAAAGCGCGATACAGTCACGTTCAATAGAAAAACCAATCAATGCAATTAGAGCACGTCATTTAAATGTGGCGTGCTTTTGTTGCCCACAATAATTGTTGCAGTGAAGCAGTTAGCCGCGCCAAAACTTTAGTCGTTTATTTCGGTCGCTGTTTTTCGATCGGTTGGGAGCACTAAGTTCGGCTAAGACCAAACCAATGGTGCCGGCGCATCATGCGAATTGCAGCGATGTACGTGCCTGATTAGGTCGGTAACGAAGTGGTATCAAACCAATAGGTCAAAACGTTGTTGATCGATTTCTCGTATTCTTGAGGATCAACAGGTTTTGTCATAAATGAATTTGCGAAGTGACCATAAGTCTTTCGCACGTCTTGCGGATTTGAAGACGTCGTCAGAATGATCACCGGGATGTGTCTGAGCAAGTCGTTGCTCTTGATGTCGATGAGAATGTCATATCCACTTCGACCGCCAGGAAGGTTCAAGTCTAGAAAAATGATATCGGGCAGGTCGTCGCCGGGCGATTCCTTATATGTATCAATTTGCGCTTGCGCCTTTTTGCCATTGTCCAAAACTTCCACCGCCGTAGGCAGCGCGCTTTGTTTGACGCAGCGTTTGAACATAAACACATCTGGTGCGTTGTCTTCGATCAGCAAAATTTTGATTGGTTGACGCGTGTCATCTGAAGCATCTTCAGCGGAAGTCATCAACTCGGAGATCGTCGTGTTAAGCGCGTCTGCGATGCCCTTCAAGCTATCGATACTAATATTCTTCGAACCGCCCTCAATGTTGTTTATATAGGTACGGTGAAGTCCGGCGCGCTCAGCTAATTCTGTTTGTGAGATTCCCAATTGCTCGCGCCGCTTTCGGATTGTTTTTCCAATAGCGCCGAGCAGGTTCTGTGAGTCCGACATATATAAGGTCCTTTTTGAGTTCCTTTTGTAGATTATACCCTACATCTTCGATTTAGGAACCCCTCAGGTTCACAATCGAACCAGAAGTAGACTTTACGATGCTGTCGTTCTTGTCGATTGTTGGATAAAAAATACTATTGTCGATGCCGATATTTTTTGAGATTTAACCTTGTTGGTTGGCTGGTGACGCCTAGCGGCGCGGTCCGTAAATGTTACGAGTGTAGTTTTTAGTCTACGTTTTTATTGACAGTGCATGTCTTTAGTAGTATATTGAGTACATGTGCGGTTTCGAGCGCAATGCCGAACCTACGAAAGTGAAAACCGAGCAAAACATGAATCGAATGGACGTCCCCATTTGTTGATTCAGTGTGACCGGTCCTGGGAGGTTATTATGTCAGCGCTAACTTCAAAGCTCCAATATGAAGATTATACTGAACAAGTCGAAGAACTCGATGGTGCTTCTGACAATACGGTTCCGTTCAATAAACATGCCGAAGATATCGAGCATATGTCCAATGTCCGGGTGTTCGACAAACGTAAAAGTCATCAACCCGTTAAAAGCTACATGGACACGATTGGTACCATCAAGCCTCTCACTGTTGATCAAGAAAGAGAACTTGTAGCCCAAGCGAAGAATGGCGATCAACGCGCACGCAACGTGCTCACACTCGCCAATCTCAAACTCGTAGCTTCAATCGCAAAACGATATGAAGATCGCGGACTTCCGATGATCGATCTGCTTCAAGAAGGCAGCATTGGTTTGATGTCCGCAGTCAATAAATTCGATCCTAAGATGGGTCACAGATTCTCGACGTACGCCGCCTGGTGGATCAGAGAAGCAATCACACGCTCGCTTTCCAACAAATCGCGAATCGTCAGATTGCCTGTTCACCTCAACGAACTGATGACAAAAATCCGGCGCGTCCGCAGCACACTCGCTGTCAGATACGGCAGACAAGCAACCACTGAAGAAATCGCCAACGATCGCAGTGAGAACATCGAGAAAGTTGAAAAGGCGCTCAACAGCTCACAACCTTGCCTCTCGCTCGATCAAAAAGTTGCCACCACAGATGATGAAGGTTGCACACTCGGCGAAACGATCATGGATCACGACAGTGCCACTCCAGTCGATGAAGCTGACAGTCACTATGTATCTTCTCAAATTGCAGGACTGCTCAACAGCCTCAATGAGAGAGAAAGAAAAGTTGTCAAATTGAGATTCGGTCTCGTTAATGGCCAAGAAGCGAGCCTCAGAGATATCAGCCAAGAGATGGGTCTCACCAGAGATCAAGTCGGCAAAATCTCATGCCTCGCAATGCGCAAACTAAAAAAATTAGCCCGGAGAGACGAATTCGAAGGCTACTTAGCTTAAGAATTCACTAGCCTGAGAGAGAATCAAAGCCCGCAACTGCTTACACGGATAGCAGATGCGGGCTTTTGAAATGTGCATTTTGGGTCCGGTTCTCGCGTCGGCCAAAAAAGCGTTTGTCTAAACTTGGTACCGGGGATGGTGGCTGCAGCTTTTGCACACGAATTTGGTTTCAGTCTAAAGGATGGTTTCGCTACAAAGAACTTTTGTCCGGAAATCAAACCTGAACTCTCGCGGTTTGAGTGTCATCCGGTTTACTGTCGAGTTGATGCAAGCGATTCAAGAATCGGCTTCGCACTGGCAAAACACGGCTCGCGCAAAAAGGTAGAAGAGCCGCACATAATGCGACTCTTCTGGTTCCCGAACACACCTTTTATGGTTGGCTCAACGCGACTTAAACGCGTTCAACAACCGTAGTCTTTCTCTTGAAGTTATCCGAATCGGTGACGATACCAATTACAAGTGTGAGCAGACCGCCCATAATCGCAGGAGTCCAGCCGGCAACTTGCAAGTAAGTCGGCATCACATCAGACGTGAGCATCAGCGTATACGCTGGAAGCAACCAGAAACCGACCAGCCATAACGGAATCAGAACGAGCAATGCCAGTCCTAAAGTTCCAACGGCTAAGAACGCGGTGATCAGTGCGGCGACCCAGCTGACGATCCATCCAAGGACAGAGAACATAAGCGCTAATCCTAGCGATGTTACGAATCCTCCATGCACTTGGATCCCTGGTATCATCGGTAAAAGGAACTGGAATGCCAGCGCCAGTAATACCAGTCTAATCAAAAAACTCATTGTTTTATACCTCCCAATTAATCGTCAAACAAGCCATAGTGTGAACAGTAATTTTGATGTCTCTGACGATTGTTACTTTCATAGCACACCAGTCGCACACCGATACATGACCGTATGGTTGAAGTGCGCCGACACATGACATTGAAATGCAAAAGGAGAAGCTCACGCTTCTCCTTTTACAATTGGGCGGGGTATAACTTTAGTTGCCAACGCCAGCCAGTACCACTATATGTGGTGTCAGAATCTTTAGACGCGACCTCTGCCAAACAGTGACAGAAGGAAGATCAGAAGTGCTGAACCGAGAATGGCAGGAAGAAGGGAAACTCCAGCCAGTGCTGGTCCCATCGCGCCGAGCAACATGCCACCAATCCAGGCACCGATTATACCGACTACTACTGATGCGAGAAAACCACCAGGAATTCTGCCTGGAGCGAGGTAATCTGCAATGCCTGCGCATATTGCGGCGACCAGACAATAAAAAATAAATCCAAGTATACTCATAATGTGCCTCCAACAGCTCCTCAGTCGAATCGTGTCTTACAAAACTGTTGTAGCACCGTTTTGTTTCAGCGTTGCCGACGCCCTTGCGAAGGCAATCTTCGTAACAGCAAACTTGAAGTAATTGAAGGTATGCCGTATCAGCGGATGATGGCGGTAGGGGGTGCAGGCTGATCTAATGATCTATCAATTTAACGATATGATCGGAACGCAAGCGTGCGATCGAAACGAAAGTGCGATCAATATAACCCAGTTGTTGCGCTCGAATTGAAATCAGTGTTTGTTTTTCATCGGAGGAACGTCAGCGTTCTCCGAGCCGTAGTTGCCAAACCGTGATGGTGAGTCAGCCTTCGGGTTGTAGTTTTGGCTCAAGTCCTGGTTGAAGTTTTTGTACAAACGTGGAGCCCATCTCTTCTCACCGCTCGCGTAGCGGGTCGACATTTCTTTGTAGATGATATCGCGTTGGTCGTGAAGTCTTCTGCGCATCAGTGGGTCGGCGCGCTGATCGGGATTGAGCATGTCGACGGCGTTGTTGTACCACTTATCCGCTTTGTCGCGAAAAATCGGATCGCTTCCTTTCTCGCCGATCCATTTTACGCGAATAATTTCGACGTCTTCGTCAGGATTTGGTTTTGGTTTTTTTGGACGAAACCTTTGAATCGTGCTGCTGTTCTTCACTTGATCGCCGATGTTTTTGCAGATCTTGTCGAGCTTTGCTTTCACGGTTGCATCTGGTTCTTTGGCCTTTACAGATGCTTCCATATCTTCCCAAACCGGAATGTATCCTTGCAGGCCGACTCCGCGTTTCTTTGCTTCCAGGAGCCAATTTCGTACGTTTTTACGGTCGTTTTCATAAGGTCCTGGGCTGACTTCAGACGGGATAGTCGACGCGATCACTTTGGCGCTGCCGGTCAGGACTGTTGGGGTCGCGTTGCCCGCTGGTGACGTGGAGACGTTAGCTTTGGCAGGGACGACTGCGGCAGGGGATGTGGTGGTCGACGTGGCTGTCGGCGAAGAAGTCGCTGAGGTAGTCGCAGCTGGTGCGGCTGTTGCAGTCGGTGTGGCTGTCGTAACCGGGGTGTTTGATGCCGGGTTCGACTCGACGGCAGGCGTTGTACTCGTCGCCGCAGCTTCGATTGCGTCGCTTGTGGGGCTGCTGGTAGCTGCTGTCGCGGCGTTGCTCGGTTTGCTCTGACCGTCCTGAACGGTCGCCTCTGCGGCAATTGCGGGCGTGCACCCGATTGCCAGGGCAGCGAGCAGGAGCATCAATTGGTTAGTCATTGTTTCAACTCAAATCAGATCTATGTCTTTGAGTCTATCCTTTAGGCGATTCCACGGCAAGAGTTTGATTGCTGGAAGCGGTGGTACTTGAAACAATTCCGGATATTTCGTGGGTGCTCCGCGGGTCGCTGCCAATCCTTGTTCCCTGCTGGGCGCGGCTCTTTTGCTCAAGCGAATGTATGGTTCGACTCAAGAATCGATACGTGGTCAGCGACGAACAATTTCCGACCAGAGTTGCCGCCGTCTCCCCGCGCTCATCAACGATGACGAGGGTTGGGAAAGCGAAGATTCTATACTTCTTCTGGAGGTCGGTGACTAAACGAGGATTCTTTCCCAGTTGCTTCAATCGATCTGTAACGCGAAACGGCATGAAATGCTGCTCTACCAGAGCGTTGACTTGTTCGTTGGCCAGCGAGGTCGCCTCCATTTTTTTGCAAGGATCGGACCACGGCGCATAGAATTCATAGAGCACGTATTTATTCTGATCGCGGCTGAGCGTCAGAACTTTATCGATCTCCTGTTTTGTCTCAGGAGAAACATCAAGCACTGGTGGTGGCACAAATTCCTGTTTTGTTTTGAACGAATTCGAATCCATTGTCAGTTCCGGAAGGTCGTGCCACTGGATCGATTGCTGCACTGCCTGTGGTGCTGATGAACGCGCTAGTTGAAATCCAATGTCTGTGATTCTTCCGACCAGAAACAGCGCAGCGACCAGCACAAGTGCTTGCGGCATCACTCTTGTCGATCTGTCATTGGACTTGCTCTCGGGATTAGTTGGTGCCATAGAAAAACTCCCTTTTGTTCGTCGACGCGATTGCAAATGCAAGATAAAGAGTGACCGCTGATAGATAAGAAAGCAATGGTGACAGTGACAAAACTTTAGTGCTGATCAAATCGTAGACGTTCACCGTCGGTAGTATCAAGTCAGCAATGTATTGTGATGCAGAAAGCATAAACTTGGTTGCTTCGATTGATAAATCTCCGCCCGCACTCATCCCGGCAACGCTGACTGGTGGTATGGTTTGACCGGCAAGCCAAATGTAGAATGAAAGTATCGCCACGATCTGGAACGCAGGTTTTTTGTTCAGCATTGTCAAAATCATTGCTGCGGATATTAATCCTGCATCCATGAATCGTTCGACGATCATGCTGAACACTGCAGAGAATGTGATAACTTCACCCATGCTGTAACCAATCGCGGCGACGATGATGTTCTGCAGTGCGGCTAGTGTTCCACCGATCAATGTGATGACTAACCACTTGCTCAAAACGTATTCTGAACGCGTCACCGGTCGCGTAAAAATCAAAGGTAGGTATTCTCCTCCTCGTCCTTGTGTGGCGCTATTTCCAGCGAGACCGAGGCAGAGTACCATTAAAACGAACGCGACTCCGACTTTGCCTGTGAGCATCTCGAATGTTTGCGAATCAGAGGCACCGTGAAACATAGACGCGACTTTCATACCGATGGGCATGACGAAGCCGAGCATAAAGACGTAGAGTAGCTTTAGTGGGTCGAGGCACGCCGACATTGCGGTGAACTTCATGATGGTGCTATTCATTTGACTCGCCTCCCTGTTCTCCAGCAAACAACTGCTCTAGACGCATCCGTTCGGGGACGGCTTCTTCGATAGGAACACCTTCTGCAATGAGTCGTTTAAGAAGTTCAGTTGCCGCAAGATGATCTCTTACGCGGAAGCGACCCCAGTCGTGGTGGCACTCGTTCAGTGCTGTATGCGACAACGCGGCGGCTCTCTCCACCACGGATCCAAGGGATCCGTTCAGTTGATTTTCGCTCCACCTTACGAACAAAATGTAGTCGGTGATCGTTCCGCCTTTGATCGTTTCAATCGACGCAATCTTGCCTTGACGGATGAATGCGACCCTGTCGCAGAGCCGCTCTACTTCATCCAGTTGATGCGAATTGATGATTGCTGTCACTCCCATCTCTCGCATGTTTTTAATCACGTTTCGAACCACAGTAACTCCAGTTGGATCTAATCCTAGAGTCGGTTCATCGAGCAGTGCGAGTTTTGGTTTACCAATTAAGAGTTGCGCGATGTTGAGGCGTTGAAGCATGCCCCGAGAGTAAGTGCGCAGGTGCCGATCCCAGGACGACTTCGCCAGTTCAACCATCTCCAGACATTCGTCGATGTCGCGTTTGCGAGTGCTTTTGTTTAGTCCTGCCAAACCGTGATGATATTCGAGAAATTGCCGACCGGACATCCAGTGCTCGAAATCCGAGCGTTCAGGAACATAACCTGTCTCTTTTCGAACAGACATAAAATCCGCGGGCTTACCGAATATTCGAACGCTGCCGGAATCGGGCTGCAGGAGGGCAAGCAGGCAGCCGATCAAAGTCGTTTTGCCTGCACCATTGGGTCCGATCAAGCCAAAAATTTCGCCTTGCCCGACTGTGAAACTAATGCCGTCGAGCGCGCAAACGTTGCCTCCTTTGTACGTCTTGCGAAGGTCTGTCACTTCAACGGCCGGAGCACTGTCGTTCATATCGGCGGTTCCTTGAGTATAGCTTGCATTCGGACAACGCCGGGCAGCCCACTAGTAAATGGGAATGTGTGCTCACCAGCTTAACCAGAATAGGCGTTTCGCCCAGGAGTGACACTGGGGAGATCCCTGACAATTG
Source organism: Candidatus Obscuribacter sp. (assembly GCA_021772095.1). Classification (GTDB taxonomy): domain Bacteria; phylum Cyanobacteriota; class Vampirovibrionia; order Obscuribacterales; family Obscuribacteraceae; genus JADYXR01. The sequence continues at coordinate 50,834 of JADYXR010000205.1, read as the reverse complement.
GTTCGGGTGATGAATGGAAGGTGACAATTTCGTACTTTTTATGCTGTCTACGTCTTCGCAGAGGTGAATTTTCGCTACTAGTAATACAGCACTAAAATTTGCGGACCCAATAGCGGCGAGCGTTTGCAAGCACAACAACAGGAAATTTTTTATGAGCGAGAATATCAGTGATTTCGTAGTAAACCGGCTTTCTGATTGGGGTGTGAAACGAATATATGGATATCCGGGTGATGGCATCAATCCGCTTCTTGCAGCGCTTAATCGCAGTAATGAACTAATTGATTTCGTCCAGGTGCGCCATGAAGTGATGGCGAGCCCGCCGGACGCGGACGCCATCATGCCGCGACGAACTTGAATATCGCGTCGATGGGCTGCGCACTGCCTTATGCGATCGCGGCTAAATTCGCTTTTCCCGAACGTCCCGCGTTTGCGTTCGTTGGCGATGGTGCAATGCAGATGGGAGGAAATGCAGAGTTGCTCACGGTCGCCAAATATTGGAAGGAGTGGCTCGATCCACGATTGATTGTTTTAGTTCTAAACAATAAAGATTTGAATTTTGTGACGTGGGAGATGCGAACGATGGAGGGCGATCCGAAGTTTGAGGCATCGCAGGACATTCCCGCGTTTTCGTACGCAGACTACGCGGATTCTATCGGATTGAAAGGAATCAAAATTCTCACGCCTGAGGATATCTATCCAGCGTTAAGTGCTGCACTCGCTGCGACATCACCGGTGGTGCTCGACTGTCATGTCGATCCAAACGTTCCGCCGTTGACTCCGACGATTACGGTCGAACAAACAAAAAATTTCGTGTCAGCGATTGCGCAAGAGGATGAAGATGCGCCCAAGACTGTCGCTGGAACTTTCGGACAGATGTTCAGAAACTTTTTCACGCCACGATAGTTGTAACGTTGATGGTATCACTTTGGATTTATTCGACTGAAGCACTTCACGTGTTTTGTTCTAAGCACTTGTTGTGTTTGGTGCACGTCTTTTGTTTTGAAAACTTGTACTGTTAGGAGCACTAGTTCTCGTTTTGAAACTCTTCTCGTTTTAAAAACTCGGTGCGAAGCGTTTGGTTCTTACTGCCCGCTTTTACGTTGAGCAAAAATCTGCGTCAATGGAATCGACAGTGTGACTGGGTTATCCATCCCTGGAACCACGACCGTGGTAGATAACAACAGTTGATTGCGGTCGTTTCGTGAAAGCAACGCGCTTCCTTTTACATCGATGGTGCTGTCCAGTGGACCGAGTTTGAGTGATAGTTTTAGACCGCGACGAATGTTCATTCGCAATCCTTTTTTCTCTTTGTCGACCACTGCGCCAAAATTTAAATCTTCGCCGAACGTGATCGCGGTAATGTCGATCAGCGGCGCGATGGTGTGCTTAAACTTCAGCACCAGTTCATTCTTGCGCTTAATATCCACGTCGAGTTCAAGCGGACCTTTGGGGACGATCTGAAGCGATTTAACGCCGGTGAGTTCCGTGCAAAGTTCACTAATCAAATCGACGCCGAACTGATAGCCGTCGCGTCCCATTTTTAGCAAATCTGCAAAGATATTTTTGGCAGCGTCCTGATTCTCCTGACTAATCAACGTCATCAGTTGACGTTCGATTTCCTGATAAACGTAAGGTCGTTTGTCGGCATCGCTAGAATCAGATGGTGGCTTCTCAACCATTAGTTCGAACTCCTCGCGCCCAGAATTAAATGGACTTTTGTGACTATGCCTGCGATTATAGCAAATCCTGACCCTTCAACCGAGACTATGTCACATAACGTTCCAGATCAGAATATTGACTTCGCCAGTCTCCTGGCTGGTTTCAATGTGCTCGATGTTGATGGCTCCTTATTGTTTTCCGACGCTGACTGGCATGGAAATGATTCACCGAGTCTGGATCTCGATCCCAATTTGCCAAGTCTAGATTTTCGCTGCTGTGCCAAATGTCGCGGTTGAATCGTTGCAATTCATTTGCGACTCTTTTAACGAATATCGGTAAATGAACAACTGAAGCAACTGTTCAACTGAAGCCGCTGTTCAACTGAAGCAGCTGAGCAACTGAAGCAGCTGAGCAGTTGAAGTCGCTCAAGCAGCTGAAGCAATTTGCGATTCCGCGCGGCTATTTTTGTACAATTTCAGAGGCAACGGGTTCGTTCGACGCGGCGCTCTGCGTAGTTGTTGCTGCGTGCGCGGGACTATCTTTTTTGAATCTTTTGGCAAGGAAACGCTGGAAGTCGTCCATGTAAGTGAAAACAACTGGCACCACAAGTAGTGTCAGTATCGTGGACATGAACAAACCACCGACAACAGCAATTGCCATTGGTGCTCGTGCCTCGGCACCCGCGCCTAAGCCAATTGCAATCGGCATCATGCCTGCGATCATCGCGGTAGTCGTCATAAGAATCGGACGCATTCTCGTTCGACCGGCGCTGAAAATTGCTTCGTTTTGGGTCATGCCGTTCTTCATCGCGACGAGGCAATACTCAACCAGCAGAATCGCGTTCTTCGTGACCAGTCCCATCAACATGACGATGCCAATCAACGCGTACATATCGATTGGTTTGTTGAACAAGAGCAGTCCAATCAGCGCGCCACCCAGCGACAGAGGCAGCGACATCATGATTGTGAACGGTTGCAGGAATCCGCGGAACAGAAGAACGAGAACAGCGTAAATCAGCAAGACTCCGGTGATGATCGAATAGCCGAAGCCGCCGAAAATATCGCTCTGAATTTCGGCGTCACCAGCTTTGTGTTCTTTCACTGATGGAGGCATATGTTTGAATGCCGGCAGGTCGTGAATCTTTTTGATTGCTTCGCCGAGTGTTAAACCGGCTCCAAATTTTGCAGTGACGGAAACCTGCCGTGCGCGATCGTAGCGATCGACTTTGAACAAACCACTGTCGAATTCGACGTGCGCGACGCTGGAAAGTGGGACGAGTCGTCCGCCTGTTCCGGCGACTTTGAGATTGCCGATTACCGAAAGTTTGTGCCGAAACTTAGGATCGATGCGCACCACAATTGGTATCTGTCTGTCACTCAGATCAAATTTCGGACGATTAGCGTCGATATCACCCATGGTGGCAACTAGTGCGGTGCGAGCGATCGCTTCGACCGACACGCCTTGTTCTGCTGCGCGAGCGAAATCAGGATGGACAACCAGTTCTGGTCTCAGTGCTGCAGCGCTGGACTGAATATCGGTGAGACCGGGCACGCCGCGAACTTGTTTTAAAAGTTCTTGTGCTGTTTGAACGAGAACTTCCGGATCGTGGCTGGTCAGAAGGATATGGACCGCCCCGGATCCCCAGCCGCCGCCGAAGTTGATGCGCGCACCGGGAACTTGTAGCAGCTCCGGACGAATCGCCTCTTCGAATTCATCTTGCGATAATTTTCGCTGATCGCGTGGTTTCAATAAGATGATCAGCCGTCCGTTGTTCACTTCGCCACCACTGCCAGCATTGGCGAAGATGGTCTTTACCTCAGGATGCTTTAAAACGATGAAGCTGAGCTGCTGAACAACCTCAATGGTGTCGCGAAGTTTAGAACCCGGCGGTAGTTCAATGTTGACGTGTGACTCACCGCGGTCGATTCTCGAGACGAGCGATGTGGGCAGTGATTGGAAAAGGTAGATGCTTGCCGCGAAGAAAATAATTCCGGCGATGACTGTAATCAATCGATGTTTGATCACGACATTTAGAGCACCATCATAGATTTTGTTTTGAAGCTCTCGCTGTGATCTTCTTTCGAATCCTTGAGCCAGTAAGCTGCCATAAGTGGCGTGATTAGTCGCGCTACGAGTAGTGAGCAAAACACGGCTACGGATACTGTTAGACCGAACTGCCTGAAAAATTGTCCTGGAATTCCACCCATGAATGCAACCGGAAGGAACACAACCACAGCGGCTAACGTTGTCGCAACGACGGCTAAACCGATCTCGTCGGCGGCATCAATAGCAGCCTGATATGGGCTTTTGCCCATGTTCATGTGCCGTACGATGTTTTCGATTTCAACGATCGCGTCGTCGACCAGGATTCCGATGACCAGCGCAAGTCCGAGCAAAGACATATCATTGAGAGTAAAATTGACCGCTTTCATGAACGCGAAAGTTGGTATCACAGATAATGGCATTGCCAGCGCGGATATCGCAGCCGCTCTGCTGTCGCGTAGAAACGCCCAGATTACAATAACCGCCAGAAGCGCCCCTAGAATCAGTGATTCGAAGGTCGCTTCGCATGATTCGCGAACATAACGGGCACCACTGAAAACGCGAGTGAGTTTGATATCCGGATATTTTTTACTGAGTTCCGCCACGATGCGGTCGGCGTCTTTTTCGACAGATACAATGTTGTGTCCACGGCGTCGAACTACTTCCATGCCGACTGCGGGCTTGCCGTCCAGCAGTGCCATGTGGCGCTGTTCAGACGAGCCGTTGGTAACTTCACCCAACGCGTTCAGTGCCACCCAGCGTCCTCCGGGTAACGCGATGCGTGTTGACTTCAAGGTCGCCACGTCATGAGAGCTGCCGAGCGTTCTGATCGATTGTTCCGATGAGCCAATCTCGCCGCGTCCACCAGGCAGATTTATGTTCAGTCCTCGGAGCTGTTGATTGACCATGTCGGCGGTCACTCCGAGCGCTTCTAAACGCACCGGATCCAGGTCGACGAGGATTTGTTGATCCACACCACCGAATCGATAGACTTGCCCGATTCCAGGCGTCGCCATCAGCTGCCGCGAGAAATCGTTTTCAATCAAATAAGTCAAATCCATCGCCGAGCGATCTTTGGATTCGACGATATAAGTGATGCCGGAATCGCCGACGAAATCCTGGCGCTGGATGATCGGTTCGTCGATGCCGCGCGGCATGTGTTGCCGAATGCGGGTCACGGCCTCGCGCACGTCGTTGGTGGCACGGTCGCTGTTGGTGCCGAGCTCGAATTCGACATCGGTGTTGGAGACGCCGGTGTGCAAAGTAGATCGAATGTGTTTCACATTGGCGACACCGGCCACCGCGTCTTCGACTCGGCGCGTAATTTGTGTTTCCAATTCCATTGGTGCGGCGCCGCTCTGCGTAACAGTTACGGAAACCCAGGGCACATCAATGTTTGGTTCTTCTTCAATACCGAGCGAAACGAGCGCGAGTATCCCTGAAACAGTAAGGAGAAGAAAGAGAATTACAGGAGGAATTGGATTACGAATGCACCAGGCGGAAATATTCCAGTTCATTTCGAAACTCGCACCACATCTCGATGTTGGAGGAACCTGGCGCCTTTAGCTACGACTCTGTCGCCGGGCGACAAGCCTTCTTTGATCTCGACAAACTGTTCTGTTCTGATTCCTGGTATCACGTGCGTGCTGAGCGCGTGATTTTCAGAATCGAGTTTGAACACTACCGACTCGCCGTTGCGAGTGACAAGCGAGCCAACTGGGACCGTCACCGAATCGTGTTGGCCTAAACCGATTTCGCCGCGAACAAACATACCCGGCTTCAGCCCAGCGTCTGCAGGCAAATCGATTCTCACAATTCCGAGTCGCGTTGAAGTATCAACGAGCGGATTGACCAGACGCACCTTGCCGATAACCGGCTTGGCATCCTCTTCTCGAATGGTTACTTTCACTGTTTGACCAGGATGAATTTTCGCGATGTCGATATCGGAAACCTGCGCACGCAACTCCATACGATTCATGCGAACCATGGCGAACAGTGGCGTCCCGGCGGTGGTGATGTCGCCGATGTGACCGTCACGTCGCGATATCAATCCATCATCAGGTGCGCGAACAATCGTTTGCGCGATCTGCTGTTCGAGATGTTGCACCTGCGCTTTGATTTCCGCAACAGTGGCTCGCGAAATTTGAACATCCTCTGCCCGACCACCGCGTGTGGCAACGAGTAAACGCTGCCGCGCCTGATCGACCGCGGATTTCGCCGCGTTGATTTTTTCGTCGGAATTTTTTACTTCTTCGCGCGCGTTGGTCGCGGCCATCTCTCGATTGTCTGAATCTTGAGTGCTGATCGCTCCGGCGCGAGAAATTCTGTAAATCTACGCGCTGTAACTTCTGCGTTCTTCAGGGTCGCGTGCGCTTGATGTTGCTTCGCTTCTTCTTGCGCGACAGTAGCTTCCGCCTGAGCGAGCATCGCCCGCAGTGCAATAATATCTTCAGGACGATTAGGCTGAATCGATTTGTTGAGGTTTGCTTGACTCGAGTTCAAGCGCGCCTTTGCTTGATCCAACTGCGCTCGCAGCAATGCCGAGTTCAGTGTCGCAAGCACTTGTCCCTTTTTAACGTGATCGCCTTCTTCAACATTTATCGATGTGATGCGCAATCCGCTTACTTCAGGACCGAGGCTTAACGGATCCCACGCCCATATTGAACCCGTGACGCTGAGCGCGTCTTCCACGAGTTGAGTACGCGCGGTATCCGTCGACACTGTCACCACTGCTGGTGACGTGGTGGCATCGGCTTTAGACTTTTGAGAATTCTGATAGGTTTGGTATCCAAACGCTGAACCCGCAATCAAAGCGACTGACAACGAAGCCGCGATGGCGATCTTCTTGCCGGTCCAGAACTTCTTCTGCTTGATGTCGGACGCGACTGCTGTTGCGTCCGGGAGGCTTGATGATGCGATTAGATTTTCCGTTTTAAAATTTTCAGCGCGACCCAAACTTTCAATTCTCGCCGAAAGTTCGATGCGATCCGGATCACTGAGATGCTGCGCTTCCACGGTCGCAACACGACCATTGCGAGGCTCCACCTCTGTCGGATTGCCCGCATCCAACGGCTGAAGTCGATGCGCCTCTGTTGATTTTGACGATTCCGGCTTCACGCGTTTTCTCCACCGTGAAGTCCATCCTTAGAAATGCCTTCACTACTGGCAAGGGTAAAACGATTATGAGACAGAATCAATAGTTCTTGTGGATATTTTGATATTCCTTTAATTATGGCGCTTGAGAACTGCCGCAAAGGCTGATTCTATGGCTCGACAGTTTCAAGCCGATTCCGCTGATTCCGCCTTGTATGTGTCGCGCACGGTTCTGAAAGTCATCGAATTGGGCGTCGATTTCGTAGGAGCCAAGCTGTGCTGCCGCTCTGCACGAACATCGAATAAACTCGCGCTCCTCGTCCTCGCTAATAAAATCTGGAAAGTACAACAACCCTGGCGGCGGTGTGCTTGTCCGTTGAATCTTTCTTCCCTGCATAAAATTTCTTCCGATTCTGATACTAACGCAGCAGCGTAAGGAACGCTCGTGGTCGGCGATGATACAGGTTTGTGATGAAAGGAAAGAATGACATTGCCGCTATTGGTTTGAATGCGAACTGGCTGCTGGTATAGTAAAACGCATGCGAATTGAGCTTGAAACGTTGGATAGGCTTACTGCTGCCGCGGAGGCTGGCAATGCCGCCGCACAGTTGGAATTATCCCTGCGCTATGAAACCGGCGAAGGCTGCGCTCCTGATGCTAAACAATCGATTGACTGGTTGAAAGCTGCATGCGCTTCCGGCTATGCACCAGCGTTGAACGCCTTGGGATTAAAGTATGAGTACGGAACTGGTGTTCCTCTAAATGTCAGACTTGCCTGCTCGACTTATCGAAAAGGAGCGGAAGCTGGCGATGCTGATGCTCAGTTCGCGCTGGCGAAAATGTACCTCGTTGGAAAAGGTGTCCATCTCGATGCCGACGAAGCCTTCGAGTGGTATCAACGCGCCGCAGAACAAGGACATCAGATAGCACAATTCAATCTCGGTGAAATGTATTCCTTCGGAAGAGGCACGACTCTCGATGAAACCGCGGCGCACAAATGGTATTTGGCTGCAGCCGAACAAGGTGTAGTCGAAGCGCAAATGAAACTGGCGAAGATCTATCAAGACGGCCGCGGCGTAGTTGCTGATGAATACATCGCCTCCGAGTGGTATCGCCGAGCCGCCGAGCAAGCGCTTGTCGACGCACAATCTCTTTCAAAGAAAAAGAACGAGTAACTCGTTTACTAGTGACTCAAATTTACTGTGACACCATTGGCGGTGCGGACCTGAATTGCGAAAGTAAATTTCTCATGCTAAACGTTGCTTTTCGCCACCACTTTATGGACGTGACACAAACCGAGCGCGTAAAATGTGTAGGTTGAATTGGTTTGCTCAAAGAAATCGAAACCTATATAAATGAAAATGAACAAACACGCTCTCACTCTGGTCGCCGCGTTCGCTGCTTTATCACTCAGCCTGACAAACGCCCAATGTGCATTTTCTGAAGCACCGGATCAGAAATCCTACGAATTGGGTTGCAAGTTTTTGCAGCAAAGCGATGCGCGCAAGGCAATCGAGCAGTTCAACAAAGTGATCAAAGCTGAGCCGAAAAACTCGATGGCATTTTGTAAGCGAGCGCAAGCGCACGCGTTCATGAATAACGACAAGCTCGCGATGAAGGATTACAACACTGCAATCAGTTTAAACGCGAAAAATGCGGAAGCCTATTTTAATCGTGGTCATTTAAAAGAAGGAATGAAGGATTTGGCAGGCGCCATCAGTGACTTCACGCTTGCCATTGAGAATGATCCTAAACATGTCGATGCGTACGGCAGTCGTGGCATGCTCAAAAAAGCGAAGGGACAAAACGAATCAGCGATTTCTGATTTCACCAAAGTAGTTGAGATCGATAAGAAACTGCGATGGCCACTGGTTCAGCGTGGACTGCTTTTTATTGACGTCAAACAATATGATAAAGCTGTTTCTGATTTCGATGCAATCGTTGCACTCGATCCTAAAAATTTCGATAGCTACGAACTTCGTGGACGCGCATACCAAGCCACTGGGAAGTACGACAAAGCGCGCGATGATTTCTCCGAAATAATCAAACTAAGTCCGAATTATGCGGGCGGATATACATATCGTGCTCAAGCGTTTGAGAAGCTCGAAGGCGTCAATTCGAAGAACGCCAAAGCAGACCGCGCCTGGTTGAAGAAGCACGGATACTAGATGAGCGTTTCACAAACGAATATCTCGTCTGCCGAATACTTCTGTTCAATTTGCGTTCGCATAACTAGGGCGCGAACGAATGCAGGCGTTCGCACAACAGATCTAGGCATGAACAAGTCCAGGCGTTCACTCGCGGACTAAGCCGTCACTAGAATCTTAGCTTCTGGTCGGTGGATGCTGACGCATCACGACTTCTTTGACGATTGTATCTACGTGATCCATGAGCTGAATGTCTTTCTCTTTGTCAGTCGGATTCAACTGCGCATTGAGTTGATGCAGACGTTGGAGCAAATGCATGTCTGGATATGTTTTGTTGAACAAGTGCATTTCGCACCACGCCACGCGGGACAACAAACGCGCGCCTTCAGGTGGAGGTGTGGGGAGCGAAGCCGTCGGATCTTCCGGTGGAGGCGCTTTCGGAGCCGGAGTTGAGTCATCTGCATCGGAGAAATTCATTCCACCCATGCCGCCGCCCATGCCCATCGCGTTACCCATGCCCATGCCGCTTCCCATTCCGAAGCGAGGACCAAAACGAGGTGCTCTCGGGGCTTCCGGGCTATCGACCGGTTGGTCGAATGCTTTCTTGTGAAGTTTGACCTCGGCGTAACGCTCGAGGGCATCAGTTCTGGCGCTGAAATCCGGGTTCGGCGAAGCGCTTCCGAAGGCTTTGGTCTCAAGCCTGGCAAGACGTTTTTGCAGTGAACCTGTGAAATGTTGACCGAGAATTTCGTCTTCGAGGAAGGTTACGTGCGGGTAATCTGAGCCGTCGTTCGAATCGTCAGCGTCGGCAGAAGAGTCGTCTGCTGGTGTCGAGCTGCCTGGAGATGCTGGCGCTGCGGCATTCTTCATGGGTTTTGTAGAGATGCTGCTCAATGGGGTATCAGACGAGTGTGTTTCCAAAATGGCGGAAAGCTTAGTCAGGCGTTCTTGCTCGGTGCCTTTGTTGGTATCGCCGAACGTGAACTTTTCCATGCGCGTCAGGCGATCGTCGATCGACTCGTTTGTGAAATCGTGCCTGAAGAAGCGCTTCTCGAGCGTTTCCAATTCAGCGCTGGCTTTCGGATCTACCTTTGCGCTGGTGGCAGCTCCCGTCGCACTTGAGGCGAGGTAGCGGTTTGCAGGTTTCAGAGCCAGCGTCTCATGAGCAGACTTAGTCGACAGCGAGTCTCCGGTTGGCTTGATGGCGTGAGCGTCGCCCGGCACAACGACTGCCGCAGCGGACACCAACAGAAGTGAAGTCCATTTCATAATTTTATCCCCAGTCCGACGCGGAGCATTATAGATCAAATATCAAGAAGCTCCGTTTAATGGCGCTAATGCGGAGTGTAGAGGTTCAGTCTTACGTGCGATTGAACCTGGATAGTTTCGCGAACAAAACCAAGCTGTTTTTGAAAACGTACTCTTTTGAATGGGTTCACCCTTTGCGAGCGTTTATTCTTCGGGATCCGACGCACAAATTGCTTACTCTAATTTGGGTTGAAAATCGTTCGATGTGTTTTTTGAAACATGGTTACTTTGAAGTAACACCAATCTAAACGAATTGCTATGGCTCGGGAGATCGGCAGAAACTGCGGGATAATCAAGAGTGGAGTCCCGAGGTATCACCATGTCTAAAAAAGTAGTGAGCAGCCACCAACCTCGACCACCACATATGGTGGGAGACGGTTTGCCTGTTCGTAATTTGTTTTCGTACAACGACTTAGGAAAGTCTCAGTTAAGCCCGTTCTTGATGCTCGACTACGGCAGTCCATCTGAGTTTCCGCCTACCGAGAAAAAGCTCGGCGTCGGCATGCATCCACATCGTGGATTTGAAACAGTGACGTTGGTTCTGCAAGGTGGTCTGCAGCATAAAGATACCGCAGGTAATTTCGGCGAAATCGGACCTGGTGATGTGCAGTGGATGACCGCTGGTAAAGGCGTTCTTCACGAAGAGCTGCATTCTGAATCATTCCGCAAAACTGGTGGCACTCTGCAAATGGTGCAACTGTGGGTCAATCTTCCCGCCGATAAAAAAATGACGGAGCCGCGCTATCAAACGCTTCACGCTGCAGATATTCCAGTAATCGTAGGCGCCGATGGTGCCTCGAAGACGCGCGTCATCTCCGGGAAGTTGGGCGATGTGAGCGGCCCGGCGAAAACTTTTACACCAGTGAACTTGATCGACATCGAATTCACAGGCAAGGGTAGGTTGAGCGTGGTGCTTCCTGAAGGTTATACGACCGCGCTATTCGTCATGGAAGGCGCAGTCACCGTCAATGGTACTGATACCACTGATGGTATCTCTATCATGATCCTTGAACGCAACGGTTCCAAGATCGAAATGGCTGCTGATGGTCCCGCTCGATTGCTTATTCTCAACGGTAAGCAAATCGATGAACCGGTTGTCGGCTATGGACCGTTCGTGATGAACAGCTCGGAAGAAATTCAGCAGGCGATGCAAGACTTCTCGAGCGGAACGTTCTCCACTGCTCAATAACACCCAACTGGCTGAGGCGATGTGCTGGCGAAACGCAGCTCATCGCTTCAATCCGTGTTCAGGGATCTAAATCAAGTTGTTAGCCAAACAAACAGCAGCGGCTAAGTAAACAGCGGGCGAGTAAACAGAAGCGGGCAAGTAAACAGAAGCGGGCAAGTAAACAGCAGGGGCTCAGTAAACTGCAGCGGCCAAGTAAACTGCAGCGGCCAAGTAAACTGTAGCGGCCAGGTAAATAGCAGCGGCTAAGTGAACTGCAACGTGAGCTGGACCCACTCGTCATGCTCGCGTTCGCTGTCCAAGTTCGAAAGCGTCAGTCCGAGCAATCGCACATTTCGCTCTTCTGCCTCAGTCGTATCAAGAAGATCGTTTGCGATTTTCATTATGTTGTCGAATTGGTTGATGGTATCAAGGACGGTGCGACTGCGAGTTACTTGCTGGTAGTTGGCGTATTTGACTTTCAACGTAAGCGTGCGTCCGCCGCCATTGTCACCGATTCTGCGAACTAGAGTTTTGGCGATTTCACCCAACTGCATCATCATCTCGCCGCGATCTTTCAGATCTTCTGCGAAGCTCTCTTCAGCCCCGACGGACTTTCTCACCCGGTTCGGACAAACGACACGGTCGTCCTGGGCCCGTGCGATTAAGTAATACCAGGCGCCGGCTTTGCCGAACTTATCCAGAAGATCGCGTTCGCTCCAGCTTTTCAGGTCGGCCCCGTTTCGTATTCCGAGCTGGTGCATCTTCTTTGCGGTGACATCGCCAACGCCGTAGAAATCTTCAATCGGCAATGTTTCCATAAACGCTTCTGCTTTATCCGGCGGAATCAAATACATTCCGTTTGGTTTTCTGATACCAGATGCGGTTTTAGCAAGAAATTTGTTGATCGAGATCCCGGCTGATGCGGTGAGGCTTGTCTCTTCCAAAATTCGTTTTTTGATGTCTCTGGCAATCAAGGTCGCCGAAGGAATGCCGGGTTTATTTTCAGTGACATCCAGATACGCTTCATCGAGTGACAGCGGCTCGACCAGGTCGGTATATTCATGGAATATCGCTCTGATTTGCTCGGAAATTTGACGATATACATCGAAACGAGGACGTACGAAAATCAGATGCGGGCACTTCTGGATCGCCGTGCGCGCGGGCATCGCAGAGAAGATGCCAAACTTGCGAGCCTCGTAACTTGCAGCCGCTACGACACCGCGCCCTTCCGGTGAACCACCGACGGCAACTGGATGTCCGCGGTAATTCGGATTGTCGCGTTGCTCTACCGACGCAAAAAATGCATCCATATCGACGTGAATAATTTTCCGCGGATTTTGAGGCTGTGCATTCATCGTAGACCAAAATTATCGCACAGACTGTGCTACCATGCACGATCTATCTTGTTGCGAAGCAGAGGAGCCAACATGTCAGACAAGATTACGATCTACGAAAAACCGACCTGCACCACTTGCCGTCAGGTCAATAAGATTTTGACGGAATCAGGAATTGACTTCGATAAGGTCAATTACTACATTGAACCGATGACCGCCGCGAAGATTCAAGAGTTGCTGAAAAAGCTTGGTCTACCAGCGCGCGATCTTTTGCGGACGAAAGAAGGCACTTACAAAGATCTCGATCTTGCCAATAAAGATTTGAGCGATGACGAAATTGTCAAACTGATGGCGAAACATCCGGAACTCATGCAACGCCCCATCGTAGAACGCGGTAACAAAGCGGTTCTCGGGCGACCTGCCGAAAGCATCAGAGCGTTTTTGAAATAGAAGTTTCCGGCGCATCAAGCGTTTGACAAGTCCGCAGAATATCGACTAATCGGCGATTACGATGTACATTAGGTGAATCGTTCCTGCCGATGAACTTACTGCCTTGCCAATTCGTTTGAGCATCAGAAAAAAAGGACTGCTAATCGTAGCGGTACCACTTTTATTTCAGCTGATTTTTGTCGGCATGTTGTACAAAGAATTGGAACGAGCAAATGCTGAAACTCTTGAAGAAGTTCACGCTCGATCGATTATCTCTGCTGTAGACCGTCTATTCGTGCACTCTTACGAAGCTTCGTCGGCGCTCTACATGTACGCGTTCACTCAGAGTCCGATGACCGAGGAAAATTTTGAAAAAGGAATTACTGAGATCCAAAACGATTTACGTTTTCTCAAGGACAATTCCAAGCACGATAAAAAAGTCTTCGCGTATTTAAATCGTGAGATGCATACTTCGATCCAGGCGTTGCGCGATCAAAAACGCATGATTCAAGAAGATCGGCATCCGGGTGACAATCTCGCTCGATTGACGGGCTATATGCGCGTTCGCAAGATGGTTCATCACGCTCGTGATCTGGCAGGCGCTGAGCTGTATGCGTACTCGAAACCTGAGCGAAGTTTTGAAGCGCGTCAAGAAGCGGTGCGTCGAGTGATGCTGCTAGGTTTGATCGGAAATTTGGTCATCGCATTTGGTATCGCCAGCTTCTTTGGAAAAAGCATTGAGCAACGGCTTAAACGCGTTCTGACGAATGTAGATCTATTTTCGAAGAAGAAAGCTCTTCTGCCACCAATGGTGGTGACTGATGAAATCGGCGTGGTGGACTCGGCGTTTCACGAGATGGCTGGGAATCTTCGACGTGCTGAACGAATCAGGCAGGACTTTGTCGCCATGATTGGTCACGACATTCGAACTCCTGCAACCACCATTAAACTTACGCTCGACACACTCGATGAAGACTCAGCATCATTGGATAGCGGACTGCGAGAACTCGTCTCGGACGCTGCTGGTGAATCGCGACGCCTGATGACTCTCACCAACAATCTTCTTGATCTAACGCAAATTGAACTCGGTCGTTTTCAGGTTGATGCGCGTCCTTTGCAAGTTGCTAACGCTATTAATCAAGCCGTTCGAAGTTTGACGCTTTATGCGCAAAGCAAAAAGATAACGATGAAAAACGAATCGTCGGACTTCACTGTGAATGCGGATTACGAGCGACTGCTGCAAGTTTTGATCAATCTCCTCTCGAATGCGGTTAAGTATTCTCCGAGAAACTCCGAGATTGCAATCAGCACTGCGAAAGTTGATGATGATTTTGTTGAAATCGAAATCGTCGACAATGGTGCAGGAATTCCTGCAGAAAAACGGGACAAGATTTTCGAAGCCCACGAACGTTTAACCGGCGACGAAGAAGGCGAACAACACGGCATGGGTTTGGGTTTAGCGATTTGCAAATCGATTGTCCAGGCGCACGGCGGTACAATAGGAGTCCGTGAAAGCTCCACCGGCGGAAGCGCTTTCTGGTTTAGACTACCTGTCGCGGATGGTACAAAAGATGAGTGATTCGCTGTGAATGTGATTATGAAACGGTCATTTCAATTACCACGACCAATGAGCAATTAGAACGTCATGTCAAAGATACTTCTTGTCGAAGATGATTTAGCTCTGAAGAAAACTCTCAAGGTATTTCTCGAGCGACAAAATTTCGCTGTCGAGGCAATTGAGACCGGTGAAGAAGCGCTTTTCCGTTTAGAAACAGAACACTATGATGTGATCATTTTAGACTGGGGTCTGCCGGATATGACCGGTCTCGACATCTGCGAAAAGTATCGCAACCGAAATGGAATGACACCAATACTGATGCTCACAGGAAAAAATCAAGCCACTGATAAAGCGCGAGGTTTGGATTCCGGAGCTGATGATTATCTTACTAAGCCGTTTGAAAACGTCGAGTTGACCGCGCGAATTCGTGCGCTGCTACGCCGACAGCCAGTGGTCAAGCCAACTGTTCTGGCAATGGGAAATGTGCAGCTTGATTCTGTTAATGGTGTCATGCTTATTGATAATAGAAAATGTTCTTTGTATCCAAAAGAATTTGCGCTGCTTGAGTTCCTGCTCAAAAATCCGAACCATGCATTCCCTGCCGAAGTGCTCCTGGAGCGCGTGTGGTCGACTGAATCCGAAGTGACACCGGACAGCATCAGAGCGTACATAACTAAGATCAGAAAAAAACTGGACGCTGAGAAAGCATCGATCCAAATTTCTACAAGAAAAGGTTTTGGCTATACGCTTGAGTTGATGAGCTGATCGACTAGTGTCGGATGAATGATCCGTCCACCAACTCGCGCTGCAGGAGCGTTTCGGCGGATGTTAGAGAAATTCGCAAACTCGGTAAAGCGCATGGATTGGGTCTTAACTTAAGGTTTACAGGGCGCGCAAAAACGCCAGCTGTTCAAGCTTTGGGTTCCTTACACGGCGTATTTGACGGTTTTGGGCGATTGCCACCATTTTGTTTTGATGTATGCTGATTGAACAGACAACTTCAAATCGCATTGACGCACTCCTGGTTCGGTCCAGCCGTCAATGCGTGTTGTATCGCCATAGAAACTAATTTATAAGATCTTCGAGAGTTCGAGGCCAGCTGGTTTCGGCTTCCGCGTGGAGTTTGTTCAAATGAAAACGGCAAGAACAGTTTTAGCTGCAGCAGCAATTCTAGGTTTGCTCAGCGATTATCTCTTCCATGATTCGCTCTTCAAGTCTGTCCCTTGGGGACTAAACCTCTTTGTGTGGCTTTTGACAGTCACTTTTGCATCGTTGATCCTCACATGCCGCACAAAGCCGACCAGCCAATGGAAGAGTGCGTGGTTCCTTGTGCCACCACTTTTCCTGGCTGCTGGTTGTGTCTGGCGCGAGTCGCTAGTGCTGCGCTCTTTGGATGTAGTGGGCGCGATATTTTTTCTGTCGGCCGCATCGCTCTCGATGATGGGACACAAAATGGTGACCGCTGGAATCTCTCGTTATTTGTTTACCGTCCTCAACATCCTCGATAACCTGGTCACCACGCCGATCTTGCTCCTGACCAAGGAAATCGGTTGGAGCAACATGATGAACGATCGCCTTCGCTATCAGTTGAACGCAATCATGAGAGGTCTGGCAATTGCAACACCAATCGTCATGGTCTTTGGTGTCTTGTTAATCACTGCTGATGCGGCTTTTGCAGCCGTTGTTAAAAACGTATTTCAGTTTGATCCGGTAAAGAATTTTCAGCACTGGTTGTTGATATTCGGCACGTTCTGGTGGGCGGGTGGTTATTTATTCTCGATGCTACGCGGACCACTTACGGCGTCTTCTGATTCGCCATCGATCGATTCATCATTGAAGCCGAAGCTAGGCCTCGTCGAAGTCGGCGTCGTCCTCGGGCTTATCGATTTATTGTTTCTGGCATTCGTTTTGGTTCAAGCGAAATATTTCTTTGGTGGTGCTAATCTCGTCGAGTTGACCAGCGGTCTGACTTATTCCGAATATGCTCGCCGTGGATTTTTTGAACTTGTCACTGTTGCGTCGCTTGTGCTACCGATTCTATTGACGCTTGATTGGCTGGTTGAAAAAACAAACGCAGTCGGAATGCTTTTGATTCGATCGCTCACTGGAGTGCAAATTGGATTGTTGTCCGTGATTATGATTTCGGCAGTTCAGCGTATGCGGCTCTATCAGAGCGAGTACGGACTCACCGAATTGCGTTTGTACACGACTGCATTTATGGCGTGGTTGGCTCTGGTCTGTTTGGTTTTCGTATGCACAGTTTTGCGTGGTCGAAGAAGAACATTTGCCTTCGCTTCTGTTATGTCAGGTTTGCTTGTCGTGGGCGGATTGCACTGCATTAATCCGGACGCGTTGATCGTATCTACAAATATTGACCACGCAAAACAAGGAAACGTTTTTGATGTTCCATACGCCTTGTCTTTGAGTAGTGACGCAGTGCCACCACTTGTCGCTGGAATCAATCATTTAAAGCCGAGCGAACGTTTGGCTGTTGTAGAAAAGATGCGATCCAGTCACAGCGGCGCGTGGAAAACGGACTGGCGTTCGTGGACCTGGTCAGGCGATCAAGCTTATCGTTCCGTCAATGGCTATCTCGACAAACTTAAGATTGTCACTACGGATGGTACCAACTAACGGCTTCACAATTGACCGCGTTTCATACATCAAGTTTTTTTTGTTCCTCCCCAAAAACCAAACCCGGAGTAGCGTTGGCGCTTCTCCGGGTTTGGCTTTAATCGCTGGTTGTCAGAGTTGTTTTATCTCAGATAACTGCGGATTGTTGTTAGAATCGATGGACGCGAGGTGTTCAGGTAATCGATGAAACCTGGGTCAGAATATTGGTTCCAACCATAACCGCCGTTCCAGTTGTTTTGATGATACGAGGAGAACTCCGTCCTGAGTTGAGCCAGCAATTGTTGCTCTTGATACGGTGTAATCCGACCTTCGGCCGCCAGTTGATGAATTCTGGACATGTTGCGAGATAACTGATCGCGTTCGCTGCCCCAGTTGTCTGAGTAGAGATAGCCGTTGTTGGCTCCGCCGATCCCGCCGATGCCACCTACGCCGCCGCCGCCGATGCCGAGCACGCCGAGAATTCTATCGAGCAATGAAGGTTGATTCAATTGCAAGTAATCGATAAATTGTGGTTCTGAATAATAGTCCCAGTTGTAGCCGCCATTCCAACTATTATTGTGATACGAGCTATATGCGGCTTGCATTTGAGCGTTGAGCTGTTGTTGTTGTACGTAGTCGAGCGCTCTGGCTTGATTTAGTCGGCGCATGTTCGCCTTCAGATAATCACGCTGGGCATCCCAGTTCTTGAATGATTTGTTGTACGAAACGATAGCGCGGTTTGGACGCCACTTATTGTTATTGTCCCAACGATTATTTTTGTCGAAACGCTTGTCGTTTCTGGCGTTTTTGTTCGCCCAGCGATTGTCGAATTTGTCATCTCTGCGATCGTCTTTTCGGGCATCGTTCGATAAGCGAGCTTGATTGCGTTTGGCGAGTTCCCGAGCCTGATCTTTTTGTTTCGCTAACTGATTTGCAGCCTGGCGATTTCGTTGAAATGCATCTTGCTGAGAACGTTGAGCTTGTTGAACATCCTGACGCTGATCGCGTTGATCCCTTCGGGTGTTGACTGAGGCTTGTTTAAAATCCTGACGTTGACCGCGCTGATCTTGTCGGGGATTAACTGCAGCTTGCCTGTTAGAGCGTTGTTGTACTTTCGCCGCTTGCTTTACTTGTTTTTGCGCTTGTTTCTGCGCTTGTTTTTGTGCTCTTTGACCGCCGCCTTGACCGCCGCCTTGAGCGATCGCTTGAGGGGCAAATGAGGTAAGCACCGCTAGCGTGGTCAGAAGTTTTATTGACAGTGATAATTTCATGGTGCCCCTCCGCAGGTCACATAATGGATTGACGGACCGTTAGTAGTTTGCCGTCCTGTGTTCTAATGGACGGATCAGACCCCTGCATGATCCTAGTATTGTTTAGCGTACTTGTGGTTTTTTAATGCATCTCTGTAGTCAAGTTAAAGCCGTCTGCGCTCACTAGGACAGCGTTTGCGCCCTTGCGGTGTAGCCTGTTGGCTAAATGCCAAAGTTCAGAGTCTCTTGGTTGATCCTTATATAGGCAGCGAATTCTGGAGTGATTCGCAACCAGAGAATTTGTGTCGCAAGTGCGCAAGTGCAAACTTTATCCATACTGTCAAACGAATGAACCAACCTTGTTTTGCGACTGACCTCTGTTTTTAAACAAACCATTCATCGTAAAAACGAAGGCACAGCAGCGCCTTCGTCAGTTGTATGTACCGTGTAGGGACTTAGTTATAGAAGTTGTTCTGCTGAGCCGAGCGTCTCATCAACTCACGCAACGCGGCTTGCTGCGCCCAATTGCCTCTGTGATGTTGTCTCCATCCGCCGGCCGAGTTTCGATAACCTTGACGAGGGCTTGACTGCCACTGTGCACCGCCGGCGCCACCATAGGTTTGTTGCATTCCACCACCGGTGAACGGTTGTATTCCATCGTCATTAGATCCTTGCGCGACAGCGTCATTCTGCATGTCGCCGTTGTTGAACCCTTGATTGCCGTCGTTGTTGAAATCCTGACCGCTGCCGTTGTTAAAACCCTGACTGCCGTCGTCGCTGCCTTGCATGTTGCCCCCTGCGAAAGGACGAATTCCTTCACTGTTGGCTTGCTGCATTGCATTGCCGTCGTACTGCCTTGCACGGTTTGGCTCTACACCGTTGAACCGCTGAGTTCCATGGTTACCGAAGAACGATTGAAGGCCGCCGGGCCCGAACATCGATTGTGGGTTTGCTTGTCCGAATTGTTGACCGCCGTTTCCAAACGAAGGAACGCTGCCGAATATTGGAGCACCGCCACCGAAGAATGGAACAGCGCTTCTGCGATTTGCTTGTGAGGCACCACTGCCGGTGAATGGCAATATGTCGCCGATGCTGGATTGTGGCATCCCATTTGAATTAGAGGCCGTGTAGCGCGTATCTTCATATAATCGAGTAAGCGTATTCAAATCACGCGATTTCAGTTTTGCGATTTGAGTTTGATTCACGGTCGGGTACATGATGTCGCTAGGGACATCCGAATGTCCCTGCAAACCCAGTGCGTGACCGACTTCGTGCAAACAGGTCTTGTACATGTTTTCATTCGAAAACTGCCGACCCATGAGTTCAGTAAGAATGCTGATTTGTGCCGTGACTATTCTGCCTTCTCCAGTGTCTCTGTTCGTTTGAACAAGAGTGCGTGTCTGACCGGCTTCCACGCTACCCGGTTTGATTGTGGGATTGTTGGTCCAGGTGCAAACCACATCAGCCTGTCTTGGATCGTTGACCTGTCTCCACTTGAGCAATCCCCTGGAGTTGTTGCACCATTCATTGAAAGCGTCGGCAATCATTTTGCGATACTCGGCACGATAACCCGGCACCGCTCCACCGTCGGCTATATAGACATCGATCGGCATGCGGTCGGCTGACCAGCGAAAACTGCCATCCTGGCTGATTGCCGCCAGGTAGTTGTCGAGGTTAGCTGTGGGCATTCCGCCTTGTTGGTTTGGCACCAGCGATGGTGCGTAACCGCGCGAGCCGAATTGCTGACAAAAGATTTTCTCTTCAATTGATGAGGACTTCGCCGAGTTCGCCAAAAATGAATCAGAAGGATGCGTTGGGATAAGGTAGGCAGCCGCCACACTCCACACAACAGCGACAATGAAGAATGGCACCAACAGTGCCACTGGCCAAATTGACTTTCGAATCATTGAGTCCCCGAAAAAATAACACCACATCGCCGATGTGGAAAGAGCCCGCCCAGAGCCATAAGGCTCAGTTCATAACAAGAGCAATTGACAACGGGCGCGATCCATTTGTTCCCGAGGACTTGGAGAAAGAAGGAAGGTCAGCGAGTCGCAAGGAGGGAGTCGCAATGTCAGAATCAAGGTGAGCGAGTCGCCAATTGAGTTAGTCGCGGTCTTCGAACCATTGGGACAGCGAGTCAGAACATAAGCCAGTCGTGAGTTCAATAAGGCACAAAGTCATTCGTCGCAGGTCAGCGTCGAATTGACCTTGCTATCAGTGAAACTCTAGCTGACCAGTTAGCTGACCTGAGCTGTTTCCACCAGCGACGTATCGTTTTTAATTCCGTTCAAAAACATACCGGTCGCGACGTCGGCGAACTGCCCAGGCGTGTAAGGACCGGATGTTTTAAACCAGGTATATGTCCAATTAATCGCGCCCATCAGATACATCGCAAGCGAAGTCCGCATGGGGTCTGCTAAATCCGGACGCAGTTCGGAAACAATCTCTTTGATGATCTGCAAGACACGTTTCTCCAAACCTTTGATCTCGGCTTGTTCTTCATCAGATAAACAATGGAGGTTGTTGAGCAAAACGATATGCTGGTCGCGCGAGCTCATGTACAACTTCATTAAAGCCCGCACCAGCTGCTGAAGTTGGCGCTCCGCGGGCTCAGTCTTTTTGATGGCACCATTGGCGGTGTCTACCAACAATTGGCAATGCGACTGCAACATGTCGTATAACAATTTGTCTTTCGACGTGTGATAGTGAAATATCAAAGCCTTCGAAACACCGCACCGTTGCGCGATGTCCGAGATCGAAGTGCCATCGTAACCACGTTCGGCAAACATACTGGCGGCAGTGTCGAGAATCTCCTGCCGCCGTTGTTCGTAGTTGTCCGCCCGTGGTCTGGCCATGGTTTTACGCGCTCAGTCTAAAATATTGGAACGATTTTGTCGGCGTCGAATGCAACGTCTTCGCCGTCCACGCCAATTTCGGGTAATGCTGGAAACTTGATGCCGTGCGGTTCCACGATAGTTTTGAGACGAACAACCGCAGTGCGCCAGTTGGCTTTGCGTTCTTCCAGATCAAGAATTCCAAAACCGGCCGTGCGCGCCACATCTTCCAACATCCGCTGTGCAGGCAGGAAAGTTGGTGGCAAATTCCAAAATTCGGCAGGTGGTTCGTATAGAATTCCAGACAAGAAAATGAAGCCAGCGCGAAACTGTTTTGTAATCGTCATCTTCTCTTCTTCGTTCAGCTTTGGCAAAACTTCTTTCAGCAAAGCGAGGCAGAAGCTCAGGTGACGACCTTCATCGCGACCGATGTTTTTGAATGCTTCTTTGAAAACTGGAATTGTGGTGTTCTGATACATGCTGTGGAAAAGTGTTGATGATGCCACTTCTCCAAAGAGGAATGAACTGAACAGAATCGGCATAGGATAGTGTTCCACAGCCGTTTTGTAGCCTTTCCAATAACGCGCACCGTTATGATAAAGCCATTCGATATTGTTCTTAGCGAGCTTGCCGAGCGGCGTTTGGGGATCGTGACCGAGCGGACCATTCGGCGTCAACAACGTGATCGCCTTACCGCAAACCTCTTCATGGTTCATCTCATCACGCGTGACTGAGAAAAAGCATTTGCGAATCGCATCTTCTTCATGTGTTTCGTAAGCGTGAATCATTGCGCGGGCAAAAACTGCCGGACCGGATGCATCAAAAACCGACAGGAGCGCGAACCAATATGAGATGGCGTAACGCTGGTCCAGCGTCATACCTTCGACGTCGAGCGAATCCCAATCCAATTGGGCTGGAGACCAGCCCGGGTCGCGGGAGTTGTGATAAATTTCCATCAAGCGAGGTGTTTCAACCCGCCAATCGAATGGAAAAATGCAGAGCTTCTCCAGGATAGGCGGCGCGTCTTCGGCGTTCAGCAGCAACTCTTCAGGGTTCGGCATGACTTCATGCTTTTCCGGAGGAGGAATCATGTGTCGGCTGGTTACGGCGGTGTGCCCGGTTTGATCCTTGTCTGCCATCTTCTTCAAGCTCACTGTATGGGGAGTTTGGTCGTTCAGTTCGTTAATTAACCAACCGACCGGTCAATTAATATTATAAACGGATATGCTCTGAATTGACCAGCCTTCTTATTAAAAATTCGAACGGATCGTCACGAAGCAAAAAAACGAACACCTGGGTAATTAAACTAAGAACGCGAAGCGAAACTGCCGACCAAGAACGCGAAGCGGCACCGACTGCGAGCGCCAGGTGAAACCACCGATAACGCAGGCTTCCGTGCAATAACCACCCCCAAACGCGCTACATCACATTAATGGAACACATAACGAACCCCCATATCCGAAATCTCTGGAAGGTGAACGACGGTCTTTGGCGCGGCGGCCAGCCCGATGAGGAAGGTCTGCGCGAGCTCCGTCGGCTTGGGATCAAGACTGTGATTTGTCTGAGATTCAGAACCTCGGTTATTGATTGGGAGCGCACCGAGTGCGAGAAAGTCGGACTGAACTTTATATCGATGCCTTTGAATTACACGACGTTGCCGCGCGCGCCGCACATCGAGCGGTTCTTCGGTATCGTTGATGACGCGAGCAATCATCCCGTCTATGTCCATTGTTTCCACGGCTCCGACAGAACAGGATTATTATGCGGGATTTTCCGAATCGCGCGCGATGGTTGGAACGTCAAAGACGCTTACGATGAGATGAAACTTTGTGGCTTTCACCGGTTTCGAATTCGCCCATTTAAGTGGTGGCTCTGGCGGTACTATGAGCATCATTTGTCTGAGAAGAAAAAGTTGCAACTCGCTAGTGAGATCACGAGCATTGACGATGAGCCATTGCTACCGCCACTCCCGAATCAATCGCCGACTGTTTAGCCATTTTGATGACTGCAATAGCTAAGTCAGTTGATCGACAAGCTCAATCGGAATCGCACGTGCCTTTGCAACGAGTACGTTTGAACCAAGGCGCGTGACTGCACCTACAGATTCGATGACGAGCGAGGTTCTCATTGTGAGTCAAGTCTCACACCAGGCGAGCATCAGCCTAAGTCACAGTATCCATCGGAACATAGACATCAACCGCCTTAGGCAAAGTTGCCACCACTACTGGTGTCTGTCCGAAAACGTCACCGTCAAGCATCGTGGTCGGCTGATCGCGTTTACTTACTGGAGTGCCTTCGATAGGCGCATCGTCAGGTTTGATAATTGTCGGCATTACATCCGCAAACATCGGCGCGGAGGGCATCTCTTCCAATGCCGTGATCTCAACATCGTTCACTTCGAAAAGTCGATAAGGCAATGTATCCGTTTCTGCGTTACCTAGAAACCATGATCCAAACCTCATTGCGATACCCGCGTAATCATCAAGATTCTGCGGATTCAAAATAATCAAATTGAGTTTGCCGTTGCGTAACGAGGTGGCGTCTGACTTTTGTCCGATGCCGAGTTCTTGCGGATTCGTAACGAAGATCGCCGACGCGATACATTCGAAAACATGCCCACCCGTTTTGATTTGAAATTTGTATGGACGTTCAAACATAGATTTTAAAAGTGGTCTCACATAACTCAAAAGTCCGTGAGTATTTTTCTCTTGCTTATCTGGCTCCGTGACTGCCATTGCCAGAGGTCCGACACCGACGTCCAGCGCGAATGGCGTTCCGTTGGCAGTGCCAAGATCGATTGATACCACTCTGCCATTGCTGATTACATCAAGTGCAAATGGAACTCTATCTTCTGGTTTCTCTGACTTCACACCAAGCATGCCCGCGAGCAAATTGCCTGTCCCAGCGGGAATGATGCCGATAGGAATTCGCGGCGTATGATTGGCAAGCTTCCCAAGCAGCCGACCAACCGTTCCGTCCCCGCCCATGATGATTGCTCTTTCAGCGCCTACCAGGTCAGAGTCGGTGAAATCTGCCGCATTGACGACCACCGACTTGCTGCCGGTGACCTCTTCGAGTTTGTCAGGAATCGAGCCCATTTGTGCACTGCAGGATTCGAATGTGCCAGCTTTCTCGTTGCAGAAAATAACTGTTGTCATGTGATACCCCTTGTTCCGCCATTACCACGCGGGAAAACGCCACAGTCTATCAAACCGATACCCTCGATGTAGCGTGTTTTTCGTGCGACGATGCATTGAAATTTGTTTTTCTGTCGAACGCCAAATTCGATGTTAGGCTATAGATGATGACCTCAGAGGGAGTTTCAGTGGCAAATTTCAAAATTTTAGCAATCGCAATGATGTTGCTGTTTGCCGCAAACAGCAGCAGCGCATTTGCAGCCGATGCCAACTCGACTGCCAAGAAAGTCGAAACGAAATCCACCACGTCGTCCAAAACTTCGACCAATTCGAGTGGCGCGACGACATCAAAAACTTCCACCACCATCTCATCGAAAACCGTTGACGCGAATTCTAAGACCGCCGATTCATCAGCGAAAGCAGCGACTTCTGAATCGAAGACCAAAACGAAAGATGTTGCTAAGAAAAACGATAGTTACTGGAAAAGCAAACTCGATCCGAATGTTTATAACGTGACAAGATGCAGTGCCACTGAGCCTGCGTTCACAGGTAAGTACTGGAACAATCACGAAACCGGTGAATATAAATGCAGCAACTGCGGAGAATTATTGTTCGATTCGCAGGACAAATTTGATTCCGGCAGCGGCTGGCCGAGCTTCACAAAACCGCAAGGACAGTCAGTCGACAAGAAATCAGATCGTTCGCACGGCATGAATCGCGATGAAGTTATTTGCAAAAATTGCGGCGCGCATCTCGGCCATGTTTTCGATGATGGTCCCGGCCCGACTGGAAAACGTTACTGTATCAACTCAGCGTCTCTCGATTTCAAAGGCAAGAAAAAGTAGCATCGCAGTTTCAGATGTGAGTATTTCGCCACCCCGAGCTGCTCTCGGGCGCAGGTAAATGCATCGGCGCGAAACGCGAGCGTCCAGCGAAATCAGCATCCAGCGAAACCCAAGCATCCAGCGGACTCAACGCGTAAAAAAGCCCGCATAAATAGAGCCGCCCGGGCTCCTGGTTCCCGGACGGCTCTAACCTTCGGACAGACTCTCCGGGGCATCTCACAAGACTCAAACGCTCTCATACATTCTTGTCTTGTGACCCTGCGATGCAACCAGTGCCAGTGTCCAATTCTTTTCGAGTGATGAGCCGCTGTGCGTGCGGCTCATCGTTCAGATAACTTTTCGGTGTAGTCGCGCCTCCGTGCGTGTGATGTGTCTATTGCGGTGGTGCCATTCCGTCGTCCAGCGTTGATGAGTTGGTCAGCTTCATCTGGCTCGGGGGCGGCTCTCTGCTTCGCCGATTGTTATCCGTTTTGTCCTCCATGATTTTTTGAGTGCCCGGGGTTCGTGTCCCCCTCGATGTACTTATCTTCAACCGAGGGGGCGTAAAGGAAACATCAAAATTTTTATGACTTTGGTAAAGGGTGCGTGAGGCATACTTTTATAGGAGGTTGAGTGATTTTGAGTGGGCTACAGATCTTATTCAGGCGAACTAAACGGTCTGAATCGTGGAATAACAAACACGGGCGCATTCGCGGCTTTGTCCGAGACTCAGCGCCTGTGACGCTTCAGGCGTGCAGTATCTTAGCTGGAGAGGTCCCACCCTGTTCGGCAATCCCCAGGTTTGTCGAAATCGTCGACCTGACGTTGAAAGGAGCCATACAATGGACGAAAAGACACGAAGACAGAACGAGCAAGCAGCGCTTGCACGTTCGGATAGAGAACGCGAGGAGCGCCGCAAACGCGAAGAAATTGAGCGCCGTCGCCGTGCTGAAGATCACGAACGCTTCCGCATGCAGCAAATGGCTGTAGAGAAGCAGCACGCCGGGCGAAAGGAGCAGGAGCTCGAGATTTCCAAGGCGAACGACGCTTTGCTGGACTCGCTCGACCTGAAAAAACGCCAAGAGTTGATGCAGGAATTCCAGCAGCAGCAGGCGTCGCGACTGTCGCAGCCGCCGCAACCACCACCATCGCCACCTCAAAAAGAGTAGCGCTGAACAACGGGGATTATCATGTCTAATAAATATTTGGCTCCAGCACTCGCTGTCGTCGTGGCGGCCGCCTTGGGCGTCGGCTTGAGCAGTCAGCCCGGTTTTGCGAAGACCGCGCAACCGGCGAAGGGGAGTAGCAAGAAGACCATGGCTAAGATTTACGAGTTCAAAGCGAAGTCGCTCGAGGGCAAGGAAATCGACTTCGACAAGTACAAAGGGCACGTGATGCTGATCGTCAACACGGCGAGCAAGTGCGGATATACGCCGCAATATGCCGGGCTCGAAGAGTTGAACAAGAAATTCTCGCCGAAGGGTTTGGAAGTGCTCGGGTTTCCGTGCAATCAATTTGGCGGGCAGGAACCTGGTAGTAGTGATGAGATTGGCTCGTTCTGCCAGAAGAACTATGGTGTGGATTTTCAGATCTTCGATAAGGTAGATGTGAAAGGACCAAACCAACATCCTATTTATAAGTATCTGACCAATGGTGATGACATCAAATGGAATTTCACGAAATTTCTGATCAATAAAGATGGTGAGATTGTGCAGCGGTATGAGTCGAAGGTGACGCCGCAAGAGATAGAAGCTGATATTCAGAAGCTTCTGTAGTATCCTCGCGAGTCTCAGGTGATTTGAATCACGCACAGGTCATTCATCTGAATCACGAATAAAATTAAAACGTGGCGGTACCAAATGCGGTGCCGCCACGTTTTTGTTTTTGTGTCGAGTCAGAAGAAACTTTAGAACAACGAAGCGTTCATAGTTTAATTGCTTCTGAATGTTATACCAATGCGGGAACCTTGACGGGCATTGGATTTCGTTCGACGAACTGGCGTTGGTGCCAGTACGGGTAGATCGGTGTTTGTTCGCTGGCAGCGTCGAGCTTGGCGACTTGTTCCGGCGTAAGATTCCAGCCGATTGCACCAAGGTTTTGTTTTAACTGTTCCTCGTTGCGGGCTCCGATCACTATGTTCGCGACCGTGGGGCGTTGCAGTAACCAGTTGAGCGCGATTTGCGTAATGGTTTTTCCGGTTTCTTCTGCGACTTCATCGAGTGCATCGATAACGTCATAGAGATATTCGTTGTCGACCGGAGGTCCGAAATCAGCTGTTTTGTGCAGACGGCTAACTTCCGGCAGCGGTTGATTGCGGCGAATCTTTCCGGTTAGACGTCCCCAACCAAGCGGACTCCAAACCATCGTGCCGACTTTTTGATCCATTGCAAGCGGCATCAATTCCCATTCGTACTCGCGTCCGACCAATGAATAATATGCTTGATGCGAAATATATTTCGACCAACCGTATCGTTCGGAGACTGATAGTGACTTCATCAGATGCCATCCGGAGAAGTTGGAACATCCGATGTAGCGGACTTTTCCGCTCTGAACCAAATTCTCGAGCGTGCTCAAAACTTCTTCAATCGGCGTCAGTGCATCGAATCCATGCATGTGATAAATGTCGATGTAGTCGGTTCCAAGTCTGCGTAAACTGTCATCACAAGCCTTGATCAGGTGGTGTCGAGATGAGCCCAGGTCGTTGGGGCCATCGGCCATTTTGAATGTTGCTTTCGTTGAGATCAAAACATCATTTCGTTTCTTTCCGATCGCGGCTCCAAGAATTTCCTCGGACATTCCGCGTGAATAAATGTCCGCAGTATCGAAGAAGTTAACGCCGGCATCGAGGCACAAGTCAATCAGTCTGCTGGCTTCTTTAACGTGAGTTTCGCCAAAGCCTTTAAACAATTCTCCGTCACCGCCGAAGGTGGCAGCACCATAACTGAACACCGGCACTTTTAATCCGGATCCGCCTAGCTGTCTATATTCCATAAAACTCTTCCACCGTTTACGTAGCTACTGAATACAACCAAAATCACAGCCCCAGCCAGAAAGTCAGTGTTCTGCTTTCGGCATGTTTCACGTCGAGGTTTGAACGTGCGCAAATTTTAGTACGTGCGCAGGAAAAATACATGACGTGACATCGAGTGGAACTCCCAAACGGAGGATCCTAACCCGGTGAGAATCACATTGCGCTTCTGTGATTATATTAGACCGGTCGTCTAGTGCCTGTCAAGTCCGGGCTAAACGCCACACCAGAGCGCGTCTAAACCGGATTGGCGCTCAGGTTGAGGATCTTCACCACCACTTGATTTGAGACGGAGCATCTAAAACCGCGCCAACGCGTTAAAATTGACGTTAGTATCCCGTAGGTAACGAGCTGTATGCTTCCCGAGAAACCACTAGTTGAGCCAGCAACCCCGGAGCTAGCCGCTAAAGACACTTTTCGTATCTTGATCCTCGACGAGATGGTCAATGTGCTTCAGTTGAAGGCCGCCTGCAAGAATGCCGGGCACTCAGTTGTGCCGGCTCACACAGTCAAAGAGGCCATGTCATTTTTAGATGGACCCAATCACGCTGACGTCATCATTTGCGCTGCTTATCTAGAAGACGAGAACATTTTCGAATTTTTGAAACGGCTGAGAGGCGATGCCAAACACGACGATTCGATGTTCATGATCTTGTCTCTGGCGCCCGGTCCTATAGGTGTTCGGTTGAACGCCTCCGTCGAGATCGCTGGTCACCACTTGGGTTCAGATGCTTTTATAAGTATGCCTGTGTTCGATGCCGTGCAATTAATTGCAGCAATCAAGGCTTTACTGCCGGTTGTGCCCTGGCTGGAGCGATGCAGGATCGAAGACCAGGCCGAGAAGAAGAGTTTGGCGGAATTGGAGGCACTCAAGCAAAAATTTGCACAGGAAATTGATGAGGCAGAGAGGCGCATTGGGAATGCAGCTGATCTCCCGCCTGAGTTAGTCACTGTTAAAATCGTGGTGAAGTGCGTCGAAGAATTGATAGAACATGCAAGAACAGAACGAGTCTGAGGTCTGATGGTTCCTTTATATAGGTAGATTTTCGGACAGAAAGCACTTGTCTTCGTTTCAACAGCAGCAACTTTTATCAACATCTGCAAACGTCTCTGTAGTTTGGAACGCTTATCTCATGCGCCTCTTCAGCATTCTCTAGTAATTGCTGAAACGTAGACTCCGAAACCATCGTGAAGGGCGCGGAACATAGTGTTGCCCGACGCGTCAAACTGTGATATCGAGCCGCTTAACGGTGACTTGATAATAACGAGAAGCTTAATTAATTGCGAAATGGCTCTACGGAACCACCGATGATACCAATCGCTACAAGGAGGATGTAATGCTTAAATCGTTTAAGAAAGGCGCTCTAACTTTAGCGGTCCTGGCGACCACTGCCGGTGGTCTCGCACAACCAGCTGAAGCTCAGTATTATGTGAATCCTTATGGTGGATTCAATCAGAATGCGAATTTCGGAAATCCGTACAACAACTACGGTTACGTAAATCCGTACAACAACTTTCGCCGTAGAAGCATTTTGAAACCTGCTTTGATTGGTGCCGGGATTGGCGCTGGCGCTGGTTTGGGAGTTAGCCTGCTAGCCCCGCATAGTGGTGAAGGTCACTCCAGGCATTATGTTCGAAACATAGGTATCGGAGCCGGTGTCGGCGCAGGTGTCGGAGCATTGACTGGTCTGATTCGCCGATAATAGGAAACTGAATAGATAACGGAATGCCGCTTGGTGACTTGATCAAGCGGCATTTTTTTTGCGGTTTCACAGGTGATAACTTCGTTTAGTCCAACGAATAAGTGCCATCTTTCATTCTAAACGAGTGTCATCTTTAGTCCTGGAAATAAATTGTCCCTCGATTCGGTCTACGAAATAAACCGAATGTGGTGGCAAAAATCGGACACTTTTTGCGGCAAATTAGCAAGATAATTCACAGACCTTTCATGCGAAGGTCACTTAACACTTATTTCCTATCAATGTCTGTTCATCAGCTTTCGAGGAAAAAAAGGTTTTTGAAATGTCTCAAAAGTGCCACCATTTTTGTGCATTGGATTTGTTCCCAAGTGCTACGTACAAATTATTAGTACAAGAGTTTCGCTAGAAAAATTCTGCGGTTGACTCGAATCGGGATGTTACTCGAATCCTCGAATTCAGTCTCTTGCACATCGCCTTGGGGAAGGCGGGATGCGTGCGCGCAGATTGTGTGTTTTAGGGGTTACGAGATGGGTGAAGCGTTGAGCTTCGTGTGGATTTAGGGGGGCTTGCTATTATGTTGTTGCTGAATCAAAGAAATCGAATACCAAGATTGTGCCTTGGTGAATTGCTTTTAGAATCCGGAGCTGCTAGTCCGACCGGACTTAAAGATTGCGCGTTAATCGCAAAGAAAGCCAACGCTCCGATCGGTCGCGCGCTTGTGATGACCGGACAAATCAGCGAACTCGATCTGGAGAACGCTCTAGTTACTCAGCGAGCAATTAGAACTGGTGCCATTTCAGAGCGGCTAGCAAAACAGTTGTTGCGCAGTGCTCATTCGCACCAAGTTACGATCGAAGAAGCGTACAAACTGAACGAAATAAAAATGGAAAGTAGCTCTTTGTCCCGCTTGGCCAAGCTCGTTTTAGCTGCCGATCTGGTTAATGAATTCGGTATGAAACAGACCCTCGCATACGCAGACAAAACCTGCCTTCCGGTCGGACAATCACTCGTTCAACTCGAATACATCAATGAATCGACATTGGTAAATTGTTTCAATCTCCAGATCCTGGTCAGAGACGGACACCTTTCCTTCTATGACGCCGTTAGAGCATTGCGCGCAATTGAAAAAGAAGGTCGTTCGTTTGAATCTTTGCTGATCGCATTGGGTCTTAGAAACGAAATTGAAGAAGAAACCGGGACCACTCCTCGCGTCGGCGAACTGCTTGTTGCAGCCGGTCTCATTACTCATGAAGACAGCCTCGTGCTGGCAGAGTTGGGAATCGAAACCGACATGCAATACGGTCAATTGTTATCAGCCTATAATCTCGTGCCACCACATGTGGTGGACGCTGCAATTGAGCTTCAAAAAATGATTACCGCTCAAAAGTTTACTTTCGAAAAAGCCGCTCGAATCGTAGCGATGGTGAAAGCGACCGAGCATTCACTAGAAGAAGTGCTCGAGCAAATTGAATCTATTCGGGTTGCAGTCAGAATCTTGCAATCTGCCGAGGCTAGCGAGCAATCGAAAATGATTGTGGAAGAGTATTCAGAAATCCAATATTCGTTCGTCACTGATTACGAGATCACTATTGCTGAAGCTTTGCTCGTTAATCATGTAGATAATTTGGAGCATATCCAACACGCGATGACTATTTTGGATGACATGGGTGGTGAAGTTTCCTTCGACGAAACCATATCGAAAGTGGCTGAGATTCGATCCAACTTCAAAGACTCCGAGTTGCACCAACATCAAAGCATCCAAGCCGCTTAACTGCGCAAGCTTCCAATCAAAGCAACAGACCTATAAGTGTAGATACTATCCTGAACGAACCTTCCTCGATTCTTAGTAAGTGCGCTACGAAAGATTGAGAACGCAATTTTGAAGGTTTCATCCAGAGGTATTTAATGAAATTCGTAGTTACTGCGGTAGTGATTGCCGCCATCGTCTCTGCCGGAGCTTTTTCTTCGGCAGATGCAAAAAAATACACCATTTATCAACGCCAGGTCGCACTTAAAGCTCGCATCGCTAAGGCCGAGCGCTCCAAAGAGTTGACCTTCAAGGAAGCTAAGAATTACAGAGAAGATCTTGCCGACATCCAGGAAGACAAGGAAAAAATGATCAGCAAGAACAACGGTAAGCTTAGCTATGAAGACGAAAATCGGCTTGAGAAAAAGCTGAACAGTATCAGCGCCAGCATCATGAAAAAGAAATTGGAGAAACGTGTGGACTAGTTGGCACCACATGTGAAACCACATCATTGCCTGCCGCCGGTTGCGCAAAATAATTGCGTGCCGGCGGTTTGTCGTCGTTATAAGCTCGAGGACCGGCTGGTTTAGCCGCCCTTCAAGAAATCAAAGTTTGGCAGATCCATCGAACGCGTGAATTCGCTATCGTTTTCAACTTTGAGGATCTGCGTGACGGTGCCTCTGATGCCAGAACAAATGTTATCTAGCGGGAGGTCATCGCCGTCGTAGCCGAACGGATCTTCAATGTCTTCCGCGATCAATTCGATACCGATCAGAAAATATGTTGATGTCAAAATCAGTGGA
Organism: Candidatus Obscuribacter sp.; assembly: GCA_021772095.1. GTDB lineage: Bacteria > Cyanobacteriota > Vampirovibrionia > Obscuribacterales > Obscuribacteraceae > JADYXR01. Next base: position 18,156 of record JADYXR010000205.1, on the reverse strand, counting down.
AGGCACCACCAAACCGAAAATTGTTGAGACATGTACCACGGCATGGCCAGCAGGTTTAGCGCGATACCTTGTCGCATGAAGGCGCGGTACGAAATTGCAATCGGACTGTTTTTGATCCGTTCGCAACTGCCGGCGATGTTCATTAACGCGTGAGTGTGAATATCAAACTGCAGCATCAGGTAGCCGTCAATGTGACCGTCTTTACGCCATTTGAAAAAGGTGTCGTAAATTTTTCCTGCTACTACAACCGGCAGATTCTTCGCATCGTCTTCGGAAACGACGCCGACTCCTGGTAACGGGCGACTGGGCGAGGTGTTGCGTAAATGGTGTTTCAGTGCGTAGGCAAAAGAGATGACCAGTTCGCCCATCCGAATTTTTTCTGACTGTCTGATTCCATCGAGCGAACGAAGCTTCAGGCAAAGGTTTCGTGAATCGTTGACGAGTTGTCCCCAGAGTTTTCGACCTTCCCACCAGCGCTCATAAGCTGAGTTTGTGCGGAAAACCAACAACAAACCCAGGATGATGCCGGTAGCTGAGACAGCGCCGAATTCTTTGAAAACGTGAGATGGGAAGTTTTCTTCTGCAATATAATCCACTATAAAGGTGTAGACCGCCATTACCGCTACGTACAGCCACACTCGTTTGACAACCGGGATGCGGTGGGCGAGCACAAAGGGCCGGTACCACGAGCGAAATCCTCGCTGAATTCTTCCGGTTGACTCTTCCGGGCGCTGCGGCGCGGTCGCGTAGGCCGCTTCCAACGAATCAATATCTGAATCTTCTGGTGTACTCAACTGTTGACTACCATCCTGTGGATACCGTTTGCATTTTCCTCTATTATCCTTGTATTGCCAAGCGGTGGCGGCGTTTCATGTCATCGTTCGCAACATTGAATCGGCTTATCCAGGACTATTGCTTGTCGAGATCGATGTCCGAGTCGATCATTCTCAACAAATCTCTGAGCTCCTGAACCATCAATTCGGCAACGGTTGAAACGTCAGCGATCATGCTTATCTCATCGGCAAGATCGTCCAACGTCATTGTGGCCTTGCCACCGCTGGCAATACCACACACTAAATCTATTTTTTCTTTCTCTCGTTTCGATCCATGCGGCTCGAGATGCGCTCTCAAAATCCAATCCTTCTCAAGCACCTGTGCTCGAGTCAATTCTTCTGTGCCGGGGGCTTGACCGTGGAAAAAGCGCCAAACGCTTTCGGGGTAAGTGGTATCAGGATCGATCGGTCGTCCAAATAATTCAGCCAACACTGTCGGGCTGCCTTGACCGCGACTCTTGGAACCCGATTGTTGTTTCAACGAGTATGTCGACATGCCGGACTGCACGACACCGGATAACATCTGATTCAAGTTGCCGGGAAAGGGCGGAAAATTTTCAGCAAATCCGAGGATGGAACCGACTGTGTTCAACACACCGGAGGCGATGAAGTTAGTTGCGTTGTTCAGTTCGACCGCTCGATCGCGGCGCGAGGTATACAGCTCCTGAAGCGCTTCCAGGCGTCCTTGTTCGCGATCGGCTTCTGCCTGTATGCTCGCGGCGTCAAACGATGCTTCGAGAATTGTTTCCAGTATTTTTGAACGAAGTTCTTGCCTGCGTGGATTCGTACTCGTTTTGGTCTTGTCGTAAAGTTCTTCCAGCAACGGAAGAATTTCCAATTGTTCTGCTAATTCTTTAGTTTCGGCATTAAGTTCGTGTATCTTGAGAACTTGAAACAGTTCGCGTCTGGGACGATCAACTAGCTGACTCTGTGCGGACACGGGCGGTGCGGTGATGCTGAACATCAAGAGATTCAGTGTGAAGAAGCAAAGAATCAAGCGACACATGAAATTGCTCCAATCCAATATCATATTGAGTGAAAGAAGCATATCAAAATGCGAGTAGACTGTCCTTATCAAACCCACAGGTGAACCGTGCAAGCAGAACAAGTGTTGACCGTCGGATCGCAACTTGGCGAGGGACCGCTGTGGTCGCCGCGCGAGGGCGCTTTGTATTGGATCGATATTGTCGGACGCATAATTCACAGGTGGAATCCGTCGACTGGAAAGCGTGATACCACTTCGTTTTCACAGTGGATTTGTGCGCTCGGTCATCGCGCCGGTGGTGGCTTGATTGGTGCTGTTGAAGATGGGCTAGCCTTCATTGATTTTGAAACGGGTGAGTTTGAGATCGTTGCGAATCCGTTGCCGGATCGGTCGATGCGTTTTAACGATGGTTCATGCGATCGGTTGGGAAGATTCTGGTCTGGGACCATGCTTAGGGAAGATCAAAAACCAGTTTGTTCGTTTTACAAACTGGACAATGATCTAACGATAAGCGAGATGGATAAAGGGTTTTCGCTTGCTAACGGAATTGGTTTTAGTCCGGATGATTCAGTGATGTATTTGTCTGATTCGATTCAACGGACTGTGTTTGTGTTTGATTTCGATCTGGAGCAAGGTTTGATTCGAAACAGAAGACCGCTATTTACCATCGAAGAGAAGGATGGTTATCCGGATGGATTGACGGTTGATGCGGAAGGATTTATTTGGCTCTGTCATTGGGATGGTTGGAAAGTGACGCGTCATGCGCCTGATGGGCGGTTGGTCGATACGGTAAAGACTCCGGTTCCGCGACCGACTAGTTGCGCATTCGGTGGCGCAGATTTTTCTACGTTGTATATCACTTCAGCGATCATGGATTTGACTGAGGAACAATTGGCCGCGGCGCCGCAGTCAGGTGATTTGTTTGCCGTGCAGCCTGGAGTGCGGGGCGTGCCGGAGTTTGAGTTTATTCAGAAGGGATAACGGGTCTTATCTGGCTACGCCTGATTAACGCCTTTTGGCTTTTCCGATTCGTTTAGTCGGAATGAAAGCACAAAACAAAAGTTCAATTGAAAAACAACTGGTACTGCTATTAGTATCAGTCCTTCTATTGCAATCGACCAGAAAACAACGATAGCCACCAAGTCCGCGAATCGTCGATCCGCCGGGCGCTCGATTGACTGAGTTAAGCGACCAACGAGCACGATTCCGGGAAGCGTCCTACCACTTGATTTTAATACCTATGCCTCGCTGCAGGCTGCCGGGAACCTTCTGGCTATTGACGCCATGGGGGTTTGGATATATACTGGAATTATGGATAAAGAATTCCAGAATAGGTTGATGGGGATTCAAGCGAAGAAAGCCCACGGAGGGCAGGATAATGATAATTACAACAGCGACAACAGTGAAAGAAATTTTGGACCAACGTCCCGACGCGGTCGATGTGTTCGAAAAACATGGAGTCAACGTTCCGACCGAATGCGATGAATGCATTCTCGAAACTGAACTCGAACTATGCGACAGCATGTGTCATATCGACGACATCGATGCTTTGATCGTTGATTTGCAGAAGTTGTTCGACGAATAGGTGTCGTGATGTTTTCGCAAAGCGTTGATTATGCCCTCAGGGCGACGGTTTGTTTGGCGATGAATCCGGGCAAGGTATTGACGACCGAATTCATCGCTCTGACCACTAAAGTGCCGGCGCCTTATTTAGCCAAGATAATAAAGTCGCTCAGCCGAGTTGGTATCATTGCGTCGCAAAGAGGCGTCAAGGGCGGTTCTCGCCTGGCAAAATCAGCGAATGATATTTCAGTTCTCGACGTAATGAACGCGGTTGATCCGATGAAGCGAATTGATTATTGCCCGTTGAATCTGCCGAATCATGGTATCAATCTTTGCCCGATGCATCATAAACTAAACGATGCAATCACCGTTGTGGAGCGCGTCTTATCTGAGTCCAGTATTCAACAACTGATCTCGGAAAAGACGCAGTCGATTCCAATGTGTGGCGAAAGTCTGCACTCGATTTAGTAGCGAACAATCTGCCGTTGTAGCGAAAGGAGTTTATTCATGGGAAGCAATTTAGAACTAAACGACACCCTGCTGATCACGGCAGAGCAAGGCTTCCCGACGGACTTGTTGAAGCGCGACGATCATGTTAAAAAGCCTGTTCGATTTGAAGACATTGCGAATAGAACATTCAAATTCTGCGAGAAAGATGGCGCGCGAATTTTCCACCTCGATCCGGTTCGTGTTTACCTTGTTGAAAACGTCGATGGAAAGTGGATCTTCTGGGGCAAAGCCTTTGTGCTCAGCCAGGCCATTGAGAAAAAACTTGAAAAAGATGGTTCATGGAAAATTGGTAATTGGGTCACCTCGGGTACCTTCAAAATTACAGATTTGTTCGAACCGGACTATCAGGAGGCCTTCTCGCGCCGCGAGTGTCCTCCAGGCAAGAGTTATTTCTAGTGCAGTTCCGTGTGGCGCGGTGATTGGGATGTTGCTGATGATTCGGCGCTGACGTAAACGCTATTTCTGTTTACTTCGATCTTGGGCCGGGCTCTTGTTCGGAATGCCGTTCAGTTTTTTCGTAGTTGATTGGAAGAGAAAATCTGGTGACTTTAATAAGTCTTTGTAAGTGCCGAAACCCACACTGCTAGCCATTACATCGTTTCGCTTTTTCGTTTCAGTATAGTCGCTCGGTCGGGTGAAGACCGAATGCGGAACAGTAATTTCTTTGATTGACTTAGTTTGGAAAAACTTGTTGATTTCAGGTACTTTGTCGCGATCGACTTCGTTGAACATATCTGCGTTCGTCACAAATTGATGCCATTTTAGCGGAATTCCGAGTAGTGGCATGCTGCCACTAAATGCGCAAATTTGTTTCAGAACGGCATCATCGAGTTTTGGTCCTTTTAAAACCAAATACTTGCACCAACTTTTTTTCGGTGTGTGTTTTGCGTAAAGCAAAGCCGGCCGTCCCATGAAAGTTGCTGCGACGGGCGGCTCCCAGGGCTGCTCTGCGAATTCACTGGTTGTATCGAGCACTATTTTTAGTGAGCCGATTTTGTCCACCGACTTGTTTGCTGAGATTCGATAATACAATTTCTTTTCCGGATTGCACCAGGCGACTTCTTTGAACGGCGCTTCGGAAATTATCACTACTCCCGTGTTTAAGTTCTCCAAACGCATGCCGTCTTTCGAAACCAAAATTCGTTGAGGTCCGCCCATCGTGTGAGTTTGCATCAACTCCAGAGCTGATTGCATTTTTGCTGGTGATGTTGGCTTGGTTGTTGAACTTCGTTTTGCCGCTGGTGATGCGGATTTCGGCGCTGTTGCAAATACAGGAGAACCCAGCGCATTCAACAGTCCTGATGCGATGATCAGCGTTACTAGCAAATTTTTCTTCGAGCCATTCATCATGAACAGTTGCTCGCCATCGCTAGATTTTATTCTACCTTATTCGCATTGGCGCGCGTTTGAGTTTCGACAGGAGATTTCTTGTCCAGGTTGGTCAGAGCCTCGTACAAAATTTTCATGTGCTCTGCAGGCGGCGCGGCCAGGATAGAGCGCTTCAGCAATTTCCGGGCTTTGTCCTGATTTCCCATTTGTATGTGCAAATCAAATAGGTGCTTTATGACGATTAAATTTAATGGCTGCTGACTAATGGTCTGTTGATATAAATCCGCGGCCTTCTGCAAGTCTCCGCTTTGTTCGCTGGCTAATCCTTGCGTGAATGGAGTTCCAGCATTTGTCGCAGCTGCGGTACTCGGAACTGCGTTTTTATCGTTCTCGGGTGACTCGGCACTTTGCGTCATGGATGATTGTTTTTTCTCAGAAAGGTGTTGTGCCTGCGACAACATCTCTTTCGCCTCATCCCAGTCGCCATTAGCCTTTCGTTCGATCAAACATAGGGCCAAATAATTAAACGCTGATTCGTGAGTTGGATCGTCTTTGATTGCTTTGCGGTGCAGAGAAATCGCCGACTCGAGATCTCCAAGCTGTTGATACTTAAGCGCGAGGTCAAAACCGGATGATTTCGACCTGAGGAAGTTCTTTCGCAATTTCTCATCTGGTTTTAAATCGACTATTTCTTCGGGTTTCTTCTCGATTATTTCTTTTGGCTTATCGACTACTGCTCCTGGCTCACTGTCGACTAATATTTTTGGTTTATCGACTACTGCTTCTGGTTCGCTATCTCCTAATATTTTTGGTTTATCGAGTACTGCTTCGGGTTCGCTATCAACTATTTTTTTTGGTTTATCGAGTACTGTGTCTGGTTCACTGTCGACTAATATTTTTGGTTTGTCGAGCACTGCTTCTGGCTCACTGTCGCCTATTTCTCTTGGTCTATCGAGTAATTGTTGTAGTACACTGTCGATTGTTTCTCTCGGTTTATCGACTACTCCAGCTGGTTCAAGGTCGACTTCTTCCAGCTCTGGCCCAGGACCCGGGATAAAACCTTCTGCCAAATAAATTGATCTATTCAAGCCCGTAGATTGTGTTGCAGTGCTGAATCCATTCAGTGAATGTGTTTGATGCTCGGCTGGTTGTTGGATGACAAACTCGTGAGTGGCATAAGCGAATGCGCTTGTATCCGTGAGGCAGAAAGCTAATGCGCTGCCAACGATTGCCGCAATCCAGCGAGCACCGTTTTTAGTACACGGCACAGTTACGCGGATGTCATCGAGGTGTGCCGGTCTTTCGATCGAGCTCATGAAAACGCCTGCTAATAATATTTATCGCATAAGAGAATAACATCGATTTATTCTTGAACTCTTGTAATTAAACAAATGCTATGTCAATTTAACCGGATACGGCGTCGATTGGTTGTTGATGAAATGAAAAAAAGTCTTTTTGTTTTGATCTCATGCTTGATTCCTGCAAGTTTTGCTTGCCGGACGAATGCCGTGGAAGGTTACTGGATGAGCCCGCCGTTAAGCGGTTATGGTCATGTCATCACGGATCCGAAGGACAACTTCCTGAATCCCGATGTCAAAACGGATTACACATCCACAATCGATGGTGTCACTGCGATGATGACTGTCATCAATTCTGCCTTCACGACCGACGGTTGCCGCACTGCACAATCGAAGTGTGCTGCGACTCTGAAAATCTTCAAGAAGAATGTTTTGCTGATGACGAAAAACTATTCGGGATTTCAGTATCTCTCGGGACCTAGTCTGGCTGCTAATCTTCGAGGTACCCCACCAACAGTTACTGTCGATGTCGTGGATCCGCGCGAAGAATATCACAACTACAATTTTGTGAAAAAGACTGGTAAGTACAATGAAACGATTGACGGTCCTGAGCCCGCTGTTGATGAAAACAGAGCGGAACCGCCTATCTTCGCTGTGCGAGTGGCCAGTCACGGCGACGTTAGCGCCGAGATGAAATGGAACGCGATGTGGGGCAACCTCAACAATGGTGGCAAATCATTCGATCTCAAAATCAAACAAGGCGCAAATGTTGTTTGGTCTGGTGCTCTGCCTCTTGAGGTGCCATCGCGCGATAGCGAACGTTCTATCGAAGCTTTTGGTCCGATAGTTCTGCCGCTGGATGATGTAAAACGCGAATGTGTCTTGGCGCGTTTTTCAGTTCCAATCAAAGAAAACGGCGTGGAAAATCTAACGACTGTGGATTTTGTTTTCTACAGCGATGGTGGGAAGGAATTCAGATCCTTTAAACAAACTTGGAATGGAACACCACCACACCTGGCTGACCATGACAGAGATGGAAAGGTCGAGTTTATAACTCAGGATTATGAATTTGCGAAGAAACTCTGGTTAGCAAAAGACTCGCCTTTGAAAAGTGGAACGGGCGGTCCGATGCAGATCTGGCGTTGGAACAAAAATCGTTTTGACAACGTTACGAAGCAATTGCCGAATGAACTAAAACGCCATGCCGCGTCGTCGCTCAAGCAGTTTAAATCTGAACCCGATCATCCGGAATGCTACTTGCTTGGCTATGTTGGCGACTTGTGTTTATTAGGCGAGAAAAAGAATGCTCTAAACGTTTTGGATCAAATGGCGACACCAAATACGGTGAAGATGAAGTCCGAGATAATCGAGCAACTGACAGCCAACGGATACTTTTTGCTTGATCGAGCTAGCAGATCAAGGATCGAATAACGGTTCTGAAGTCGGCATGGCATGATCGTGCCTGACAATAAAATCAAGTGCGCTGAAAAAGCTGCGCAATTAGCTAATTAGATAGTGCTGCGTCGGCATCTCATGAAAGAAACAACCAAAATTGACAGTAATTCAGGCTTCAGTAAGAGCCTGAGGCTGGCATTGGCACTTGTTCTCACTATATTCACGTCGGGGATTACTCCAGCTTGGTCGCAAGAGCAAAGCCAGTCAAATCAAAACTTTCAACAACGCGCGCCTCTGCAAGGTGGCGTAGACCTCAACGCAGTTCAAGGCGATGCGCAGGATACGGCTCTGCAAGGTGGTGCCCAAAATACGATTTTGCAAGGCGGCGCTGGCGACTGGGGCGGTCAACCGAGTGCGCAGCAAGGCATGATGGACCAAACGCAGCCTCTGATGGGTGGCGCGTCGGGAAATGCTCCGCTCAACGGAAGTGCTTCTGAAGATCCCGATGACAGCCCCGAGCTTTCAATCGAATGGGATCGTTGGCGCAATACGCTTATGCAAACCATTCAGTCAGGCGTGCTGGCGAATATCAACGTTCACAATGACACCCATTTCGTTTGGGACCAGAGAACGCAGATGATGCAGAGCCGCTATCCAAACGGAACTTCAGCATGGTATGCCTTGAATGTTTTGCCCAATCGCAAAATTATCAACATTCGGCTTACTCAAATTTCCCAGTTTCCAACTTACGATCAAGCTGTCTTTCAAGCAATAAATAGTTTGCAAGGAAACAAAATCCTCAACTATCCTCGCGGTTCGAAACGTCGAATCGTCGCACAGGAAGGCAATGTTAGTACATCGCCACAAAGCAGTTTCACCAACTACAACTTCGGCGACGTAGAACGTCAACGATGAATTGCAGGACTCGAGCCGTTCTGCGTCAAGCATGCACATGATCCAGGCGTCGTTCAATTCGTCCTGCTTCAATCAGGCAAAGACTGACGAGCATCGTCAGCACTGTCTCGTTCAGTCTCAGCAATCACAAGATGGCACTGTTCAAGTGGCAACGTTTCAATTCTGCAACGATTTATCGAGTCAGTCGCAGGCGGTCAAAGTCACACGGAGCCCTGGATTACCATAGTCCCGATGGATCTATCAGACACGGTTGCCACTCAGGAGCGGTGCATTGCGAAAAATTGGGCATACTAATGATTGGTCTCCCTGTTAATCCAAGAATCTGAGAAACAATCGTTTGGTTCCAGAGTTTTGCGGAGCATGAAAAATGGCACAAACAGCCGAAAGTTTAACTAAGGCACCAGTGGTTGCGATCGAATGGAATCCCGTTAACTGGTTCGCGGCGACATGGCGCGACAACGAGCCATTAATTAAACAGCCACCACGCCGATTCGACGTTGCCGAAGCAACCAACAACGTAGACAATTACGTTGTGAATTGGTTGAGCGCACCTTGCGACATGAGCCTGAGCAAGGACGAGGCGATGTTCTGGTTCTCGAGCTGCTTTGGTCAAGGCATGGGCGATTTTACGATGCTGATCGAACTGACATCGATTTTGCAAGGCAAAGACACAATCGATTTGGATACGATGAAATCATTGTTGGGCAGAACGCGATTTCAAAAAGATCGCGCGCATGGCTTGGTGCCGATCCAGGTGCTGGATAAGCTGATGACCAGCGAAGATCTGGTCAAGCTGTTCTGCGAAATGCCTGCCATGATTCCAATCCACACACAATATCGCAAATACATTTTGCCTTTCCTCAGCGCAGAACAAAAACAATCGGTGCAAAAGGAACTGAGAATTTGCCTCGAGAAATCATCGTGGGAAAGCAGTCACAACTTCGCGTACTATCTGGCTGCCGCACTTGGTTTGCATGATGTCACCCTGGAGCTCGTGAAGAGCTGGGCGGACAATTACAAACAGAGCGAACAGACGCGCGATAAAAATCTGCACCTGATCGTTTTTGGATTGGGAAGCGCCGATTTAGTCAGCAAACATTTTCATCGTCTCAAACTGCAACTAACCGATCACGAACAAGTGATCTCCTGGATCGCCCACACTGAAGACACCGAGCTGGAAACCATTTATCGCTCACTCGAAAAGGCACCATTCGGAACGGATGAGGCGAGCATGATCAAAGTGGTTAACGCAGTCCGATCTGTTAAAACCGCCGAGTTCATGTTCGATCTTTATTTGAATGACGTGCGCTTCAAATCGATCGCCTCTGAGTGGTTACAAACCAATATGAGGGAAACGGTCGAGGCGATGGTCGGCATATCCAGCCGCAGCGGCGAGAAAGCAGACCAGGCCCTGGCATATCTGCAAACTATTCGAAACAACTTGGGCGACGCCGTGATCCGCGAACTGGCATCAGACATGCCACCAAAAGCGGTGAAACGACTGAACAAGAAAATTCTGCAGCAGGCTAAATAGCCGGCTTTTTCAAAATCACTCGCCTTCGGGAATAAATTTCTGCGACAAGTCAGGAGTGATACCATTTCTGATTTTGTTAGCCCAGGCCGCGATGCAATCAGACTTCCAAAATATACCTACTCTGAAGAAAAACTCGAAAATAATTTCTTTCTCGCCGGCGTTCAGCAACTCTTGAGCCAGAGCCATATCGGGTCCGAAGGAATTTAGTTGAGGCGAGCCAGGAATAGCCACCGACTTCAACAAATGTTCTTTCGCTAACTCTACATTTCCTTCGCGCAGTGCTATTCTGCCAAGCGCTGTATGCGCCTCGTAGACGGAGTTGCTGTAGTTACGATTGGCAAGATGTTGGTCGATCAAGTCCAAAAGTCTGTCGGCATACAATTTCGCTTTTTCGAGTTCACCACAGTTGATGGCACACTGAGGCAAATCGGTAAGTGTATACAATGCAATCGCTTCAGTCTTCGCAAGCGAGTATGCATGCTCTCGTTCCGCAAAGGCCGCTGCGGCTCTCGCTAAGCTCGCTTCATCAAGCGGTTGCAGATTTTTATGCCCGCCAGATGGTTGTTCACTTTGAGCGCCTTCCTTTTTTCGCACCGGTGGCAACTCGTACAGTTGAGCTAACAAGCCCGACCAATGTGCGTTTTCGGGATCCAATTCCTTGCACTGTTTTAAAAATTTCTCTGCAAAATCTCGGTCTTCGAGAAAAAGATACGAAGCTGCGTTTTCTAAAATCAACAAGTTACGTGGTTGTTTCTCAACTTGATCAAGCCAAAGTTTTTTGCCTTCGTCATACGCGGCTTGACCATCCACACTCGAGATCAAATGCCCATAGGGACAACCTGTGAACGAGTCCTCCGGTAACGTTTTGATAAACCAGAGAACATGATCTCGCAGATTCGATGAGTGCTCGCGAATGTCGAACCGACTGTTAAAGTAATATCCAATCAGTTTAGCTCTAACACCATGCGCGTCCGCGTCCAGCTTGAGTTGCTCTTCTAATGCCTGCACCGCAGATGGTGTCAGCTCCGCACCGTCGAGCGCCTCGTTTATGTAATCCACTTGATCCACTTGCACAAGTTCACTCACAACAGTTAAAAATTTGCTACCGAACGTCATCACTATAGTATCAATGAATGCCAGGTATGCGAAAATGTTTTCGCTTGCAAAGGTGCGAGCGTCCACGTATCGCATGCTCAGAACAGCACAGATGGCGTCTGACTGCTCGCAGTGCCTGCAATACGTCAAGAGGAAATCTCCGTGATCTCAGCCCGCGCTCACCGAAAAATCCGACTTCTATTCCTGTCAACACTTGCATCGTTGTGCATTTGCTCACCACTGTACGCCGCGCAAAAGCAAAAACAGATGATGAAAATCGGCGACGAAATCGTCAGTCTTGAAGCTGGTCATTCCTTCGTCAAAGCGCAAGAGCTGATTTCAAACAAACAATACGATCAAGCGGCGTCCCTTTTAAAATCCTTTTTGGAAATGGAACCGAACAGCGCATCGGCGCACTACAAGTACGGCTTCGTGCTGTTGCAACTTGGCAAAGACAAGGAGACTTTAGAGCAGGCGAAAAAATGTGTAGAGCTGGCGCCGAAATTTGTCGGTGGCTGGTCGCTGCTAGGCGAGGCATCATTGAATCTCGATCTTCGCGATCAGGCAAAGGAAGCGTATCAAAAAGCGCTTGCCTTGCAACCAACGGGTGAGAATGCCGACATTATTCGAGAACACCTTGACGAACTCGATGGCAAGCAACAGGACAGCCCAATGGTAGTTCTCACGGCAGATCCGGCGGTCGCAGAACAAAACCGTCTCAACATGAAAGTCAATCAGGCCCTGGCATTATGCAAAAGTGCAACAGATCATTTTGCGCAAAAACAATTTGAAGTTGGCATGCAAGAAGTTCGCAACGCATTAAAAATCGCGCCGGACTCGGATAGGATCAAAGAGAATTTTGTCGTTTGTTTAAACAACTATGCTGCCGATTGCGTTCAGAAAAATAAATTTCCACAAGCGGAATCGCTGATGAAAGAAGCAATCGCCATTCAGAAACAGGGTGGCATCACAACGCAAAGTAGTATGACTACATTGAAGAACTATGCCGCATTGCTAAATTTTCTTGGGCGCACGGATGAAGCCAAAGCTATCGAAGCGCGTCTGAAATAAATTCGTCTGGTTGCAACGCGATGATTCGTGCCAGGAGGGACCCTATCCATCAAGAATCAATCAAACAGATGGATAATCAACTCAATTATTGCTACTTGAGGGACCTTCGAATACGTCCCGAATAAGTTGCTTTCGTTGTTCCAGTGGTGCATCAGTGGCTGATTTTTTGTAATATTCGGGCTCAAAATACCACTCCGTTTCAAAGTCGGAAAAGACACCACGCGCCGGACCGTCCGCCAAACAGACCTTAAATTCCTCTACTCTAAATCTCGCTGATAGTTTGTTCTCAGCCAATTTATCTATGCCTGGACATTGGCGAAGATCGAGAAACCAAATATCTTTGAGCGCGAGAACGCTGCGCAGTCCTCTGTAAGTGAGCGGATTCCTAGACAAATCCAGCATAGAAATTTTTTGATTGAATGATAGTGGCATTTTATCGTCGGACAGGTCTAAATCATCGATCCCGTAAAAAACCAAGGTCGGGTGCGGTTTTAACTTATCGATTCCAACCGTTGTGACTTTGGTGCTACCGATTCTCACTGAAATTAGTTTCTCCAATTTCAAAATCTGATCTATTCCAGCGTCGGTTATATGGGGCGAATTGGATACATACAATAAAATCAGATTAGAGAGTTTTGAAATTTCCTTGAGATCTTCGTCGCTTACATTGGTATCTCTCAGAGACAAAATCTTCAAGGATTTCAATTTCGCCAGGGATCTGTAGCCTTGATGACTTATCCCTGGACAGCGCTCCATCAACAGAGTCTGTAATCCCTCTATCTTTAAAATTGATTCGAGTCCTCTGTCGGTGATCTTGGTGTCTCGCAGGTCCAAGCTTACTAAAGGAAGGTCTACAAGGTGCGTAAGCTGTCCATCCGTTATCGATGAGCCTGCCAAATCCAAACGCTTACAATCGAGTTGCGGCAAAAATATCAACTGCTCGTCAGTTACCGTACCTTCCAGGTCAATCCATTCCCAATTTCGCACCCAGCGCTTCTGCACATTATGTTTTCGCCTGGACAGAAACAGCTTGTCGCTTTTCGCTTGCTGCGTTTCTAACAAATTGTCACTCTGAGACATCACATACCCGATACCGCCGACAAGCGCCACAATGAGCACCACGCATAGTGCCACGGCGGCATGCAATTGCCAACTCGATCGTCTGAGCGAGTTCGGCGCCTCGACGTCTTCCGAAGACGTGATACCAGCTTCTACAATCAGATAGCGAACGGATTCGGCAAGTTCATCCACAGTTTGAAAACGCTCATCCGGATCTTTCTCCAGAGCCCTTGCCACCACTTCTTCTATTTCGTCTGAAAACTCGAACTTTTCATTTCCCTCGCTCAGGCTGGGGGCGGCGTCATAGATTTGCGCGTTGACGACCTCGACCGAAGTGGAGCCGCGAAATGGTGCCCTGCCAGTCAAACTTTTGTACATCAAACAACCGAGCGAATAGATATCGCTTCGCTGATCGACAGTTTGTCCGAGTGCTTGTTCCGGGCTCAGGAAACTCGGCGTGCCGATCATAGCACCAGCCCCGGTGAGCGATCCTTCCGCATCGTCCAACATTTTGGCAATACCAAAATCGATAATTTTCACTTCGAGTTTTCCGTTTTTCAACTCGCGCAACAAAACATTTCCTGGTTTAAGATCCCGGTGCAGGATGTGCCTTTCATGCGCATAAGCAATCGCGCTGCAAATCTGCTGGAACACATCGTATGCCATCTGCGTTGGCAACGGTCCTTTGCGTTTGATGAGTTCGTCCAACGACTCGCCTTTGATGTACTCCATCGCCAGGACCGGAACATTCCCTTCAGCCATGAAGAAGTCGTAGACTTCGATTATGTTTTTATGCTTGAGGTGACAAATTGCTTTCGCTTCGCGCTGCAAACGAATCACATATTGTTCATTGGATTGCGACTTCAAAAGCTTGATGGCAATCACTCGTTTCAGCACCAGATCTTTGGCAGTATAAACTGTACTCAGCCCACCAGAGCCAATTTCCGAAAGAATCTCATAACGCTCGACTAAAACCTGCTTCTCGCGAAAGCCGGAATGAGAATCTCTCTGAGAATCAAGATTTGTCATATCATGGATTCTTTCCAGCCAAAACGGCGGCAGCATCAGCGTTTCGATTGAGCTGTTTCAAGACATCCGAGTAATATTTGCGAACAGTTGCCTGATCTCCTGGTTTATTTATTTTGGTAAAAGTCGCTAGCGCTTTTTTATAAAAAACGGCTGCCTCAGCCAGTTTCCCTGTCATATAGAAAAGTGTTGCGTGATTAGAATACGCCTGCGCGAGTGGGGCTTTGGCCTGCTCAAATGTGGGAAAGTCTTTGCGAATCGTTTCAAATTTCGTGATTACTGGAAGAAAATTGCGCTCACCATTCGCCGCCAAAGTTTGCTTGTTCAATTCAGCTGTAGCTTCGTTGTACAGCTGGTTTGGCGACCCGGTGACTTTGACATCGGTTTGATAAAGATGCGCCAAAGTGGCAACATCGCGCGGCGTTATCGTTTTCTCGTAATAATCAAAAGTCATGGTGGCGTACATGATGTCATTTGGACTGACACTGTGTCCGCCCAACCCGAGTGCATGCCCAAGTTCGTGCAAGCCAACCCAGTGTACAAAGGGATCTCCGAGTGGCAGCGCCTCGTTACCGTCGGAGATTAATATCATGATAATTGCATGTGTGATTCCTTTTGCGCCCAGACGAGTCCGACAGTCACCAGCTTCTCCTTTCGTGGACACGGCATTTTCATCGTTAGTCCATCGCACTTCAATGTCAGCAGCAGCAGCGTCATTCACCAGAACAAATGAAACCACATTGTTCGAGCTTGTTTGCCACACATTCAAGGCATTTTCGATTTGTTTGGAAAAACTTTCTTTGTAATTCTTCGCTGGATCACCTTTCGAAATAAACACTTTCAATGGAAACATTTGCGCGTCCCACTTTCGCACGCCGTCATGCACTGCCGAAACGTAGTAATCAGAATGATTAGCAGCGTCTGTGCTACTCGCGTTTTGTAACTTCGTGTTTTTCAAAATCGCAAGAATTGGTTTGACTTGACTAACGTGGGCGTCCTTCGGAAAGCGCTTCAGATAAGTCTCAAACGTTTCGATTGCTTCTGGAATCCTTGCCGTGCATTGATAAACGCCAGCAAGATTTACCCAGGCCATCGGAATGCTCGGATCGAGCTTGATTGACTCTTTGAGGCGGATCAGGGCTTCATCGTACTGTCCGGCGCTTTCGAGAGCGAAACCTAAATTCACAAGAATCACCGGGCTGTCCGGTGCAAGTTTTAGTGCCTCTCGCAACTTCGGAATCGCATCGTCTGGTTTATTTTCGGCAAGTGATTTTCGGCCTTCGTCGAGCAAGGTATTGATTTTAGCTGCCTCTTCGACGGTAAAGGCAAATGATGTTTGCACTGAGAACAGAAACAAAATCACGGCAGTGAGCGCAGAAGTAACAAGTCGCCAATTCGTATGCATAGTAGGCGTATTGGTGTTCGCATTAGGGTTTGTTATCGTGTTTGTATTCACCTTCATCTTCGCGCTCATGTTCGAATCCGAAAAAATTGCATTAATAAATAAGGCCACCTACTCATGTGTGCACCATCATCGGCTACGTTAAACGTGGCATTGGTTAGACCCACCAGACGACGCCAGGTGCTACAAATCATTGCTCTGACGAATTATTGGTCTCTTGTCCTGCACTTCCGAACGGACAATCCGTCGGCAGGACGAACATGCGAGTCGCTCTTCTGAGGGTTGTGGTTCAACACTCGTCTCAGCCTCTAACGACAAGGCGCTTAGCTAAATCGAATATAGACGCCCAAACAATTGCGAAGAACATTCCAGCGGACCCAGCTCCTAATCCCATAATAAGAAAACCCTGCAAGCCACTTAGAAAAAGATTGGAATGTGCGATGTCGAACTTTACGCAGACAATTAGCAGGAAGCCGGCGAAACTGCCAACGGTGAAAGTGACTATCCAAAATCCCGCGAATAGGGCGAGATGGCGCATAACAAACTCGGCGATTTTGGATTTTTTTAGAATAAAACCGAGCTTGAGAAATGATAGAAAACAAATCAGCGAGAACATCGAAGTTAATATTCCGAAACCGAGACCAAAAGCCAGTAAAGCAAAGCTTATTCCGGCATTCAATAAAATCTGAGGAAGCAACGGTAGCGCACTGACCGGATAGTTTTGCCACATCACCATATTGAACAAAATCGGCACCAATACGAACGCCAACGCTATTCGCGGATAGCGCTGACAGAGTCCGATCATTTGGATTTTCTCGCGTTCAATGTTTTCAACTGGGTGCTAGTTTCGGCTGCAGATTGACCATGGCTCGCGGATTGCCAACTCTTAAACTTTCATCGCGCGCTGCTCATAATTTATACCCGGCCACTTTCACTTTATCGCCCTCAAGATGTGATTCGTTCCAAACCAGTACCATCCACAAGGCAGACCATTCTCAGAGCCAGGAAGCACCATTCGTTCTGACTTCATTCTTTATTCGTTCAGACCTCTTTCTTGCTATTCGTTCAGACACCATTCCTGCTATTTGCTCTGACCCTGTTCTTGCAATCCGATCTGACCTCGCTTTTGTCTGGCCTCATTCTTTATTCGTCAGACATTATTCTTTAATTGTTTATATAGGTTCCCTTCCTTCGATAATGGGAAGAAAGCGGTTATGGCACCATCATTTTGGCCAACGCCACAAGACTACAACGAAGCAATTCAAAATCCGTCCGTTAGCATTGCGGACAAAGATTTGTCGCACGGTGTGGTTGAAACCAACGCGTTGGGTCTGCCGAAATCGATGACTGGAGCGTTTGCTTCGGTCTATAAGATTTGGGCTGGAGATAAAGCTTGGGCGGTCAGGTGTTTTCTTTCCAATCGGTCAGAACAGCAAGAGCGATATCGCCACATCAGTGAGTTCGTTCTGATGGACGACCTCGAATGCACGGTTGATTTTCACTACGTTGAGAACGGTATTAAGATCCGCGGCGAATGGTTTCCGATTTTGAAGATGCCCTGGGTGGACGGCGATACGCTTGACCGCTATGTTTTGAAAAACTATCAGAACACGGAACTGATGAAGAGTCTTCTGAGTGATTTTCATAAGATGATGGCGGATCTGACACGCGCGCAAATCAGTCATGGTGACCTTCAACATGGAAACATTTTGATGTCACCGCAAGGTCTGCGGCTGGTGGATTACGATGCGCTCTATGTTCCGGCATTGAAAGGCAAAAAAAGTTTAGAAGTCGGACATCCGAGCTTTCAGCATCCTGAGCGGCGCGCGAAACATTACGACAAGGACGTTGATAATTTTTCAGCGTGGTTGATTCACACTGCGATCCTTTCGATCGCGATCGACCCTGACCTCTATACCAAGTATTGCAACGGCGATGACAACTTACTTTTCCGAAGGACGGACCTGGCAAAACCCGATGATTCCGAGGTCTTTGCGACTCTGTTAACGCACTCATCGAGTCACATTCGATCCGCTAACACATTAATTAGTTCACACTGAAAAACGTGCTTGAAGATCGTCCTCAACAGATCTTGTCAATAGACAGGCTCGCTTGGAATTTTCAAGATGCCACCACTTGTG
>JADYXR010000026.1 GCA_021772095.1 Candidatus Obscuribacter sp. | reverse complement strand
GTATCTTTCTTCATTGGCGTATCTCCTTTCTTTGTCGTTATTGAAAGAATACGCCACCTTATTCAATTACTCAAAACACAACATCTGGCAAAAACTCAGTCAGCAGATCAAAGACCCGCAAGACAAAGACTACGCAACTAAAGAAACGTCCACGATAGGACATTTGCTCTACTCATGACATTTTTGTCATGCGCATCGTCGAAAAAGTCGAGTCATTTTTGAAACAGCTGTTGGTGCTCCCGAGTTGATGTGTAAAATCATCGAGGATATGAATCCGCTTTGTCCAGAAATGGAGATGAAGACATTTCGCGAGGAGGCAGAAGGTGATCATGGTCCTGGCTTGATGCCAAAGAGATAGAGTAACCTTACCATCGATCGAAAGGCACTGCTGCTGGTGGCTTACTTGTGAAATCGCGGCCGACTACGTTAAGGTTTTAATCGTACCTGATGAACAGGAAGTGCGTAAAACGCCGTTACTTGCTTGCCTTGCCTCCGTCGGTTTTAAATTGGTCCATGTGGTAATGATCGCGCAAATCGCCATCGAGTTGCTTGGCTCGCAACTCGAGAGCTGATAGCTGTTTTTTGCGTTCTTTGATGCTTTCTTTCAATCGGATGCCATCTTTAGTGCGAGCAAGCGGGTGTGAGATCAATCGCTTGCAATCGACAAAAATTGAATGAGCCTTTTGAAAGTACTGCTCATAAGTCGATTGCAACTCTTTCGTTTCACTTATTTCAGGTAAATTCTCCAGCCTGGTGAGGGCGTTCTCGTATTGAGAGACCAGTTTCGTCAGCAGCTTCTGAGCAGAGATTCTGCCGAAGCCTGGTATTAGCACCAACATTCGTCTATGCATGAGTTTGTCGGCGCGACTACGCTCATCTTCGGTCATCTGGGCCGCTCGTCTGATGCTGTCATCGCGGCCAAACCAAGATTCGATAGAAGTCGGCGTCCTGCTGCCTCCTTGCTGCGTCCGATCGCTGATAGCATCTATGTCGAAGACTTTATTGTCGGAAGATCGCGGCATACGCAACAAGAGTAACCATCATCACGGCAAGTTTTCTTAATGACTTCATTGTGCTCTTAACGATCGGATTGATCAAAAATAAACCTCTAAAGACCTGGAGTAGGTGCCTATGATGTGTTTTCTCAAGGCTTTGGGATTTTTGTTGCCTTTTGCAATGGTGTTGCCGTGCCACTGCTAATGGTGGCGCGTGATACTTCTCGTAAAATCAGAAATGGGTTTGCAACTTGAGCAATTTAGTTGTGGCAATTTCGATGCAGCTACGTACCTTTGTTGCGTAATTCTGATTGACCATTGCCGTTTATCGCATATCAACTCAAAGGGCCACCACATTCTGGATGTCCGCAGTGACAAAC
Source organism: Candidatus Obscuribacter sp. (assembly GCA_021772095.1). GTDB lineage: Bacteria > Cyanobacteriota > Vampirovibrionia > Obscuribacterales > Obscuribacteraceae > JADYXR01. The sequence continues at coordinate 3,350 of JADYXR010000026.1, read as the reverse complement.
TGACTCGGTGACTTTTACGGCTTTCCTGCATGCCTCACTGCAGTACTGCTTGCCTAACTCCTCACGGCAACTACATGCCGGATGAGAGCAGTCATTCAATCCTTTTTCAATTCCCTTCACAACTTCGTTCATTTCACCAACGTCCTCCGCGAAAAATGTGCGTGTTTCCCTACTTTGGTTCAGGAAAACACAGTGCCACTGAGCGATCACCGCCATTTACGTGACGCTGGCACCCTCCTGGCACTGACTAGAATTATCACTGTTTCTTGGGAGCAATACAAATTGCCCAATCCGACGGGATTTCATCGCTGAATGTTGTCTTCATGATTGAAATTTCGCTTTACCACTTGAGTTCCTCTTCGATATGCTGCTAGCTGGTAGAATTACCCTTTCGTTGTTGGGAAGTGGCGTCAATCCAGCTGGTTGGAATCTTCTTGAGGTTTCCGGTCGTCAAAAAAGGCGCAGAAATCAACTCATATGCTTAAAAGGAGCAATCAATGGACGATGGAACGATTCGAAAAGAGTACATCAATGCCGGGTCCGAACTGACCTCAGTAGCAGCGCTCGAACAGCTCGCTGAGTCAAGCAGCCCTGCGGTCAGACGGCGAGTAGCTGAAAATCGTCGAACTCCAATTGAATGCCTGTCGAAACTAGCCAGGGACAATTCATCCGAAGTTCGTGCGGCGGTTGCTTTGAATAAATCAACTCCGGAGTCGATTTTAGCGGTTCTTGCTAGCGATCAAAATAGCGACGTTCGTTATCAGTTAGCTTCCACGAGTTACCTTCCGAAACATGTGTTGCGACAATTGGCTGCCGATGCTAATCCGCACGTTTCCCAGAGAGCGAAGGTCATGCTCTCTGGACTCGAAAGCAAAGTGGGTCGGATGGTAACAGTCTTTGAGTTTCTTTCTGAAGACCATGGTCTGCTCGCGAGTCAGTTGCGGGTGCTAGTCGAGAAGTATTCCCAATGGTCTCGTGACAAAGTTTTTGACGAGACGGTAGATCTGTTCGACGGAATCGTTCGGCATCTGGAAAGGCAGCAAACGCTGTGTTTAGATTGGATGGAACAACATGAGCAGGAATCTGAGTCTATAAAAAGAGTGGTTGCGAAGTCTACAGCGGAACGCAATGAGATAAAAGAGCAAATTTCTGATTTGCTAATGCAGCATGTTGACGGTCCTAATTTTCTAACCAGTCTTGGTCAGCTCTTGGAGCGGTTGCAAGCACACATTGAATTTTCAGAAAGTGAGTTGTTTAGTGAGCTTAAAAGACAGTTACCACCAGAAGAATTAGATCAGGTGAATCTTCGTTTGAATCAGTCTGTATTGCGCGGGGAGAGCGTTTAGCTACGTTGGCTCAATTGTAATTGCCGCTTGCCGCGCTAAAACATCTTTCAAAGATAGCCCACTAACGAAGCTCGAGTCATTGACGTGATATGGTGATTTTGGCAGCGAAGAGAATGTCGAAAAAGTTGATCGAGTTGTCGGGTCTCATCGACCGGACTCTCTTTTGGTTGCATTGGAGAAAAGAATGTCATTTTTTCGATTTGCTGGGCCGGAAACAATCTTGCTAGCCGTTTGTTTTTTTCTTTCTATTGGATGTCCAGTTTTAGCGCAGGAGGTCCATTCACAGAAAGATGTGCAGTTTGTCGGACGACCGCGTATTGCGCTTGTCCTCGGCGGCGGTGGAAGCAGGGGTGCTGCTCATATTGGCGTATTGAGGGTCCTGGAAGAGGAAGGCATTCGCTTTGATTTGGTTGTCGGAAATAGCATCGGTGCAATCATCGGTGGGCTCTATTGTGCCGGTACTCCGCTTACCGAGATCGAAGCGATCATGAAGGATCAAACGCTCAGTGAGGTATATCTGCCGCGTTTTATTTGGGCGCGGATCTTATTCATCCCGCTTAGACCATTGGTTTATGCCTTCAGAGAGACTCCATGTGCCGGGCTCGCCAGCGGAAAAAAGATGCATAAATTTTTGGAAAAACAAATTCCCGAAAATAAAAGATTGATTGAGAAGCTTGATATACCATTTGAAGCTGTAGCACTTAATCTCAATGATGGAACTGTTCGTTCGTTCGATCATGGAGATCTTGTTCAATCGATGATTGCAAGTTCGACCATTCCAGGATTGTTCAAACCAGTCAAGATTGACTCCGAATATTATGTGGACGGCGGAATTGGTGCCAACGTGCCGACATTCAAAGCCCGACAATCAGGAGCTGATTTTATTATCGCCGTATCAGCGGATAACAAACTCACGCATATTCAATCTTCAAAACTCAGTTCATACAAGTTCTTAGGACGTCGTATTCTAGATGCCGCATTCGTTGCTATGGACAAGCGGTTGCGTGAAGAGGCAAACATAGTTATTGCACCACGTTTGATTGGAGCGACTATGATGGATGATGACTTGGAACGCATAGAAGATTCAATTTCTGCAGGCGAAGTTGCGGCGCGTGCGGCGCTGCCTGAAATTAAAGATGCGCTCGCTCGACTCGAAGCCAGTCATCACGATAAAGAACATTGAGGCCACGCAGATACGAATTGTGGCTCCAATGCGATAAAAACAAGATCGTTCGGCGTTTTGTTTTCGTTTGGACGTTCAGCGGCTACTTAATCTCGAGCGGCCCCTTTACAAGCAGTGCTAGGTCAGAAGCGTGTGAGACAATAGATCCTTCAAAAAGGATTGGTTGTGAAGGTGAATTAAATGGGTAAGTTCGAAATTTTCGTGGGTGCAGATGGCCAGTTCTACTTCCATTTGAAGGCTGAAAATGGCTTGATTATTGCGGCGTCTCAAGGATATACGACAAAGCAATCAGCAGAGAATGGCATCGAGGCGATCAAACGCGTTGCGTCTCAAGCCGAAGTACTCGATCTGGGTTCAACGACGGGAACTGCGTCAGAGAGCTAATGTAATGACGACGAGCTTGGTTTATGCCTGATGGCATTTTGCGCGTCGTTGGCGCCGGGCCTGTTAACGACGAGGGATTACAAGTTTGCTGATTGCGCGACTGAATGGCATGATTAGCAGCGCTTTAGGGCGCAGAGACTGGCAAAAATAACATTGGCAGATCAAGAAAGACGCTATGGGCAAGTTCATGATTTTCATGGGGCGTGTCTTGCTTTCAATCGAACTGCTGACCAAGAAATGCAAGAGCTGAAAGATGGATGCTTGCGGGCTCTTGCAGGTATTTCCGGGATTCCGATTTTTCAGTCATCAATCAATTTTGTGATAGCACCTAAATCAATGCGAGATTTTCTCAAATGTTGTGTTTTAGCATTGCTTAGGCGGCCTCTTCTTGTTTGATACCATCAACAAACTTAATTCCCTGAATTAGCTCACCAAGC